>JBGSKF010000127.1:0-2441 GCA_041741375.1 Gemmatimonadales bacterium | reverse complement strand
GAAGACCGCGGAGCCGGCGTGCCACCCCCCCGACTGATACCAGTATCCGACCGACCGACCGCCGTGATGGGTGGTGAGCTGGTTGAGCGACACCGGTGCCCCGGTGTCCAACAGGAGCTCGGTGGTGGCGCTGTCCCGCTGGACGTGGATCTCGTCCCCGACCGCCCAGACCGGGTTCCCGCACAGGGCGCCACCCTCCTTCCGCGCCGCCCGCTTCAACGATGCGTAGGCGTTGGCGAGGTAGCGGGTCGAGTGGCTCGCCATCGGACGGTTGCCTTCCTCGGCGCCCTCGATGATCAGGTCCCGCATCTCGCTTGGGGTCAGGCCGGGGTCGAAAGACTTGAGCAGCCCCGCGATCCCCGTCACCAGGGGTGCGGCGAACGACGTGCCCAGCGTCACCGTGGCAATCGTCCCGTCGGCGGTGGGGACGGCCACGTTCACCGCCGGAGCATAGACGTCAATCAAGTCCCCGTAGTTAGACCCTGTGAGATGACCTTCTGTAAAATTCGTGCCACCCCACCGGTCGCGAGGGGCGGACTGGCGGCTGCCACCCACAACGAGAATGTTCCCGGGCAGGCTGTCACGAAGCGCCGGCCACACGGAAAACCAGGCATCAACATTCTCGTTGCCCGCAGGAACGACGATCAGAGGCAAGGTCGTGCCTGCGATACGCAGCAGGCGAAGAACATCCAGCATCGCGACAGTAACATCCGCACTATCGGCAGGCCCCCAGGCTGATGCGAGGGACAGGTTGACGATGGTGAACCCGTCGCGTGCCGCCTGGAGGATGGCCGCGGCCTGGTCATCCCAAGGCACCTGTGACACCCCGAAGTCATGGAGGCGAATCGCCCCCTTCCAGACCACTCCGGCCATGCCGATCCCGTTGCCGCCGGGGCTGGCGATGATCCCCGCCGCCGCCGTTCCATGCCGGCTCGTCAAGCCGGGATCCCGGCCGTAGGGAGGCAGCGGAGCGACCACATTGGAGTCCACCTCCGTCTGGTCGAACAACATGTCCAGAACGGCGATCCTGGTGGCACCGTCACCGACGCTGCAGCCCCACGCGAGGGGAGCGGCGATTTCCTCGTAGGCCCAGTTGGCACCGGCCGAGAGATCGGGATTGAAGTCCCACGCACTCTGCTCCCACCCCGTCCCATCCACCGGGCGTATCCCCTGCACCGTGCCCCCCTGCAGTCTCCGGGAAGCGTATTCCACCTTCGGCTGTGCCCGGAGCACTCCCGCCAGGCTGTCCAACTGGGTGACCGAGGGGTTCCCGGGGACGCGGACATAATAGGAACCTCCATCATAGGGGGAGGGAAGCCGCAGCCCCCCCACCACCTCCCCCCCGATCACGGCGAGCGCCGCCGCCCGCTCCCCCACCGTCGCGTCGGACGAGAAGTCAACAGTAAGCACGCGCTTCTGCGTTCCGCCCACTTTGAAGTACGAGGAATCGTGCGCGAACCAGGCCGGTTTGAAGTCCGGCCGCACCAGGGTCACCACGAACCCCTCGTTCCCCACCACCTCGAAACTGACCGCCACCGCGGTCACCGAGTCGGTCACCTGCAGCAGGAGGGTGTCCGCCCCCGTCGAATCCCCCGCCGCCAGCGACCCCGCCCCCCCCACCAGCCACACCGACCGCCCCCCGGACAGCGTGCTGTCCATGTTCAGGGGCACCACCTCGGTCGTCGGAACCTCCAGCGGCTCCAGATCCACGATCCCCGAGTCCCGCACCTCCACCCGCAACGGCAGCGGCACCGCGCTCGCCGAGCGGTTCCGGAGCCGGAACGGAATGGACACCGTATCCCCCGACCGGCTCATCGTGCCCGCCGCGATCAGTTCAACCTGCATCCCGCACGCGGTGTCCGGGTAGACTCCCTCCACCCCCGTGGAGCCACTGAGGGTGAACCGCACCTTCCGGCAGCCACCGGGATCCTGCTGGCTCAGGAGAAACTGAGGCGGACCTTCGGCGCGGGGCGGGCGCACCTCCCCCGGCTCGGTCAGAAAACCGCAGGCCACCACGACAGTACCCGACACCAGGACCGCAAGACCAGGCATGATCCACCTCCGGAACGAAACGAACGGCTGCACGGCGGGCATCGAACCCTCCCTCGGATGAGAGTGTCACGGACACGGGCCGGGTGTCAACAGAAGGCCGGCCAAAAAAAGCAGTGTACATCCGTGGTGAGACGTATCGTTTCATAAGTTAAACACTACCCCTGAACTGTCAAAAACTTGTCTTTGGACATGGGAGACACCGGACAAGGCGACGAGTACGGGCAGGAAGTGCGCGCTTCGGGGGGGTGGTGCGCGGCGAGGTGATGGACTGGCTGCGGGAAACCCTACGACGGGAAGTTCTCCTGCGCAGTCCAGGCGGGATGACTCGGGACCAGGAAAGATCCATGAATGGATTCCGGCGTTCGCCGGAATGACGATCCTGATCAATC
>JBGSKF010000126.1:0-13783 GCA_041741375.1 Gemmatimonadales bacterium | reverse complement strand
CGGCGTTCAGCTGGTCGATGGTGACGGCCGCGCCGCACCAGGCGCGGTGGTTCCCGGCGTCGATGGCGAGCGGGGCTCCGTCGAGAGCGGTGAGATCGATCAGGAGCCCGCTCCCCACGTTGCCCCCGGCCATTCCGGATCCGGCACCCCGGGCGGTGATGGAGCGCCCCGTGTCGTGTGCCCACCGCACCACGGTCGCGAGGTCGTCGATTGTGACGGGACGCGCCACCAGGGCCGGAACTATCCGGAAGATACCGGCCCCTTCGGCATACGCGGCGCGGGCCCGGAGATCGCTCCGCACGCCGGGCGGGGGGGCGAGCACCCTGGTCATCGGGTAACCAGCTTCCTCACATGATCGGGCGGGCCATAGAGGTCCAGGAGGCGATCGAGCGACTCCCGGATGCGGATCAGGACCGGGTGATCGGGTGGCACGGCCCGGTCGAGGTCACGACCCGGCCGTCCCGGGTCGATCCAGGGACGGTACACCACCTCCACCACCAGGCGCACGTAGCCGGGTCGCGCCGGGTTGACCCACCCGCGCACCCGGACCACGTCGAGACCGGCGGGGCGCCCGGTGACGGGCTCGAATCCGGGCAGGGAGAACCAGGGAGTTTCGATGTAGCCGTCAAACTCCTCGACCCGGGAAACCGGCAGACTGTCCTCCCGGAGGGCCTCGGTGAGCAATTGCGTTCCCGTGGCGATGCCGAGCCTCACCTCTGCTTCCATCGCCGACGGGACCGGAGTGAAGGAGGGGCGGGTGGTGTTGGCCCGGCACCCGGCGAGAAGGGCCACGAGCACCGGGAGGATCGGGCGGAGGGCCGGAATCACGGAACTCACGGGAACTCCGTCACGGGCAGAGGATCCCCCTCCCCGTGCACATAGAATCCCCGTCCGCTCTTGCGCCCCAGGTGACCGGCGGCCACCAATCGTTGGAGCAGATCCGGGGCACCGAACCGGGGGTCCCCGAACTCGTCGCGAAGCGCGTTTCCGGCCTGGGCCGTGGTGTCGAGTCCCACCAGATCGAGGAGGGTGAAGGGGCCCATGGGATGTCCGGCGCCGAGTCGCATGGCGGTGTCGATGTCGGCCACGGTTGCCACCCCCGACTCGAGGGCGCGGATGGCATCCATCATGTAGGGGATCAGGAGACGGTTCACGATGAAGCCACCGGTATCCCGGGCGAGCACCGGTTCCTTGCCGAGACGGCGCACGAAGTCCATTCCGGCGGCAATCACGTCCTCGCGCACCGCCGCGGTGCGCACCACCTCCACGAGCGCCATCACCGGCACCGGGTTGAAGAAGTGCAGACCGAGAAACCGGTCGGGCCGGCCGGTTCCCGAAGCGAGGGAGGCCACGGTGAGGCTCGAGGTATTGGTGGCAAAGATGGTCTCGGCCGGGGCGAGCCGGTCGAGTTCGGTGAAGACCGCGTGCTTGATTCCCGGATCCTCGGGAACGGCTTCGATGACGAGGTGGCAGGTGGCCGCCTCGTTCAGGGACCTGTCGTAGCGCAACCGGGCCAGTGCCTCGTCACAGAGGCCGGGCGACACGATCCCCCTTGTCACCAACCGGTCGAGGGAGCGGGACACCTCCTTCCGGGCGCGGACGAGGGCCTCGGGGTCCCGATCCACCAGGATCGTCTCGAATCCGGCCGTGGCCGCCACCTGTCCGATGCCGGCCCCCATGAGTCCGCTCCCGATCACCCCCACCGTCTGAATGTTCCTCATGTCGCGTCCCGTGAACCGGAGCCGGATTGGATCGCCTTCCGTACCTCGGTGACAAGTTGTTCCAGCACCCCGGTCCGCTCCGGAGGCAGGGCGTGAGCGGGCTTGACTCCGCCCCGTTCCAGGAAGTCGAGGGCCCTCTCCAGCCCCAGGTGCACCCGGGCATGCACCGGGGGCCAGGTCCTCGTGACGGCCCACATGATCACCCCTGCGATGGGCAGCGGCAGCGCGGCCACCACGGGAAAGGCACCCAGGGTGAAGAGCACGATCGATCCGGACGCGGCGATGCTCCCCACCGCGGCCGCGCCCCCGATCACCCCACCCCGAGCCCGTCCGAGACTCGCCTCGAGGCGCACATGGCAGTAGCCCTCCTCCAGCGGGGTGACGGTCGCCACGAGCAGATCGGCCTTCTGTAGCATGAACTGTGGTCCCTTCCGCTGGAAAATCGCCGACCCGCGGCGGAGCGCCGCCTGGACCCCTGACAGCGCCTCCCAGGTGATCCGTCCGGGAAGCTGGCGCTGCACGGTCAACAGTTCGTTGGTGTCCACCCATCCGAGCAGGGCTCGTTCGATGGCTTCCCGGCTCCCGGAGATCACCCGCTCCGCGCTCGCCGTCCGGGGTCCGACGATCCGGTCGAGGAGCCCGGTGCGGGAGTCCGACGGTCCGCTCATTCGCTCCTCCAGCATCGCCTGCCGGAGGTAGCGCGAGGGGATTCCCACATCCTGGCCGAGCGAGACCACCTCCGACTCGGTCAAGCCCTCTCCAATGTCGCGCTCCGACGTCTGGAGTTCGGTCGCGCGCCGGATGATGCGGTCCAGCGTCTCGCGGTCGATCCGCGCCGGGGTGTCAGCCATCGACGGTCCTCACTGGTCCCCGGAGCGAGAGCGGGTGGTCGGGGAACGGGAAACCTCCGTGGAGGCTGCCTCCCCGACCCGCACCTGAGGCAGGATCGCGGCGGAGGTCCCGGCGGCCACGGCGCGCTCCCCGGCGGAAGTGCCGGCATGGCGGGCGGCATCGGGAAGAAAGGGGCGGATCATCTCGATCGGCACCGGGAAGATCGTGGTGGAGTTGTTTTCCGCGGCGATCTCGGTCACGGTCTGGAGGTAGCGCAGCTGCAGCGCCATCGGTTCGGTGGCCAGGGTATGGGCGGCGTCGGCCAGGGTCTGGCTCGCCTGCAGCTCCCCCTGCGCGGCGATGACTTTGGCCCTCCGCTCGCGTTCGGCCTCGGCTTGGCGGGCCATGGCGCGTTTCATGGTATCGGGAAGGTCCACATCCTTCACCTCCACCGCCGACACTTCCACGCCCCAGGCATCGGTCCGTTCATCGATGATGGACTTGAGGATCCCGTTGATCTTTTCCCGATCGCTCAGCAGCTCGTCGAGCTCCACTTCCCCGAGGACGGAGCGGAGGGTGGTCTGGGCCAGCTGGCTGGTGGCGTAGGTATAGTCCTCGATCTCGATGATGGCGCGTGACGGGTCGCTGACCTTCATGTACAGAACGGCATTGACCTTGACGGACACGTTGTCGCGGGTGATGACATCCTGCGGCGGAATGTCCATCGCCACGATCCGGAGGGAGACCCGCTTCAGCACGGCAAACCCCAGGGGAACGAAGATCAGTCCCGGTCCCTTGGTGCCCCAGTAGCGTCCCAGGAAGAACGCCACGCCACGCTCGTACTGCCGCAGCACCCGGAGGCTGGCGAAGGAGTAGACCACGACGGCGGCGAGAATGGCGAGCAGGGGTTCCATGGTCAGTTCTCTCCCGAGGCAGGAGTGGCCTCCACCAGGATGGCCATGCCCTGGCCCCCGCCGATGCAGGCGGAGCCGATTCCGAACCGGCCTCCGGTGCGCCGCAGGGCATGCAGCAGATGCAGGGTGATGCGAGTGCCGCTCGCCGCGAGAGGATGGCCCATCGCGATGGCGCCGCCGTCGATGTTGGTACGATCCCGGTCGAGGCCGAGTTCGCGTTCGACGGCGAGGTACTGGGGGGCGAAGGCTTCGTTGATCTCGATCAGGTCGACGTCATCCAGCGTGAGTCCGGTGGTGTCGAGCACCTGGCGCACGGCGGGAACCGGACCGATGCCCATGTAGGAGGGTTCCACCCCGGCGACCCCCCAACCGCGCACATACCCGAGCACCGGGTACCCCCGGGAAACGGCTGTCCGATGGGAGGAAACCACCACGGCTGCCGCCCCGTCCACGATGCCCGAGGCGTTTCCGGCGGTCACCACGCCGTCCTTGCGGAAGTAGGGAGGGAGCCCGGCGAGAATCTCCGCCGTGGTGTCGGGGCGCATGTGCTCGTCGGCGGTGAAGGTCACCTCACCCCGCCGACTCGTCAGGGTCAACGGTGCAATCTCGTCTCCAAAGTGTCCCTCCTCCCGGGCCCGTTTCGTGTTCTGCTGGCTCCGGAGCGCCACCGCATCGACCTCGACCCGGGTCAGACCATACTGCACCGCCAGATTCTCGGCCGTCTCCGCCATCGGGAGGCCACAGTACTGGTCGGTGAGGGCGGACCAGAGCAGGTCCTCCAAGGGCGGAGACACGCCGAGCCGGGCACCCCAGCGGATGCCACGGACCACATGTGGCCCCTGGCTCATCGATTCGGTTCCTCCCGCGATCACCAGATCCGCCTCGTCCAACTGGATGAGCCGTGCACCCTGGATGATCGACTCGAATCCCGAGCCACAGAGACGGTTCACGGTCAGCGCCGGGGTCTCGATGGGACACCCCGCCTTCAGAGCCACGTGGCGGGCCAGGTACGGCGCATCGGCCGAGGTCTGAAGAGTGTTGCCCATGATCACATGATTCACGTCCCGCCCCCGTGCCCCGGACCGCTCCAGCGCCGCGCGGGCCACATGCACTCCGAGATCGGTGGCGGACAGATCCTTGAGCGAACCGCCAAAGCTCCCGAATCCGGTGCGGGCGCCGGCCACCAGGACGACATCATCGATCAGGTGTGGAGTGGATGAGCGGGCCATGGACCAACCTCCAGAGGTTCGGCGAGGAATCTGAATTATGGCAGCCCGAGAGGCTCAGGCCAAACCGGTTGACCCGAGGCGGTGGCCACACGAAGGGCAGTGGCGCCAGGCCGGGAGAACGGTCTCGCCGCACCCGGGGCACCCGGCCGGAGCCACCCCTGCGCCGCATCCGGGGCAGAACCGGAGGGTGTCGAGGTCGGGCAGGACGAAGCGGCAGGAGGGGCAAATGCTCGGCGTGGAGCGATGATCCGGGGCCAGGCTCGATCGATCACGGGGCCCCGGTTCGGGTGGCGCCACCGGTTCGCGGGGGACGACGGCGGGAGCCACGGTCCGCTCGGGCCGCTCGTTCAACGGTGTGATGACCGGGGTTGCCTCCGCGACCGGTGTCGGCTCCGCCGGGGGTCGAGGAGGCTCGGCTGCGTCATGCTGCGGGCCTGGTTCCGGTGCGGGTGGGGGCGCAGCGGGCTCTCGGAGTCCGTTCCTGATGTCCCATGCCCGGTCGAGCAGGACGAGCCTTCCACCCGCGAGCCCGGGCACCGACGAGAGCCCGGGATCCGGCCCGGCCAAGGCTCCCCGGCAGGCCTCGCTCAACTCAGGAGGAAGGAGGCGGGCGTAGCCGCCCTCCCCGGCGCAGAGACGGAGCAGCCGCGCTTCGTACTGATCCAGGGATACGACACCGAGCGCCCTCCGGTGAAGCCGGTAGGGGAGGAGTTCGGTGACGAGATGGTCCAGGGGAATGGGCTCCCGGGTCACGCCGGGCACCGTGACGAGGTGCGAAACGAAGGGGACCAGGTCGTCCACGGGGTGGTCCTGTTCAGTGCGCTCCGGCATCCGACTCCTCCAAGGCGAACGGGATCGGATCTCCCCCCTGGAGCCGGGCCTCCAGAAGCGTGAAGCTCCGGTCAGGATCGATGTCCCGGTATTTCCCTCGTTCTCTCTGGCCCGCAAGCCACTCCGCAAATCCCGAGTCGACCAGCCCGTCCGAGGTTCGCTGTTCCCGGGCAGCCGCCACGGCCAGGTCGTTGGCGTATTCGTTCTTGGGGTGACCGGCGTGGCCCCGAACCCAGGCGAAGGACACGTCATGCAGCCTGGCGGTGGCCACGAGGGCCTGCCAGAGTTCCAGATTCTCGATCGGGCCGGCCTTCCGTCGCCATCCTCGGCTGATCCAGCCCGGCACCCATTCACGCATCCCCCGGACCAGGTATTCGGAATCGGAGACGATCAGCACCCGCAGACGGCGCCCCTTTCCTCCGAGGAGTTGCAGTGCGGCGATCGCGCCGGCAAGAGCCATCCGGTTGTTGGTCGTGTCCGGTGCATGCAGGAAGAAATCGCGCCGAACGAGGGATCCTCCATGGTGGATCTCGACCAGTCCTCCCGCTCCTCCCGGAGTCTTTCCCTCCCGTCCATTCCCGAGGCAGCTCTCGTCGAGATGCAGAATGGCCACAGGGTCGGAGGGGGTCACGTCACGCCCTCCGGGTCAATCCACCACGGTGAAATCATCAATCTCCTCAAGAGCAAACGTCAGTTCCTCTCCGGTCATCGGGAGGACGACCACCAGTTCCTCCCCCCGGCTGCGCAGGCGGATGGCCCGGGCGATCGCCACGAACTCGGTGCCCCGGCGCGACAGCGAGATGCGCTTTCCGAGCCGGGCGGCTCGCTCCAGACGGTCCATGGCCGCCGGTGTCCACCGCATTCGGTCCCCCTTTACAGCGTGCGCCGAACCTGTACGATTCCCACCTCGGCGGTGCAGCGTCCGATCACCGCCTTCGCGATTGTCCCCTCGTCGTCCAGCGCCGCGAGGGCGGAGGCCACCTGTTCGGGAGGGAACGCCATGAGAAGCCCTCCCGACGTCTGGGCATCGGCGCAGAGGATCTGCTCGGCCTCGGTGATCCCGGCGTCCCACCGGACGGATGTGGCGGCCGCTAGATTGCGACGCGTTCCCCCCGGCACCACCCCCTGTTCCACCAGGCCCATCACACCGGGCAGCACCGGCAACGCCTCGAACGCGAGTTCGGCGCCGACGCGACTCCCGGTCAGGAGGTTCCCCAGGTGACCGAGCAGGCCAAACCCGGTGATGTCGGTGGCCGCCCGGGCTCCATGGGCCAGCGCCACCCGGGCCGCCGAGTCGTTCAGTGCGATCATCGAGGCGATCGCCGTGGCCAGGTCGGCGTGCCCGATCAGATCCCGCTTGTGTGCCGTGGTGAGCACACCGGTGCCCAGCGGCTTGGTGAGAACCAGGACATCCCCGGGACGGGCCCCGCGGTTGGTGAGCAACCGATCGGGGTGGGCCTCTCCGACGACCGCCATGCCAAACTTCGGCTCCGCGTCATCCACCGAGTGCCCCCCGACGAGGAGACAGCCGGCCTGGCGAGCCACCTCGGCGGCGCCGGCGATCACCTCGCCCAGCAGGTCGAAGGGAAGGGTGTCCCGTGGCCACCCCACCAGATTCAGGGCGAAGAGAGGCGTTCCCCCCATGGCGTAGATGTCGCTCAGAGCGTTGGCGGCGGCAATGGCTCCCCAGGTCCGGGCGTCGTCCACGATCGGGGTGAAGAAGTCGACCGTGGCCACCAGGGCACGATCATCCGACAACCGGTAGACGGCCGCATCATCGTGCGACGCCGCGTCCACCAGCAGGGCGGGATGATCGAGCGGGGGAAGATGGCGCAGGACCTGCGCCAGTTCGGACTGGCCGAGCTTGCAGGCTCAACCGGCGCCGTGGGAAAACGACGTCAGGCGGATGCGGGCACTCTGATCAACGGGCTTGGACATCGCATGCCTCCACGGGGACAACGGGTATGACGCTCTGGCTTTCCCTCGGAACCGCCGGCATCCTGGGTTTCCTCCACGCATTGGAGGTAGACCACATGATCGCCGTGACCACCTTCGTGGCCACCCGGCCGGCCCTGGGAACCGCTCTTCGATTCGGCGCGCGCTGGGGCATCGGCCATTCCCTGGCGGTCCTCACGGCCGGGGGGGTCCTCCTCGCCACCGGTCTCCGCTGGCCGCCGGAGTGGGACACTGCCGGCGAGGCCCTGGTCGGGGTGATGTTGATCATCGTCGGAGTCTGGGCCATCCGCGCGACCCGGAACTTACATCTGCACCGCCCCGCGGAACATGGGAACCATGCGCATCTGCACGTACATCACGACGGCGACGAGCGGCATGAGCACCGGCACGCCCCTTGGAACCCGTCCCCGCCCGGGGACGGTCCCTCCGTCCGGCCCCATCGCCATGCCACGACGCTCATCGGGCTGCTCCACGGCCTGGCGGGCACCACAGGGGCGATCGCACTCATTCCGGTGACCCTGATCGAATCGCCCGGGGTCGGCATCGGGTTCCTCCTCGCCTTCTCGGTCGGAGTCGTGGTTGCGATGACGCTGTACGCCTTCGCGGCCGCCGTGGCCATCCGGAGAGCAGGAGCCAATTCCCTCTCTCTGGGCCGTCGGGTGAGTCAGGCGATCGGGGGTACCGGGATTCTGATCGGCGTCTGGTGGATTGTCCGGTCCGTCGCCGGGATGTGACGGATCAGGCTCCGTCGGTCGGGGCGCTCCCCCGCGGTCGGCACCATGCGTCCCAGACAAGCCAGGAACGCTCGAGGCTGGCCGCTCCACCCACGAGGCCATTGGGCCGCACCTGACCCCCGACGAGCGGCGCCAAGGCCTCCAGGCATCTCATGGCCACCGGGTGGTCCCGGCAGGGCAGGAGCCCGACCAGGGCATGAAACGGATCCACCCCGGGCCAACCGCCGTCCGTCTGCTGCCGCCGGACGATCGTATCGAGAAGGGCATCGGTGTGTGGACGATGCGCCGGAGAAAGCGCCAGGCATCCCAGGGAGGAGAACGCCAGATCGGGTGGGAGAAACCCCGACCAGCGCTCCCATTCCCGTTGCAGCGCCGGCAGGCTGTCCAGGTGCCGCTCGACCGAACGATTCCAGGCCCCGGTTCGCAACACCACCTGAAGGGCGAAACAGCTCAGCGCAAACCGCGCCGCGGTCTCGGACCTCATCGTGCGTCCCCACGGAAGGGTCAGCGGCGTGATGCGGGTGGTGGATCGAGCCGGGCTGAAGAAGGACGCCACGAAGTGCTCACAGGAGTGGTGCCGGTGACGCTCCGCGGTGCACCCTTGTCCGAAGGCCCCCTCGGACCCTTGTTGCTCGCAGAGCCACCGCACCGCATGCCGCACTGTGGGGTCACCGGTGGGAACGCCGAGGTCGAGGAGTTCCTGAACCCCCCGCGCGGTGGCGAGGAGATCCCGTTCCACACTGCCATCGGGGCGGAAACCGGACTGGAGACGATCGATCTCCCGGCGGGTCTCGCCGACCAGATCGCGATCGCGGACACCCCCACCGACCGACCGGGCCACAAGCAAACCCGGCCGGGAGGGGAGGGGGCACAATGCCTCGGTGAGGCTCCGGCAGACATCGAGAGGCATAAAGAATCGAAAACGAGCCGCGCCCCTCCTCCCCAACCTGCGGTTGATGGCGGGGAGGAGGGGTTCGCCCGGTTCGTTACTTCTTCTGCGCGGGTTTCTTCCGAGCAGCCTTGGTGGCGGCCTTACGGACCACTTTCTTCGCCCTGGCCGCCTTCTTGGCGGCCTTCTTCACCACCTTCTTCGCCTTGGTGGCCTTCCGCGCCGCCTTCTTCACCACCTTCTTGGCGGCCTTCCGAACGACTTTCTTTGCCTTGGCCGCCCCGCTGGCCGCCTTTTTCGCGGCTTTCTTCGCCGCCTTCCCGGCAGTCGGCGCCACCTTCTTCGGGGGGGGGGTCTTGCTCACAGCGGGTCGTGGTGCCGCCGGCTTGGCCTTCGAGGTGTCCGGAGCCTGGGGCGGGGGTGGCGCTGCGGGAGGTGGCGGGGGCGCCGGGGGGACCGGGGAGGCCGACGGGATCGGCTCCATCCAACCTGCTCCAGACCAACCCATCTCGAGATCGCGGAACTCAGCCATGCTAGCTCCTCCGTACGGGCGAGACGCGGCGAATCCAGCCGCGGTGGTGAGGGCGCCCCAGGCGCCTTCGTGTGGGGATCCATTATATCTTGCATTCTGGAGTCACTTGTGCAAGCGGTTCTTCCGTTTCAGTCAAACCTGAGGTGCCGGATGGCGTCGATGCAGGCGGTCACCATGACGGGTTTTGGGGGGCTGGACCGGGTTGAAATTCGGGAGGTTCCCCTCCCCAACCTCCAGCGTCCCAACGATGTACGGATCCGGATCCAGGCCGCGGCGCTCAATCGAATCGACCTTTTCGTCATCGGGGGTCTGCCCCGGGCCGAGTACGCCTTCCCCCACGTTCTCGGGGCCGACGCGACGGGAGTGGTGGAATCCACGGGGAGTGGCGTCACCACCGTCCGTGAGGGGGACCGGGTCGTCGTGAACCCGGGAATCTCCTGCGGAACCTGTGACCAGTGCCGGGCCGACGAAGGTCCCCTCTGCCGCTCCTACCAGATCCTGGGCGAGCATCGGGAGGGAACCATGGCGGAGTATGTCGTCGTTCCCGAGGCGAATGTCCGGTCGATCGGTTCGAGTCTCTCCACGGCACAGGCCGCGGCGCTTCCCCTCGCCACGCTCACGGCTTGGCGGATGCTCATGACCCGAGCCCGGGTGCAGGCCGGCGAAACGGTTCTGATCTGGGGTATTGGCGGTGGCGTCTCCCTTGCGGCCCTGCAAATTGCGAAGTTGGCAGGGGCTCGCGTCATCGCCACGAGTTCCTCGGCTCACAAACGAGAAGCCGCTCTCCACCTCGGAGCCGACATCGTTCTGGACCACACCACGGACGACGTGGCACGCAGGGTGCGGGAGGAAACGGAGACAGGGGCTGACGTGGTGGTCGACAGTGTGGGCGAATCCACCTGGGCTCACTCCCTGAAGGCGCTCCGGCCGATGGGGCGATTGGTGACCTGCGGGGCCACCACGGGCCCGAAGGTCTCGCTGGACATTCGCAAGCTCTTCTGGTTCCAGTGGTCCCTTCTCGGGTCGACGATGGGAAACCATCGGGAGTTCCGCGAGGTGATACGCCTGGCCGAACATCGACATCTCCACCCGCCCGTCGACCGGGTCTACCCCCTGGGGGACGCACGGATGGCATTCGAGCGATTGGCCGTGGGTGGCCAGTTCGGCAAACTCGTCATCGAGGTGAGAACATGAATGAACTCGTTGCCCGCCTGCAGGACGGCGCGGGCCAACTCGGTGTCCTCCTCCCCGCCCTCCTCGGCTCGGCGGCCATCCTGCTCACCGGATACTTCCTGGCAGGCCAGATCGAGCGCTGGGCCAACCAGGTGCTCCGGAAGCTCAACTTCAACCGGGTGGCGGAAGCCGGGGGGCTGTCCGACGCCGTGGGACGCACCGGATCTCGCCTCGATCCCGCGCATGCCATCGGCACCCTCCTGTTCTGGCTCGTCATGCTGATGGTGATTCTCCTTTCCAGCACCGCGCTGGGGTTGGAGAGCATCAACGAGATGTTCGGGATCATTCTCACCTACATCCCGACCTTGATCGCCGCCGTGGTGATCGTGATCCTGGGGATGATCGTGGGCGAGTTTCTCCGCGGGCTCATCCTGGCCTCGGCCGGATCGGTGGAGGGTGTGCCGTTGCTGGCCAAAGTGGCCAAGATTGCTGTGGTCACAATTGCCATCTTCATGGCCCTGCAGCAACTCGGTGTGGCGGAGGAAATTGTCACCTCGGCGTTCACGCTGATCCTGGGCGCGGTGGCCCTCGCCGCCGGGCTGGCCTTCGGGCTGGGTAACCGGGATCTGGCCGGTGAAGTCACACGCCGGTGGTACGAGAACAGCCAGGTGTCGCCGCAATCGGCGAAGGCAACGCCCCCCCTGGAGGCCGAGGCGGATCCCAGGGAAACGCACACTTCAGGAGAAGAACAGAGGCCAGAGGACGTAGGACAGAGGACGTAGGACAGAGGGCTCAGGACGGAGGAACGGGCCGACGTTCATCCCGAGGGCAGAGTCCTAAGGACTCAAAGGAAACGAAAGCCGATCAGGACCCGCCTCCCGTTCCCGAATCAACGGGAGGTGAAACGGCAGGGACACGCAACTGCAGAAGACGCAGCCCCCCGAGATGCTGCTCGACCACCAGGGCCAGGGAGTCACCCAGCGCCACCAGATGGCCGTTGCCGGGCAACAGAACGACCCGGTCCACCCGGCCATTTCGCCCCACGACCTGGAAGCGCCGCAGGCTGTCGAGCAGCGGGCGACTCTTCTGCAACCAGATGAAGCCGTCGGCATCGGCGAGGGCCTGTTCGAAGGGCGGCTTGACGAGCGCAAAGGGAAGGGCCTCCGCCGTGGACCGGAGTTCCTCGGGAAACTGCTGGAGGAAGTAATCCCGGTCGGCGGCGGTGACCTCCCACACCGGATCAGGAAGGGCCGGCCCCCGCTTCCGGTCACCTGAGGGGTCATGCCAGACGATCCGGTTCGAGTGGATGCGCGCGATCCACAGTGATCCGTCGGGCCGGACCCCCCATCGATCCACCCCGGAAAACACCATGCGCTCATACCGCGCCCCCGCCTGTCCTAGGACCTGCTGCATGTCCAACGGCGCCAGCCGGGCAATCGTGTCGAAACGAGCAAGATCGGGGGAAGACCGGACGATGGCCGCGGAATCCAGGTTCCCCTCCCCGGAACGACCGGGGGGGGGGCGGAGCTCGAAGTAGTATTGTCCCGCTGCGTCGCGGGCCCGGGGCATCGCGCCACGGGTTTCTGCGGGAACCGGGATCGCGGCCAGAAGCTCGTCACCCGGTCCCCACACGGTGAACCGCCGGAGACCCCAATCAGCCAGCACCACCGTGTCGCCCACCGCAAAAACACCCGCCGGGTTCCGGTACTCCGAGGGCGTGCCGAGAGGTGTGACCGAGCGGTTGGAGAAGTCCACGCGCACGGCCTCCTCGTACTCCGGCGACACAATGACCCATCTCTGGCCGCCAACCCACGCGGCCTCGGGTATCGCCGAATACCTGGTGTCGATGGTGTCGGGCGTGTCGGCGAAGGTGACCTCCGGGGCCACCTGTTGCCGAGAGGGTGTACACGCACTGGAAACAAGGAGAATGGCTCTCGCCAGAGCCGTGACGAGGGCGGGGGTTCGCCCGGGGGAGGGGATCGAGGCAGTGGGATGGCAGTTTCGGGTCACAACGGCACCTGGTGACGGAGAAGTCCCCCGGGGACGGAGGTCGCTGACCGGATGTTGGCGCAGGACGGGACGAAACGCAAGCCGACACGGCTCGCCCGGTCCCGGCTCGATCCTTCCGCTCGTTCTTCGCAACGGTTTGCGCGCTTCGTGCATCTCAGGAGGTACAGGGACGAACACCTTCGTGCCATCGGCACGGAGGAGCACGGAGAGAACACCGATGGTCATGCTCAGGAACGATCGACAACAGACCTACGTCACCGTCGTGGGAGACAACGGCCGCCCTCTCGGCACCATCAGACATCCCGAGGGGCCGGTCCTGGCCGGTCCGCGGGCAGGAACCGTCTTGCTCGACCGTCGTCCCTCGGCTCCCACCCACCCGCGCCTGACACGGAGACCCGCGCAACCTCCCCGCTGAATCCCCGCTCGCCTCTTCCCCCACACGGTCCAATCTCCCGGGCCGTGTGGCGTTGTCCCCCTCCCCTCGATTCCCGGTTATGATTGAAAGTCGCCGCTGACCAACTCGTCACGTCACAGGGAGTTTCGTGCTGCGTTTCCGCCTCTCCACCCTGCTGCCCTTGGTGCTCCTGGCCTTTTCTCCGGCGCGAGGACACGACCTGCGGCTCTGCGCCCAGGCCATCGAGCCGGGGCGGGTGGGTTTCCTGGATCCGGGGCTGGAACGCGCCCGTGCTCTCCTCGATTCCGGTTTCGCCTGGAGAGCCACCCTCTTTCTCGACAGCGTGCGGGCTCGGACTCCGGGCTCCCCCGCGTCGGATCTGCTGGCGGCCCAGGCGGCGGCGGGGTGGCAGGGGTGGTCACGGGTCCGGCAGATTCTCTCCGGCGCCCCCTGGCTGGACTTGGATTTCGGCGGGCATGGTCACGCCCTTCTCGCCCGGGCCGGCTCGCCACCTCGATGTGGCCGCGGTTCTGCTTGACGATGCCGTAGACGGTGGCGAGCCCGAGCCC
>JBGSKF010000125.1:0-42074 GCA_041741375.1 Gemmatimonadales bacterium | reverse complement strand
CCGCGGCGCGCGGTCTGGCCCTCGCGGGGTTGGGGCGTCGGAAGGCCGCGCGTGAGGAGGTCCGTCGACTCGAGGAATCGACAGGAAATGCGGACGGCTACTTCCGCCCGCAGCTTTCGGAAGATCGTGCCAGGATCCTGGCCCAGATCGGGGAGGCCGACGCCGCCCTGGACGAGATCGAACGGCTGCTCAAGGGTCCCTCGACCCTCACCGCCAACGTCCTGCAGCGTGATCCGCTCTGGGATCCGATCCGGGAGCACCCCCGATTCCGGCGGCTGGTGGCGCGGTACCGCTCGCCGTGAGGCTGTGCTGTCAATCCGTCTCCACGAACCGGTGAAACCGCAGGTGGTGAAATCCTTCGTCGTCCCGCACACTCAGCAGCACCCCGTCGGAGTCGACCTGATGCACCCGGGCGCCCTCCGGCAGGGTCACATCCCCCACCCAGCGGCCCTCACCATCGAACAGACTCGCCCGAACCGGCTCCCCGAGCCGGGGGTCGCCATGCTCCACCCAGAGGCCCCCGTCGGTCGTGAGCCGAACCCGCGAAATCGCCGGACGGATCCGGTACGGTGGGGTCCGGCGCATCGCGGTGATGAGCAGGCCCCGGAGCTCCTCCGGTGGACCCTCGCTCCAGGCGGCCAGTGCAGCGTCGTACTCGGTGGAGGAGATGGGTCTCGGGGAATCCGCGCGACGCACGATCCGCATCACCGCCCCCGCCGGTTCACGAAGGACAATCTCGAACCGGTCCCCCGATGTCATCGCAATCAGATCCCCCTCCTGGTCGGCGGACGGGACGGGGGCAAAGAGCAGCGGGCCCCAGTTCCATTGCGGGTTGTCAGGGTGACGGAGAAGAGGTGCCCCGGGAAAACTCGTCAGGGAGTCCCACTGGGCACCCTCGGGGGAAACGCGAAAGAGGGTGAGTCGGTCCCGCAGGGTGTGCTCGTCGCCCGCACCCGATTCTGGAAGCGTGGTACTCACCAGCAGCGATCCGTCACCGAGTACTCCCCGCAGTGACGCCCGGGGTCGCCCTCCCGCGGAGAGCAACACCCGCAGGGACAGAAACTCCCCGTCGGGAGTCCATCGCTGGATCCGGTTGATGCCCGGTTCGAAGGTGACGAGCGTGTCGCCCGGACCCCGGAACACCGAGCCGAGCGCCTCGAACTCCCCCGGGCCCGACCCCCGCCTGCCCACCGTCCGGAGCCAGTGGCCCCCGGCATCGAAGAGGTGCATCTCGGTCATCGCCCACCCCACCGCGGCGATGCCCCCGTCGGCAAGACGCACCGCGCTGATCATGCTGATGAACTCGGGGCCATCCTCCCGCGGGCCGATGTCGAACTCGGGTTCTTCAGCAAGAGAGATGGTGAGGGAGACGGGACGCCGGTTCTCCGCGATCCTCACCCCCGCGCTGTCACGGAGGGAGAAGTCCGGCGGCAGTTCCGTGGTAACGCACGCTCCGAGCAGAGTCACTCCAATCAGCCCCGCACACAAAGGAGGAGTCATCCTTGCGGATGGCCCAGTGTGGCCGCGGAGCGGCCCAAGGGCACGGCCCACAGCTTCGCGTTCATGCGCGCTCCTCGGTGAGGACTTCAGATTCCATGCGTTCCTCGACGTGTGCGCCGGCACGGGGCAGGGCCGCGGCCGGAGCGCCCGTCCTCCTTGCTGTCGCGGAGAGAGAAGGCGGGCGGCATCTCCGCGGTGGTGCATCCTCCAAGCAGGACCACGTCGAGTCCGGCACGAATGTGTCTCGGCGGTTTCGTCATCTCAAGCTCTCCAGTTTGAACGACCTGTTACGTGGGTGACCGTCTTCCATTCTGTCGTTGCACGACCATGAAGACCGGGATACCCGCCAGAATCAGTCCGAACCCGAACAACGTCAGTTCTGTTTTCTGGACCAATGCGTTGAGGATCAACGCAGCCGACGCGAGGAGAAACACCGCGGGAACGACAGGGTACCCGGGCGTTCTGAATGGACGCGGCGCATCCGGCCGCCGCGTGCGAAGGCGGAAGACCGCCCAGACCATCAGAATGTGAAACGGCCAGACGCCGAGGATGAATGCTTGGGCGAGTTGCTCGAACGAACGGAGCGACAGGTAGGCAATTCCGAGTCCCGCCGTGAAGACAATGGCGAAGTGCGGGGTCAGAAATCGCTGATGCACGCGCCCGACCGGGCCGAACAGCAACCCGTCGGTGGCCATGGCATAGAAGATCCGGGGGTTGAATATCAGGGCGGCCTGCACCGCGCCGAAGGTCGAGAGGATCACCAGGGCCGCCACGATGCGGGAGCCCGCGGGGCCAAACACCCGGGTGGCCGCGTCGGAGGCCACCAACGGAGAGGCGGCGATCTCCTTCGTCGAGAGCAGGAAGTGGTAGGCGCCGTTGGTCATGAGGTAGAGCACGATGACCAGGGTGATCCCGCCGATGAGTGCGCGAGGGAGGGTCCGTGTGGGGTCCTTGATCTCCCCGGCGAGAGCCGCGACACTCGACCAACCGGAATAGGCCCACATGACGGTGAGGAGGGCCAGGCCGAATCCCGACCAACTGGCGGGCGCCAATCGCAGGGGCTCCGCAAACGATCCCGATGTCGGGCTCCCGAACACGAACGCCGCCACCGCGACCACGGCGAGCGCCAGGACTTTGGACAGCGTCACGCCGTTTTCCACCCACGCGCCCCAGAGGAGGGACCGATAGTTCAGGGCGGTCAGGGTGACGATGAGGACGGCCGCGAACCACCGTTCCCCGGACGGGCCGAGATCAATGAACGCACCTGCATAGGACCCGAAGATGAGCGCGATGGCCCCAACCGAAGCCGGTACGAGAAGGAGCAGCCGGGTCCACCCGTAGAGGAAGGCGGGGAGCGGACCGTAGGCCTCGCGCAGGAACACGTACACACCACCCGCCTCGGGGTAAAGGCAGGCAAGTTCCGCGAGGGTGAGCGAGCCGCAGAGCGCCAGCCCCCCCCCCAACACCCAGAGCATCGCGATGGCGCCGACACTGTCCACCTGCGCCGCCACGGTGCTCGGCACTCTGAAAATTCCGCTGCCGACGATGAGGCCGATCATGACAGCGGCTGCCGATGCCGTGCCGAGCACGCGCGGGAGGGCGGCCGGGGTCGGCAGCGGGACGTCGCGGCCTTGGTTGTCAGCGTGCGTCATGGCTGAATGGGCGTTTTGCCCCGGGTGAACCGGGGTCGCTCGGATGACCACAGCCGCTTCAGGAACCGCCATGTGGCGGCGAGGGCCGGCTGGTGAGCGGCCCACTCCATGGCGCGTTTGTGGCGCTCGCCCCGCCGCGCAGCCGCCCGCTCGGCGCGTGCCGCACGCCACAGGCGCTCATCCACCCGGACGGCAACGGCGTCCTGTGTGGCGGGGTGGGTGTCGACAGCGTCCCATGCAGCGAGGAATCGAGTATAGAAAATGTCGTTAGTGTCCCCGCGGAGCGCGCGCACGCGCCGCACCTCGGCCACATCGTCCTGATGAGGGCGATAGCGACCGATGGTTGGATTGAGGTTGATTTCCCAGACCTGCAACGCCCCATCGAGCAGGGTATAGTCGATTCGGCCGTACTGGGTGTGGGCCAGAGCGAAGATCTCGCGCAGTGCAGCCTCATGCGGATTCGACTCCACGAACTCGCGTTCCTCAAGGATGCGGTCAGGAGTGTACATGCGCGCGTCGTGTTTCACCATCCAGCCGGTGCCGAACTCGAGGCATCGGGGAATGACGCGATCGCCCACGATGTAAGCGGAATACTTCCGGAAGAGGCCTTCGGAATCGGCCGTGTCACAGAATTCGACCACCAACAATTCGCTCCGGTGAAACCCCCGGAAGGCGAGTGTCCTCAGGGCACGCCGCAGTTCGCCGGGGGAATGAAGCAACGGTGTCCGCGTGCCTGTATGCCGCGTCTCCTCCCGCAGAAAGACCGGAAAGCGAAGCGAGTCCACGGGCTCTGTTGCCCGGACCGCGCGGACACGACTTCGGCCCGAGGCGTGGAGCGCATGGAGCAGCGCGAGGCGTCCCATCGTCTGGAGGGGATGATTGAGCAGCCGCACACCGGGACCCTGTTGTCCAAGTTGGCTCCACAAGGCGCCAAAGGCCTCGCGCTCGGCGGGCAGCAAGTCGTCAAGCGTGAAGACATATGTCCCAGGAACGAACCGGTGGTTGTGCGGCAGGAGGTCCGGGGCGAGGAGGCGAAACCGATCCGGCTTATCGGTGGCGCGATCCTCGATGAAGTACCGGAATCCAAAGCCACGACTCGGCTCGACCACGAAGAAGATCATCTTTCAATGAGTCTGGTCATGAAGCCACCACCGACCGAGCGGAGGCCACCCCTGTGGTCGCGGGGGGGAACCTCACGCCGGGGCCGGAGACAGGAGACGTCCCCAGAGTCCCGGGTGTTTCCGGACCAGCCAGATCCCGGCAAACAAGGTGGCACATCCGTTGGCCACCACGATCGACCACCAGGGGAGCACCGGCCGCATCGGGCCCGTCAGCGCACCCACCGCCAGCACCGTCACCACGAATCCCGCGATGATGACCGCCACCACCACACGGGCGTGACCGGGATTCCGTTCCGCCTCGCGCACCAGGGACACGACGATCACGCCAATGGCCAGCGACAGCAGGAGGTGCAGCGCGTTGTACCAGAAGATGGCGGTGAAGTCGAGGGGCACCGGAAGGAGCAGCACTCCGGGATCCCGCAGACCCCGGAACACCGCCCGACCCAGAACGTTGATGGTGTAGAATGCTCCTCGGGCGGCCAGAATGTCGAAAGCGGTGTAGAAGATCGCCACGGCGGCGTAGGCGATCAGGCCCACCATCGTTCCCTCTCTCCACCTGGCAGGTACGGATGTCATACGGCCCTCCCCGAAGAATGCGTCCGGATCCCCGGTCCTCCCGCTCTCCGGGAACCATGTGTGAGCCACGCCGGATCGAGGGTGCCGTTCCGGGTCGGGAGGGGCTTCCTCAATCTACGGTCTCACCCAGCCCGGCGTCACCCCGGCTCCCCGGATTGCCTTGCCCCGCGCGACATCGTAGAATGCGGAGTTCTCCTCCACCGTCACCCATGGAATCCCGATGATGCGTCCCCTCGCCGTTCTCGTCGCCACCAGTCTCCTCCTGACCCCGTCGCTCCCGGCCCAGGGGCGCCCCGGTGGTCCTCCGCCTGGAGCTCCCGGCCCGCGACCCACGGCCGCGGGCGTCCGGGCCGACACCATGACCGGCCGGGTGCGGGTCCCCACCGACTCCCTGATCACCCGCGAGGCCACCGCCATGATCGGCGGAACCAGGGTCCCCTATCGGGTCACCGTGGGCAACCAGCCGGTGTGGGACGAGAACGGAACCCCGATCGCCACCATGTTCCACACCTACTACGAGCGCTCGGACGTGACCGACCGCTCGAACCGTCCCCTGGTCATCTCCTTCAACGGCGGGCCCGGGTCCGCCTCGGTCTGGATGCATGTGGCCTATACCGGCCCCAAGCTCCTCCGGATCGACGCGGAGGGTTTTCCGGTCCAGCCCTACGGGATCCAGGACAACACCCACTCGATTCTCGACGTGGCGGACATCGTCTACGTCGACCCGGTGAACACAGGGTTTTCCCGGATCATCGGCGAGCAGAAGCGCGAGCAGTTCTTCGGCGTCAATGAGGACATCGCCTATCTCGCCCGGTGGGTTGATGCCTTTGTCACCCGCCATGGCCGGTGGACCAGCCCCAAGTACCTGATCGGCGAGAGCTACGGAACCACCCGCGTCTCCGGCCTCGCACAGCGGCTGCAAGGGTCCCACTGGATGTACTTCAACGGCGTGATCCTCGTGTCTCCCACCAACATGGGAGTGGACCGCGACGGTCCGGTCGGAGCGGCGCTCAAGCTCCCCTACTTCACCGCCACCGCCTGGTACCACCAGGCGCTGTCCGCCGATCTCCAGAACCGCGACCTCGACCAACTCCTGCCGGAGGTGGAGCAGTTCACCGTCACCGAGCTCATCCCCGCTCTGGTGCGCGGGGGCTCCCTCGCCGAGGCGGAACGGAACCGGCTCACGGCGCAGGTATCCCGGTACAGCGGGCTCAGCGAGGACGCGGTCCGCCAACACGCCATGGCGATCCCCACTTCCTTCTTCTGGAAGGAATTGCTCCGGGGCCGAGGACTTACGGTAGGTCGCCTCGACTCACGGTACCGCGGCCTCGACCGGGAGGATGCCGGCGTCTCCCCCGACTTCGACCCCGCCCTGACCTCCTGGAACCACGCCTTCGCGCCCGCCATCAACCACTACCTGCGCGACGTCCTGGGCTGGAAGACCGATCTTCAGTACTGGCTCTTCGGTCCCGTGAATCCCTGGAACCGGAACGGCGACCAGACCGGTGAAAACCTCCGTCAGGCCATGGCCACCAACCCCTATCTCCATGTGATGGTGCAGTCGGGATACTATGACGGCGGCACCCCGTATTTCGACGCCAAGTACACCATGTGGAACATGGACCCGTCGGGGCGCTTCCAGGACCGGATGACCTGGAAGGGGTATCGCTCGGGGCACATGATGTACCTGCGCCAGGACGACCTCGCCACCTCGAACAACGACGTCCGGGAGTTCATCCTGCGGACCATGCCGCAACCGGGCCAGCCCGCCCGGCGATAGGGGCCGGACTGATGGCCTTGGTAATGGGGACACTCTGACATTTGAGGAGATCACCAATGACCGTCATCCCCGCGTAAGCGGGGATCCATGTAAACGAGGGCTTGGGGAGGAACATGGATTCCCGCGTTCGCGGGAATGACGAGCCGTGGTGGCCCCGTCAATTGATCAGAGTTCCCTGATGTCCTCTGTCCTCTGTCCTCTGTCCTCTGTCCTATGTCCTCTGTCCTATGTCCTACGTCCTCTGTCCTACGTCCTCTGTTGCCCTACGTCCTCTCCGGAGCCGACGCCATGACCTACCACCGCCGCCTGGCCCTTCCCCTCCTCGCGTTTCTGATCGGGGCCACTCCTCCCGTCTCGGCGCAGGATCCCGTCGCCCTGATCCACGCCAACGTGGTGAATGTGAGAGACGGAACGGTCCGCGAGAACGTCACCGTCCTGCTCCGCGAGGGCCTGATCGCCTCCATCGAACCGGCCGGAAGTCCGGTTCCGGCCGGAGCCAGGGTGCTCGACGTCCGCGGCCGCCACGTGATCCCGGGCCTGGTGGATGCCCACGTCCATGTGGCCAACTCCCGGTCGCTCCGAACCGCGCTGGAGAGCGGGGTCACCACGGTGCGAAGCGCCGGCGGCGCGATGTGGCTCGACGTGGGGCTCCGGGAACTGGTGAAGAAGGGTGCAATCGCCGGTCCCGATGTCGTGGCCGCGGGATACCACGTCCGGGGAGGTCTCAGCGAGGATGCCTTCCTGGTCGATCCCTCTCTCCCGCTCGATTTGCTCGGTGCGGCGCCGACGGTGGAGACACTCCGCGCCGTGGTGCGGGCCAATGTCCGACACGGCGTCGACTGGATCAAGACGATGGGGACGGAACGCGCCGGACTCCCCGACACCGACCCGCGAAAGCAGATGTTCACCGAGGAGGAGTTGCGAGCCGTGGTCGAGGAGGCGAGGGCGGGTGGTGTTCCGGTCATGGCCCATGCCCATGGCGCCGAGGGAGCCCTCGCGGCGGTGAAGGCGGGGGTGCGGAGCATCGAGCACGGGACCTATCTGTCCGAGGAGGCCCTGCAGCTCATGGCTCGGCAGGGGACCTGGTATGTACCGACAATCGACATCGTGTACGACCTCGCCGCGGTGGGCGGTGACTACGACAACCGAGACCTGCAGCTCCGCGGGCAGCACATGCTTCCCCGTCTCCGCGAGACCATCGCCCGCGCCCACGCGCTCGGTGTGAAGATCGTGACCGGCGCCGACACCGGGTACGGTCCCCAGAGCATGGCCCGGGTTTCGGGCGAGATCCTCCGGCTCATCGAGGTCGGCCTCCCGCCGCTCACGGCTCTCCAGGCGGCCACGATCGCCGCGGCGGAGATGCTCCGGATGGAACAGCGAATCGGCGTGGTGGAGAGTGGATTCGAAGCCGACCTCGTGGTGGTCGAGCGGAACCCCCTCGTGCATCCGGCCACCTTGAGGGACCCGCTCCTCGTGGTGAGCAATGGCCGGATCGGGCTGGACCGGCTGAGCTTCGCCCGGTGAATCTCTGCTTCAGATCCTTTCGCCAGAGTAGCCGAGCTTCAGCCCCGGGAAACGTTCCTCGGAGCCGTGGTATGTTGACATATATATGGGTTGCACAATATATCTTTATGTATGAAAACAACTGTCGAGATATCTGACGCCCTGTTCGCCAAGGTCCGGGAACGCGCGACCGCCGAAGGCACCACGATGCGTGCCCTCATCGAGGAGGGCCTCCGCCGGCTCCTGGACGACCGGGAAAAGCGAACACAGTTCCGGTTGCGGAAGGTCTCCTTCGCCGGAGAGGGACTCCAACCGGACCTGGGCACCTGCTCCTGGAGCGAGATTCGGGGACGGGTCTACGAGGGCAGAGGCGAGTGATCGCCGTCGATACGAACATCCTGGTCTACGCCCACCGGGAGGATTCCCCGTGGCACGAGCGTGCGTGGACCCTGCTGGCCGGCCTGGCTCAGGGTGATGGCCCCTGGGCAATCCCCTGGCCCTCGGTCCACGAATTCCTCGCCGTGGTGACCCACCCTCGGATCTACCGCCCCCCAACTCCGCTTTCGCTGGCGCTCGATCAGGTCGACGCGTGGTTCGAGGCTCCTGGCCTGCTGATGCTGGGAGAGAGCCCCGGATTCTGGACCATCCTGCGCGGAATGCTGGAAGAGGGACGCGTGGTGGGAGGTCAGGTCCATGATGCCCGCATCGCGGCTCTCTGTCGCCATCATGGAGTCAAGGAGCTCTGGTCGGCCGACCGCGACTTCAGCCGCTTCGGTGGCGTCTCCGTCAGGAACCCCCTGATCGCCTGAACCGGGACCGCTCGGCGGAGTTTCTCCCCCCCCCGCACCCCACACCGGGACTTAGGACATGGGACATAGGACATAGTCCCTTACAAACAGGATTGAACACAAAACGGCGACAATATTATGGGCGACGTCCGGAAACCCGTCAGATACGTCGACCGCAACGGCCGCTCCGTGCGAGGGGAATGGCCACAAAAAGCACAGAAGGTCACAAGAGGCACACCCTCGGTGCGGAGAGGCCCTCCCAAGGCGGCGAGACGTTTGTGTCTTTTGTGCTTTTTGTGGTGGGCTCTGAGGCTGTGGAGAGGTACTCGGGCAGGGCCGAAACCCATGCCGAAGAAAACCCACGCGCGACCCCGAGGCGCGTCGGATTGGGATCCCTTCGTGGGCTCCAAACACCCGTGCGCCCCTGCGTCCCTGGCGCCTTTGCGTTGAGGCAGTTCCATGTGCACAAGACCCGGACACCTTGTGCTGCGAACAAGGGCGGCTCACGAGCCGCCCCTACGGTTGCGCCACGCCGATCCTCTTGGTATATTCGTCGTTCGACGAACAACGAACTGGAGCGCCACCATGAATGCCGACACCTGCTGCCCCCCGGTCACCGAGTCCCCCGACCTCCCTACCGGTACCGCCGCCGACGAAACCCTGGCCCGGCTGGCCAAGGCCCTGGGCCACCCGGCCCGGGTCGAAATCGTGCGCTTCCTCTCCGGCCAGGAGAGTTGTTTCTACGGGGATCTGGCGGAGCGACTCCCCCTGGCCAAGTCCACCGTCTCGGAACACCTTCGCATCCTCCGCGAGGCTGGTCTGGTGAAGGGAGAGGTCGACGGACCCCGCGCCTGCTACTGCATCGACCCGATCGGAATGCGGCAACTGAAGCTCCTCGTGAACACCTTCTGAACCTGCAGCTGGGACGAACCAGAAAAGGAGTACGACAATGAGCGCTATGGTGCTGCGAGTCTATGACAAACCGATGTGCTGCTCCACCGGCGTCTGCGGTTCGGACGTCGACCCGGCGTTGGTGCGGTTTTCGGCCGACCTGGACTGGCTCGCGCGGCAGGGAGTGTCGGTGGAGCGGTACAACCCCGCGCAGGAGCCGCGCGCCTTCGTGACGAATCCCGTCGTCCGGCGTGCCCTGCAGGAGCGTGGTGACGGGTGCCTCCCCCTCGTGCTGTGGGGCGACGAGATCGTGTCCGCCGGGCAGTGTCCTGATCGTACCGTGCTGGCACGGACGGCCGGTCTCTCTCCCGTCGCCACGGTCGAAACGGGTGGTGCCGCATGAAATGGATCGAGAATGCGCCGCGCCACCTCTTCTTCACGGGAAAGGGCGGTGTGGGCAAGACGTCACTGGCAGCGGCCACAGCCGTGTTCCTGGCGGACCGCGGCAAGCGCGTGCTGCTGGTGAGCACGGATCCCGCCTCGAATCTGGACGATGTGCTCGGCGTTGCCCTGGGTCGGGATCCGACACCGGTTCCCGGGGTTGATGGTCTTTCGGCCCTGAACATCGATCCCGAGGCGGCGGCCCTGGCGTACCGGGAGCGGGTGGTGGGACCGGTTCGGGATCTGTTGCCCGCGGACACCGTGGCGGGGATGGAGGAGCAGCTGTCGGGCGCCTGTACGGTCGAGGTGGCGGCGTTCGACGAGTTTACCATGCTCCTGGGGGAGGACGGTGCGGCGGCGGCGTTCGACCATGTGGTGTTCGACACGGCCCCCACCGGGCACACGCTCCGGCTCCTCCGCCTGCCGGCCGCATGGTCGGATTTCCTGGACACCAACGAGCGGGGCGCCTCCTGTCTCGGCCCCGCGTCGGGAATGAAGATGCAGCACGATCGGTATGCGGCAGCCGTTCGCGCCCTCTCAGACCCCGCGCGCACTCTCCTCATCCTGGTCACCCGCCCCGAGGCCGGCTCGCTGGGAGAGGCGGCGAGCTCGAGCCGAGAGTTGGCGGAGGTGGGTCTCCGCAATCAACACCTGATCATCAACGGTGTGTTCGAGGCCACGGACCGGACCGACGCGCTGGCGACGGGGCTCGAAGAGGGGGGCCAACGGGCGCTCGGCCGAATGCCCGACTCGCTCCGGTCGCTCCCCTCGTCCTCGATGCCGCTCCGGGGCGAGAACATCGTCGGGTTGGACGCGGTGCGGCGCCTCCTCCTTCCGGCCGATGCCGAGACCGAAGGTAGGGTGACGGACCTTCCGGCCCTGCCTCCTGGTGCCGATTCCCTGGAATCGTTGGTGGAGGAGCTGGCGGCCCGGACGCATGGGCTCGTGATGGTGATGGGCAAGGGTGGCGTCGGCAAGACCACGGTGGCGGCGGCGCTGGCCGTGGCACTGGCCGAGCGGGGCGTGGCGGTCCACCTGACGACCACCGACCCCGCGGCCCACGTGGCCGATGTGGTGGGTGATCTCATCGGCAATCTGCGGATCACCCGGATCGATCCCGAGGTGGAAGTGGCGGCGTACCGGGCCAAGGTGCTCGCCCGTGCCGGCAAGGACCTGGACGACGAGGGACGCGCCCTCCTCGAGGAGGACCTGCGCTCGCCGTGCACCGAGGAGGTCGCGGTCTTCCACGCCTTTTCCCGGATCGTGGCGGGGGCCTCGCGGGAGCTCGTCATCATGGACACTGCGCCGACGGGTCACACACTCCTCCTGCTCGATGCCGCGGGGGGATACCATCGGGAGATCATGCGCAACTCCGCCGGCCTGGGAGGCGCCGTGACGACCCCGCTCATGCGGCTCCGGGATGCCGACTACACCCGGGTCCTGATGGTCACGCTGGCCGAGACCACGCCGGTGCTGGAGGCAGCCCGCCTGGCGGATGACCTGCGTCGCGCCGGCATCGAGCCGTTCGCCTGGGTAATCAACAACAGCCTGGCCGCGGCGAGGCCTCACGATCCCCTGCTGCGTCAGCGGGCCGCGGCGGAGGTGGAGCAGATCCGCCGCGTGACGACGGAGCTGGCCCGGCGGGTCTCCGTGGTCCCCCGCCTGAGCGAGGAACCGCGGGGCCTCGCGGGACTGCGGGCGCTGGTCGAGGAGCCGGTCGGACACCGGGGGACCACACCATGACGGAAACCATGGGCGGGAAACTCAGCCTGCTGGACCGATACCTGACGCTCTGGATCTTCGCCGCGATGGCGGCCGGGGTGGCGCTGGGCTACTTCTTCCAGGCGCCGGTGGCCGCGTTCAACGCCCGCCTCACTGTGGGGACCAACACCAACCTGCTCATCGCCGCGGGCCTGATCCTCATGATGTACCCGCCCCTGGCCCGGGTGAAATACGGGCTCATGCCCAAGGTGTTTGCCGACATCCGGATTCTCGGCCTCTCCCTGGTCCAGAACTGGATCATCGGCCCCCTCCTCATGTTCCTGCTGGCCGTGGGGTTCTTCGGGTTTCTCGCCCCGGCCGTGCTGGGCCCCGACCCCCGGTGGGCCCAGTACATGGTGGGGCTCATCCTGGTGGGGCTCGCCCGCTGCATCGCGATGGTTCTGGTCTGGAACCAGTTGGCCCGCGGAAACAGCGAATACGCGGCGGGGCTCGTCGCCCTGAACAGCGTTTTCCAGGTGGTGACCTTCGGCGCCTACGCCTACGTGTTCATCACGGTGCTCCCCCCGATGCTCGGCCTGGCCGGTGCGGTGGTGGACGTGAGCCCGGGCGCCATCTTCGCCAGCGTCATGATCTATCTGGGGATCCCGTTCGCAGCGGGGATCCTGAGCCGGGTGATTCTGGTGCCGCGCAAGGGCTCGACCTGGTACGACGAGGTCTTCATCCGGCGCATCTCCCCCCTCACCCTCACCGCACTCCTCTTCACCATCGTGGTCATGTTCAGCCTGCAGGGCGAGCGGATGATCCGGCAACCGCTCGATGTGCTCTGGATCGCCCTCCCCCTGGCCGGCTATTTCGTGATCATGTTCGGGGTCAGCTTCCTCATGGCCCATCGGCTGGGAGCCGGCTACAGCCGGAGCGCCACCCTGGCCTTCACCGCCTCGGGCAACAACTTCGAGCTCGCCATCGCCGTGGCCATCGCCGTCTTCGGAATCACGTCACCGGTGGCGTTCGCCACCGTGGTGGGACCGCTGGTGGAGGTTCCGGTCCTCATCACCCTGGTGCATGTGAGTCTCTGGATCCTGCGGAAGGTGTACGGTGGGAAGTGTGAAGTGTGAAGTTCGAAGTTTGAAGGGAGACGAAGTACCTCAGGCACGTAGAAGAACCACGAAAAACACGAAATCGCACGAAAAGAGAGTGAACTATGCTTCAGAGGGGTCTCGTCGAGAAGCACGTGGTGGCCACGTAACTGCTTCCTCCTCTTTCAAACTTCAAACTTCGAACTTCACACTTCAGGGCGCCGCCCCCTACTGGGTCACCAGCGCGTGGACCCGCCGCACGATCTCGTCCGCGGGGAGCGGGGTGCGGGAGAACTCCACCCGGGGATGGGGGATGTCGTCCACCACACCCCCCGTCATCAGCACCGGCACGTAGTCATACCCCCGGATGTGCCGAAGCTGGTCCACGATCTCCGGCCCCGCGCGGCTCGTCCCGCTCAGCACCACGACCACGACATCGGGAATGATCCGCCGCGCCGCCTGCAGGAGTTCCCCCGTGGTCACAGACCGGTGGACCAGCAGGCCCGACCGCCCCAGTTGATCCACCAGTTGGGCGGCCATGCCCTCCTCCTCCGCCGATACGAGGGCGTAGTGCACCGCATCGCCGGCCGCGGCCACCTCGTCCTCCACCACCTCCAACCGGCCCGGTTCGGTGGCTTCATCTGTCACCACTTCGCGCAGACGCCCCACCAGCGGTTCCAGGGCGTGCCCCGCAGGCACCGAGCCCAGCGCCGCCCGGATCGAGGTGTTCCGGATCGCACCGGCCAGCAGATCCCGGACCCCGTTCGGTTCCCGCCGGGGAAAGAATCCGACCCAGGTCTCCTCATCCCAGCGTCCGACCGCGGCGGTCACCGGCAATTGCCGCCGGAGGAGGTCCACCGCCGCGGCATCACTCGCCAGCACGACCACCGGAACCGGCTCGGCCTGTGCGCTGGTGACGTGGAAGAACCGGTCGAGCAGCGCGGTGCGCTCGTGTGAGCTGCCCCCTCTCGGCGAAGGGACCGGAGTGGCGACGGACAGCGGGGGGGGGGCGACTGGCGGTGGAGCAGGTGCCGGTGGCTGCGGCAGTGGAGGCGGTGGCGGTGCCGGTGGTGCGGGAGAGGGTGGCGCGGGTGATTGTTTCCCCAGGGCCGCCTGCAGGAGACCGAGGACCTCGGTGGCACACGCGGAGAGTTCAGGGAAGGGGGCCCGTTCGGCACGGAGAGCCGCGGCGCGCAGGGCCTCCAATCCCTCCGTCGCAGGGGATTGCCGAAGCGCCGCTGCGAGCTGACGCACCGATGCCTCGGTGGCACGGGTCACTCCACCCTGGCAGGCGGATGCCAAGGCCGTTTCGAGGGGAGCCACCAGCCGGCTCCGGAAGGCGTCGAGCCTTCCCACCCCCCCGGCCGCGCGCATCCCCGGATCGCTCATGGAAACCGATCCAACTTTCCCGGCACGGCGGGAGCAACGGGAACGGCACCCGGGAGGCACGAGCCCAGCTGCGTCGGCGATCCGGCATCCAGTGAACGAACCATGGTGAGCGTTGTCCCGAAAAGATGGGGTGACGCCACCGAGAATAAGGCAGGAGACCGGAGACGCCAACCCCTGCGGCCGACTCCGCACACCATTAGTCTTGAGGAATCTCCGATCAACCGTCATCCCCGCGAAAGCGGGGATCCATGTGAACGAGGGATCGAGGAGGACAGACCGTTTCCCTCAATGCTGGAGAGGCCTCCCTGGTGCTGACCGCCGACACGTTCCCCCTCCATCGCGATACCGTGACCCGGTCTCCCGACCTGACCGCTCTTTCTGACCGCCTCACCGCACGGTGCCGGCCGTGGATCACCTCTCCCCTCCAGGTGCCCCGTCTCAAGGCCCTCCTCTCGGTCGACGGGGGTGTCTGCCCCGGGGACGGAACCCCTCTCCGCTTCGACCCGCACAGCCCCGACGCGCATGAGTGCCCCGCCTGCCGAACGGTGTACCGGGGCATCCGCCATGACCGGCACTGGGCCCGGGGGCAGCACCTGTGGCTGGCCGAACGGGCCGCCCACCTCGCCACTGTCGGCGTGACCGCGGAGAACGACGACGCCCTCCAGGCCGCCCGCGATCTGGTGCTCGCCTACCCCGAGGTCTACTTCGAGCTCCCGAACCAGGACAACGTGCTGGGGCCGAGTCATCTCTTCTTCTCCACCTATCTCGAATCGATCTGGCTGCAGCATTACCTCACCGCGGCGTTTCTGCTCCGGGAGGCCGACGCCCTCGGGGAGCGGGATCTCGACCGCATCTCCGCCCTGGTCGAGGAGTCGAGCACCCTGATCGGTGAGTTCAACGAGGGGATGTCGAACCGGCAGACCTGGCACGCCGCCGCTCTCACGGCGATCGCGGTCTGGTTCGAGGACGAGGACCTGGCCCGCCTCGCCATCGAGGGCCGTACCGGCCTCCTGGGACACCTGACCGACGGCTTCGGGCACGACGGCCTCTGGTTCGAGGGGGAGAATTATCATCTCTTTGCCATGCAGGGCCTGCTGCGTGGATTGGCCTGGGCCCGTCTCGCGGGAGTGGACTACACAGCAGATCCCGCGCTCGCGACCCTCCTGGGCCAGGCTCTTCTCGCTCCCGCGCGAACAGCGCTCCCCGACGGCACCTTTCCCGCCCGGAAGGATGCCCGATACGGCGTGAGCCTGGCGCACCCCGCCTACCTCGAATGCTGGGAGGCGGGACGGGCCTGGCTGCCCGAGGCGCGGGAGGCCCTCGATTCCTGGCTCGCGCACCTCTACCGGCTCCCGGCACCGGCCGCCCAGGGCTACGACGCCTGGCTCCATGAGGCCGGGGAGGAGCCCCCGGAATCCCGGTCCCGGTCCGATCTCTCCTACTGGGCCCTGCTCACCATGGACCCCGAGGGACCGGCGACTGACGCCGCGTGGAATCCTCGGGGCACGTACTTCGCCGATCAGGGACTCGCCGTCCTCCGCCACGACGACCGCTACATCTCCCTCGAGTGCACCTCCTCCGGCGAGGGGCATGGCCACGCCGACCGTCTCCACCTCACCCTCCATTCCGGTGGAGTGCACTGGCTTCCCGATCCCGGCACCGGAAGCTACGTCTCCCCCACTCTCCCCTGGTACCGCTCGGCACTGGCGCACAACGTCCCCCTGCTGGACGGGACACCGCTCACGGGTGACGGATACGCGGAAACGTACGACCACGACGACACGACCGGCATCGGCTGGGTCCGGAGCCGCTCGGGGCCGGTCACCCGATCCGTCGTGGCGGGCCCGGCCTGGGTCGTGGATCTCGTCTCCCTCGACGCCGGCGCCACCGCCTCACAACTGGAGGTGCTCTGGCACCCCGCCGGCGAGCTGCGTGTCGAGCCTGACAGCGGTTGGACTGCAGCAACCCTCGACGACAGCCAGGCGACGAACGCCGAGACCTGTGCGGTCGACACCGGCATCCGGGTGCACGCCCGTGAGGGGGAGACGGCGATGGCCCTCCATTTCCCCGGTGCCTCACACCTGCTCCGGGCCCGCGGTCCGGGACTTCCCGGCGGGGAGCCTCGGATCTTCCTCCGCCGCGACACGTCGGTCACCGGTGAAGGAGCGCGTCAGGTGGCCGTGTGCGATCTCGCGCCGGAGGATCCGTCGACCGGCATTCGCGAGGTGCGGGCGACAGCGGAGCGGGTCACGCTGGTGCATCGCGATGCCCGAGAAACCACAGTCCAGATCGAAGCCCGTGGAGCCCAAGTCACAGGACCGACGGCGGGACACGGGATCCGCCTCGAAGGGGGGCTTCCCAGACCCGCGAAGCACAGGCCGCTCTTCAGTCCGAAGCCGCCGTGGGAAACGTCGGGTGCCGCGATCGGTGTCGGCGACCCCCCCACGCTCGATGGAACCCTCGACGGGTTCGTCACCGACGATCCGCTCTTCCTCGACGACGAACACCAGTACCGCCGGAGCGAGAATCCGTGGGAAGGACCCGGGCAATTCCGCGCCGAGGCCCATGTGAACTGGGACGCGGAGACGGTGTACCTCGCCGTGGTGGTGCAGAAGCCCGACCTCGTCATCCGGGGTGACGACGCCCCCGCTCTCCTGCTCGACAACGAACCGGATGACATCCACGGCGAGGGGATCCAGGTGTATCTACAGGTCGAGGACGAGGCCCCGCGGGGATGGCTCATCGTCCCCAGCGACGACGGACGCATCCGGGTGCGTCCCGCCTCGGGAACGGCGGGCCACGCTGCCGAGGTACACGGCGCCTGGCAACCGATCGAGGGCGAGGAGCCGGGCTACTGCCTCACTGCGGCGATAGACTGCCCCACGCTCGGTTCCCTCCCGCTCCACGCCCGCATCCGATTCGATCTGCTGGTCAACGAACCGCGGGCCGACCGGGAGCGTCGCGCCGGGCAGTTGGTCTGGAGCGGCGCCAGCGGATGGATCTACCTCCGGGGCGACCGGCACGCCGTCGAGGAGTACGGGTGGCTCGACCTGACCTGAGCCGCGTGGCGGGTGTCACCTCCACCGGGAGCAAGCGACCCGGCGTGATCTATGGCGGCCCCGCCGACGGCGCGCCCGCACGGATGCTCCGGAGCGAAGGGTACCGGGTGTTCGACGCCGAGGAGCGCGAATACCTCGATTGGCACATGGGACTCGGCGCCGTGGCGCTCGGCTACGCCCACCCCGCGGTGACGGCGGCGGTCCAGACCGCAGCGACACGCGGGGTGACCGGCCCGCTCCCCCCGGTGGAGGAGGAGGAACTCGCCGGCCGGTTGGTAACCCTGCTCCCCTGGATGGACCAGGTCCGGTTTCTCAAGACCGGCGCCGAAGCGGTGGCGGCCGGAGTGCGCCTGGCCCGAGTGTTCACCGGCCGTGACCGCATGCTCGGCTGCGGATACCATGGCTGGCTCGACTGGTGCACCCAGGAGGGAGAGGGCGTACCCGACGTGGTCCGCGCCCTGTACGGAACCATTCCCTTCAACGATCCCGAGGTGGCGCGGGAAACAATCCGGCGACTCGGGAGCGATCTCGCGGCCGTGGTGGTGGAACCGGTAGTGGACGCCCTGCCGTCGCCCGAGTGGTTCCAGGTCCTGCGGCAGGAGACCGACGCCGTGGGGGCACTGCTGATCATCGACGAGATCAAGACTGTCGGACGCGTGGCCGTGGGCGGTGCAGTGGAGCGTTGGGGCGGCGGCATGACCCCCGACCTCGTTGTCATCGGCAAGGCGCTGGCCAACGGGTTTCCCCTCACGGTGGTCGGTGGCCGCCGGGACGTGATGGAGACGGTACACAGGACCTGGATCTCGTCCACTCTCGCCACCGAGAGCGTGTCCCTGGCCGCGGCGCTCGCCACGTTGGAGGTGATGGAAACGGAACAGGTGCCCGCGCATCTCGGCCGCATCGGGGGGCTGCTGTACTCGGGGTTCCTCGGTCTCGCCAGCCGGCATCCCGATCTCATCCTGGGCGCCCGGGGCATTGCCGAGATGTGTCATCTCCAATGGAGGAGCGAGGACGTGGCCCGGAGGGTGACGCTCGGCATGGCCCGGCGGGGAATTCTGCTCAAGCGGTCGGCCTACAACTTCGCGTCGCTGGCCCATGGAACCGCCGAGGTGGAGCGGACCCTGTCGGGGTTGGATGACGTCCTGGCCGAGATCACAGGGAGAGCGCACTGATGCTGATCGACGTTCATGCCCATTTCTATCACGACGCCTCTCCCCGGGCCGACTGGCGGGAGCGCAATGCGAGTCGGCTCCGCGCCGGTTCGCAGATCGGCATTACCACCCACGTCGCGTCCGTGTTGGGTAGCTGGGGACGGACCTCCCCCACCTATTTCCCCTCTCCCACCGACTGTTCCACCGGGAATGCCTGGCTGCGGGCGTGGGAGCAGGAGTACCCCGACCGGATCCGGGGATACGTCTGCGTCAACCCGAACTTCACCGGACACGCCCTGGAGGAGATCGACCGGGGCCTTGCGGCGGGGATGATCGGGATCAAGCTCGCCGCGAGCCGCCGCACCACCGACCCGCTGCTCGATCCGGTGGCCGAGTCGGCTGCGCGGCACCGAGTGCCGATTCTGCAGCACATCTGGCAGCATCGCCGGCGGGACTGGCCGGGCCAGGAGGCAAGTGACGGAGACGAGTTGGCGGTCTTGGCCCGACGGCATCCGGGGGTTCACTTTATCCTGGCGCACATCGGCGGGGGCGGCGACTGGACTCACACCCTCCGGGCCATTCGGCGCGACGGCAACATCCTGGTCGATCTGTCTGGCAGCGGCGTCGACGGAGGGATGCTGGAAGCGTGTCTCGACGCGGTGGGGGTGGAGCGGTTGCTCTGGGGATGTGATCTCACGATGGAAACGGGGTGGGCCAAGCTGCGGCGGCTGGAGCGTCTGCTGCCGGCGGGGGACTTGGACCTGGTGCGGAGCGGGAACGCCGAGCGGATCTTTCCAGGAGGAAGTTTGAAGTGTGAAGTTTGAAGTTTGAAGGAGGACAGCGTCATCCCGAGCAAAGCGAGGAGCCTGCCCCGAGCTTGCGAGGGGATCTGAGGAGGTCGTTGGAGAACAGCAGGAACAGCTTTAACGCAAAGATGCCAAGGCGCAGGGACGCTGCGTGTGGCGTGGTCTGAACACACGACACCATGAACCAGGGCGGCAGTGAGCCGCCCCTACACACTGAAAACTTGAGTCCTCCATGCGCATTGACATCAACACCTTTCTCGGTTCATACCCCTGGCGCCACGTCCCCGGCACCTCGCTGGCCGACCTGCGGGAGTCGCTGCGGATCCATCAGATCGACGAGGCCTGGGTCAGCCACCTGCCCGCCCTCTTCTGGAAGGACCCGATGGCGGGAAACGGGTGGTTGGTGGACACTCTGGCCTCGGCGCGCGAACTCCGGCCGGTGCCGGCGGTGCATCCCGGCCTCCCTGCCTGGGAGGAAACCCTCGGTTGGGCCATGGCCTCCCGGGTGCCGGCCGTCCGCGCCGATCCGATGCTCTGGGGTCTGGCACCCGACGGGGAGGCGATGCGTGCCCTGGTGCATGGGTGTGGCTCCCGGAACCTCCCATTGCTCCTCGCCGTGCGCCTGGAGGATGGCCGCCAGCGGCACCCGATGGACCATGCAACGGACCTCCCCGCGGCCGCGATCCGCCAGCTGCTCCGGGCCGATGACCGAACACAGTTCATCGTCACCCATGCCGATCGCGACACGATCGAGCAGGTGCATTTCGGGTCCACCGGCGCTGAGTCGTCGCGGGTGCTGTGGGACATCAGCTGGATCTGGGGACCGCCGGAGGATCATCTGGAGACGCTGCTCACCACCATCGGCGCCGAGCGGTTCGTGTTTGGAACGGGGCAGCCGCTTCGGCTCCCGGAGAATGCGATGGCGAAGCTCGACCTGCTGGATCTGGCGGCGGGGGGGGGGGACCGGGCGCAGATCGAGTCCGGAAATGCGCTGGGACTGACCGGGCGAGAGTAGCCGTGAGCAGGTTAGGGAGACTCTGATCGATTGACCGGACACCCAATGCCCGTCATCCCGAGCGAAGCGAGGAGCCTGCCCCGAGCCTGCGAGGGGATCTGTGGAGGCTGCCGGTGTACTTCCCGTCGTCCGGATTGCCCGGCTGCCTATCGCACCAGAAAAGCCCAACGCAAAGGCGCCAAGTCGCCGGGGCGCAGGGAGTCCCGTGCGTCTTCGCGTCCTTGCGCCCTTGCGTTGATCCGTTGGGAGGGGGGATGGGAAGTTGTACCACGGGAGCAGCGAATCTGCTTCCGCCACTGTACCCTCGAGTCACTCTGCATCATGGCCGCCCTGTAGGAGACCCCGGTCGGTCCCCACGGGACTCCCGAGCCGGCCGGGAGTAGATTGCGATCGTCCGCTTTGGCCCTCCCGCGCCACCCAGGAGTCCCGATGTTCTGGTTCGTCCGTCCACAGGTCACCTCGGCCCTGGTGCTATCCCTCGCGCTGGCCCCCGCCCCCGTCCTTGGCGCACAGGACCTTCCTCCCACGCCGATCCGCGCCGTGTTCGAGAGCGGAATGGCCCAGGTGGTCCCCGCCTTTGCCGACTCCACCCGGTGGATCCGGGAACGCCTCTGGGTGGAAACGGACTTCGACTCCGATGGCGACGGCCGCCCCGACCGGATGCACGTGGATGTCACTCGTCCGGCGCAGTCCGGCCCCGGCAACCGGGTTCCGGTGATATACGAATCGAGCCCCTACTTCGCGGGCACCTCCGGTCCCCGCTCCCACCTCTGGGATGTGCGCCAGGAGCTGGGTGCTCCCCCTCCCCCGAGGCAGTCGCAGCCCGCGATTCCGTTCGAGCCCGGCCGGGAGCGGATCAGCAACTCTCACGTGCGGGACTGGGTGCCCCGGGGCTTCGCCGTGGTTCACTCCGAGTCTCCCGGCACCGGTCTCTCGCAGGGGTGCCCCACCGTGGGTGGACGCAACGAGTCGCTCGCTCCCCGGGCGGTGATCGACTGGTTGAACGGTCGGGCCCGGGGCTTCACCACCCGCGACGGCACGGAGGAAGTGCGCGCCGACTGGTCCACCGGCAAGGTGGGGATGACCGGCACCTCCTACAACGGTACCCTCCCCCTGGCCGCGGCGGTCACCGGCGTCGAGGGGCTCGAAGTGATCATCCCCGTGGCCCCGAACACCTCCTACTGGCACTACTACCGCTCTCACGGTCTGGTGCGGCACCCCGGAGGCTGGCTCGGCGAGGACATCGACTTCCTCTACGATTTCATCAATTCGGGCGACACGACGCGCCGAGCCTGGTGCAACGCCACCGTCCGCGAGGGCCAGATGCACGCCCGGCAGGATCGCCGGACGGGGGACTGGAACGCCTTCTGGGCGGGCCGCGATTACCTGCCGCAGATTCCCGGGGTGAAGGCGGCTGTGCTGATGGCCCACGCCTGGAACGACTGGAACGTGATGCCGGAACACAGCGTGCGCATCGTGGAGGCCTTGCGGGCCCAGGGAACTCCGGTGACCGTCTACTACCATCAGGGTGGCCATGGGGGATCCCCGCCGGCGGAGATGATGAACCGGTGGTTCTCTCGTTATCTCTACGGCATCGAGAATGGGGTGGAGAATGATCCGAAGAGCTGGATCGTCCGCGAGGGCGATGCGCGCGATGCTCCCACACCGTACCCGGCCTATCCCCACCCTGCCGCGCGTGATGTGACCCTGCACCTCGAACGGGGTGGCCGCACAGTGGGTGGGCTCTCGCTCGCTCGGCGCACCGGTCAGGGGAAGGAACGCCTGGTGGACAACGTTGACAGCAGCGGGGCGGCGCTCGCCCGGGCCGCGCGGTCGGAGCACCGGCTCCTCTATGCAACGCCCGAGCTCACCGAGGCGGTCCACCTCTCGGGAACGGCGCGGGTCACGGTGTCCATGGCGTCGAGCAAGCCGGCGGCCAACCTGAGTGTGTGGCTCGTGGCCCTGCCGTGGACCGAGGCCGCGCCTCGGCAGCCCAACTTCAGCGTGATCACCCGGGGCTGGGCCGACCTGCAGAACCGGGAGTCCCTCTCGCAGGGGACACCGTTGGTTCCCGGCAAGTTCGTGACCATGACCTTCACCCTGCAGCCCGACGACCAGGTCATTCCGGCCGGCAAGCGCATCGCCCTGATGGTGTTCTCCAGCGATCGTGACTTCACCCTGTGGCCTGCGCCCGGCACGGAACTCACCCTGGACCTCGACGCCACCCGCCTGGTGCTCCCGGTGGTCGGAGGAGCGGAGGCGCTGGCGAAGGCGCTGCCGTGAGGGCACGGTCCCGCACTTCCAGAACCCGTCCAGGGCGATGACACCCGGCCGACTCGCACTCTACGGCCTTCTCGGACTTGTCGGCGCAACCGTCATGGCGCGCCTGTACCACTTTGTCCGCGGTGACCCCGAGGTTCCGGAGGCCACCCACCCTCTGTGGCAGACCTTCCTCGGCTCCCTCCTTACCCTGTTGGCCCTGGTCGCTGGCGCCGTCGCTATCACGGAATGGGCACCCGAGCATGCCGATCGAGGCCTTGCGCTGCTTCTTGGATTCAGTTGCTTTCTCGTCAACCCGCGGGTGTGGTGGGTGTGGGAACTTGGAGCGATCGAGGAGCTCAAGATCCTTCTCGGCGACCGGCTCACCATGGCCCTCTATTGGATCCTGGGCCTCGCAATCATGATCTTTGGCCTGGATCCAACGGTCGGGCCGCAAGACCCCTGAAGCGAGTGCCCGCTGATGTCGTGGGACCGCGAGGCGCCCGGTCGGGCGTGCGAAGGCGCGCGTGTTTCGTGCGCTGGGTTTCACGACTGAGAGCTGGGAGGACCTTCAGGCCGCGTTTCTCGCTATCGCCCGAGCCGGTGATGCCAGCGCCAGCGATCCCGACGTCCGATCCCGCTGGAACCAACGGAGGAGTGGGACGCGGGTCGATCGCGGCGGTCTGGGTGCCACATGAACTCTGGGTGAACGGCAATACCAGCCGTTGCGGTGTCAACGTGTCCGGCTCCGTCAAGGTCGAGGATGAGCGTCTCGTCTCGAACTCCATGGGGACAGTGGAGGCGGAGGCATGCGTCGAGTCGCCGCAGCTCATGAGATCCGTTAAGTTACCTCCCGATGGCCATCCCTTACCATGAAAGAGGACGCCATGAGGACTCAGCTCCCGGAACACCATACCTGCATCGATGGGCACAAGATTGCGTTTCGGGAACAGGGTGAGGGTAGTCCAGTAATCCTGATTCACGGGATTCCGACCAATAGCCTCATGTGGCGGGATATCATTCCACAACTTGCCAAAACGCGTCGCGTCATCGCTCCCGATCTGCTCAATTACGGCCAATCCGCGAAACCCAAAAGCGCGGATGTGTCAATCAATGCCCAAAGCCACATACTCGTGACACTCATGGATGCCCTGGGCGCGCCACGAGCCGATATCGTGGCGCATGATATCGGAGGAGGTGTCGCTCAGTTGATGGCCGTCAGTCATCCGGAAAAGGTTCGCAAGCTCGTTTTGATAGATAGTGTCTGTTTCGACTCGTGGCCCATACCAGAGTTTGAGCCGTTACAGAAACCGGAGGCTGAATCGGAGATGAGTCTGAACGACTTTGTAAGCATGATGCGGGCTTTTATGCCGAATGGTGTCCATAACAAGAGTGTCATGACGGATGAGCTTATTGAGCTTTATCTTGCACCCTGGTCAAGCGAAGACGGCAAGCGGGCGTTCTTTCGCAATCTGAGGCGGTTGAACAAGGAATACACCCAGGCCATTTCTGACGAGCTCAAAAATCTTCCACATCACACGCTCGTGCTGTGGGGTGACAAGGATCCTTTCCAAAAGCCGGAATATGCTTCAAGGTTGGCCGAAGCGATTCCAGATGCAGAACTTGCCTGGATCACGGACGCTGGTCATTGGGTGATCGACGAGAAGCCGGATGAAATCGGGGATCACATCAATCAGTTCCTCGGCTGAAGCACGAACGTATGGAGTCATATAACACGGAACTGCACCGGTCGTTAGGCCGTCAAAGGCCGGCATGAGAGTACACTTGACACATATCCACGAGCACGCTCTCGCAGCCGCCTTCATCATGTTGATGAGTGTCGCCGTTGGCGGCTGCGTTTCCCATCCCTCCTCGTCAATGGTCGCGAGGGCCGCCGCTGCGATGGGCACAGCCTGGGGGGCTATTGGAGGGGCTATTGGCGCCCTCCGGTTCGCGGCGCTTGATTGAAGGGTCTGTTCGGAGCCGACCGTACCACCAGGCAGCGGCACACATGACCGATGGATGCCTGCGCAGCTCACGGACCCTGAAGGGATCGATCCACACAACAGCGCCACCACCCTGTCCTGCCACAAACCTGTGTTCATGACCCTCGGGAAGGAATCTGTTCCCGCCGCTCGGCCAGGCGGGCCAGCACCAGCGATCCCGCGGCGGAGGCGGCACCCGACAACGCGAACACCGGAGCCAACACCACTATCTCCACGCCGGTCTCCCCCGCCAGGGCTGCCACCAGAACGAAGATCCCCGACAGCAGAAGGCCCCCGACCGCGCCCCACCTCGCAAAGCGCCGAACGGACATCTGATCGAACCGCCGGCGACGCTCCACCACCCCGAGGACCCCGGAGAAGATGACACCGGCCCAGAAGCCCAACATGCCGAACCCGAAAGGGAACGGAACGTCCGCCGCACCCACGCCGACAACCAGCAGCAGCGCGATCCCCGCACTGAACCAGGCCAGCGCCCAGGTCAGGCCCATCCCGATGGCACCGCGGATCCGTCTCCGCCACGTCATTGCGACCTCTCTCTGCGTTGAATCGCCCCCCACGGATGCCGCCGATCAGGTCCGGCCGTGACCCATTGTGAAACTCTGATCAATTGACGGGACCTCGACGGCCCGTCATTCCCGCGCACGCGGGAATCCATGTCCGGGTGGGAATGGACCCCGACTTCCGCCGGGGTGACGTTCCGCTGTCGGCTCCAGACTCCGATGCCCTGTCCACCTTCCTCCCTCCCACTTCTCCATTCGCACTTCAAACGTCCTCCTTCGAACTTACACTCGGTTTCCGCTTGTGCAGGGCGGGCTCATCCGCACCGGCGCCGAGCCGCGCTCCCCGCTCCGCCATCCGGGCAAACGCCAGAGAGCCGGCAGCAGCCAGCGCACACCCCACGGTCGGAACGCCGAGGATCAGGGCCGCCGCCGGCCAGGGATCCTGGACATTGCCCCTCGCCAGCGCCAGCACCACGACCGACCCGCCCAGCAGCAGACCCCCCAGCGCTCCCCAGCCCGCGAACTGCGGAAGCGACAGCTCGTCGAACCGCCTGCGGCGGGCCACCACACCGAGCACCACCGAAAAGGCCACTCCCCCCAGAAACGCGGGATACGCCAGCACCGCCGGCCAGATGTCGGCGATGAGCCCCTGGGGATCGACAAACTCCATCAGCATGCCCAGGAACGCTCCCCCAAGGCCCCAGGTCAGGCCCATCCCCAGAGCACCCCGCGCGCGCCTCATCCACTGATTCATGCGGGTGATCCTTGGCTCGTGCTCGAGCACACGTCTCCATCAACAGCCACCACCATCGCGCGGAGCGACTCACTGTCCCGTTCCACTCTCTGCCGCGCCCGGGCCTCCGGCCAGTTCCAACTCCGCCAGTCGGGTTGCTGCTTCCCCTCCGGTCCCCACTGTTCCAGCAGTCCCCGGGCCAGCACACACCGCGGCTCGGCGGGCAGTCCGGGGAGTGCGTCCAGCAGGGTCGGCGCGGCGTCGGCACTGAGGGAGGCGAGATAGCGGGCGTCGACCCCGACCGCGGTTCCCCCCGTCACCGTCGGCATGGTCCCTGCCCGAGCGAGGTTCGTGCGCGCGATCCGCACGTCGGGATTCACCGCCAGCAGCAGTGCCACGAACCCGAAGCCGGACACCAGCGCCGGAAACGCGAATCGCTCCCGGTGTCCCCGGAGGACCGTCCCCGCGAACCAGACCGTGAGGAGCGTGAGCCACCCGAGGAAAGCCGCCCCGTAGAAGCGCGAATCGGTGAGACCGTACGCCGCCTGATAGACCCGGACCCGCTGGAACGCGGACGCGATGATCACCAGAAGCAGCACCAGCAGAATACCCGCCATGATTCGAAAGATGAGTTCATCCCGCCGCCCTCGGGAGTGCAGGAGCCAATCGGCGGCGAGAAGCGATGGAAGCACCAGCGCACACGCCATCGCCAGCTGTTCAAACCCCTCCCTGACATACTCGGCGTACGTGAGTCCCGGTGTGACTTCCACCAGTCCGCTTCCGCCGAAGAGGTAGCGGAACTGCACCGTCACGAACACCAGGAACAGGATGTTGACCAGGCCCAGCGCGATCCCGATTTCGACGATCCCGACCCGAGGCCGGGAAGGCAACGTTTCGGGAAGGAAGGCGGGCCGCGTGCCGGACAGGAACCCGGTGAGGTAACCACAGCCGAGCCAGGTCAGAACCGCCGTCAACAGGAGGTGCGAGGCGATCTCCTCGAGATCGAAACGGACGAAGTTGGTGACGAGATCCGAGAAGATCCGGTCGGCCGACATGAAAAGTGCGCCGAAGAGGAAGAGAAAGGGGATGCCGAGCAACAGCCCACGAAGCACGGCCCCCGCGGGACGACGGTTCGCCTCCCCCGGCGGAGCGGAGCCAGCCGACCTTGGGGCAAGCGTCGCTGCAATCAACCGGAAGGCCCCGGCGAGGCCGTGTGCCCCGGCCAGCACCATCGCCATGATCTGCTCGCTCACACCGCTCTGCCGGAGCCAGGCGGCGCCTGCCCGAAGCGCCGGGAGGGCAAGCGCCACGGCCGCAGCGAGGAACGCCAGGGCCCGGAGCGGACCCGATGCGCGGAACACCAGCGTGGCTCCGAACGCGATCCCCACTCCTATCAGCACGAGCGACTCTCGGCTGAGCGCGAGGCCTGCGCGACGGCTCAGAACCCGGACCGCCACACCGAGCCCTGCCAGGAGGAGGAAGAAGTTGAGACCGGGGCCGCCCCGGCCGCGAAGCAACACGTCACCCGCAATGCCGAGAACAAGTCCCGCAACGAGGACCGCACCCACGGGGAGGACAACTGGGGAAACCTTTGCCTGGGCGTTAGGCACCTGGGACTGGGTGGTCATCGAATCAGCCTTTCGCCCGCTGTGAGGATGGCCGTCCACCGAAGCGGCGCTCCCGCCCCGCGAACTCACGCACTGCCGCGCCGAGATCCCCCTCGTCGAAGTCGGGCCAGAGCCGAGGAGTGAAGACGAGCTCGGCGTAGGCACACTCCCAGAGCAGAAAATCGCTCAGGCGCTGCTCTCCTCCGGTACGGATGACGAGGTCGACGTCGGGGATCGCGGTGTCGAGGTGGAGTGCGCGGGCGATCCGGGTGGCAAACACCTCCCGGCTCGTCGCCGGCTCGTTGCTGGATGTCCGGGCCGCCTCCAGGATCGCGTCCCGCCCCGAGTAGTCGACCGCGAGCTGCAGGTGCAGCCGGGTGCCGGGCCGGGTGCGCGCCTCGATCGTCCGGATCTCATCGATCAGCGCGGGGGCGAGCCGGTCCCGCCGGCCGATCACGCTTACCCGCACCCCCTCCTCGACCAACCGGTCGGCCTCGGACCGGAGATGGGTCCGGAGGAGACGCATCAGATTCCTGACTTCGAAAGCCGGCCGGCGCCAGTTGTCGGACGAGAAGGCGTAGAGGGTGAGGGTGCCAATCCCCTCCGCTGGAGCCGCCGACACCACCCGCCGCACCGTCTCCACTCCCGCCCGGTGTCCCGCCACCCTCGGCAGGCCCCGCTGCTCCGCCCAGCGCCCGTTCCCATCCATGATGATGGCGGCGTGGAGACGGCGGCGTCCCTCCGTTTCGGCCAGTGTCGGCAGGACCAGATCCCCCTCCCGGGGAGCCCATCGGCGAGCCAAAGCACTTGAAATCATGAAGTGAATCCTCAAAAAAAGAGTCGGAGGAACCGGGTCCGGGCCAATTACGGTTCGCGAACCCGTCCGATCAGGGCTTCCATGTGGTCGAGATACTTGCCGAGCGCGTTCCGCCCCTTTGCCGTGAGCCGGTATTCGGTATGAGGAACGCGACCGGCGAACGACTTGATGCAGGTGATGTAGTCCGCCTCCTCGAGTCGCCGGGCGTGGACGCTCAGGTTGCCGTCCGAGGTCTCCAGAAACTCCTTGAGCTCGGTGAAGCTGAGCGACCCGTTCACCGCGAGCGCACTGACGATGCCGAGGCGGACCCGGCCGTGGATGATCCGGTCCAGCTCGACCGGGTTGGCCGGGTTGGCCGGCTCGCTGGTCAGCCGCATGGGGGGATCGTCCTCGCCCGCATCGGGACGCACCTTTCTGGACCGGGCACCCTCAGCCGCCATGGTTCCTCGCGATGTGGACTCCGAAGCCGAGGTGGAGCCCTCCGAAGCCCACGGCGAGTAGCGAATCGCCCCAGGCCGGCGGAGCGAGGAATGCGATGCCGCCCAGGGCCATGAAGCAGAGCCCCATCACCGGAACGGCCCTCACCGAAAAGGTCCCTGCGGTGATGACAGCGGCACCGTAGAGGAGGAGCCAGGTTCCGGGGACCAGGGCGAGGTTCCCTGTGTGGTACATCGCGAGGGTGAGGATGACTCCGGCTATGGCCGGCGGCAGGAAACTCAGGACGAACTTGCGGCCGGTGCCGGAGAGGAGCGGGAGCCCGGCGTGACGGGCCTTCCGGCGCATCGCCCCGATGCCAATGGCGATGGCCACCGCCGACTCGGCGAGCCACATTCCGAGCCACCCCTCCGGTGCCGGCTGTGTCGACGCTGCCCATGCCGCCACCAGCGCCGAGACTCCCATGGCAACGCCGCCCCATCCGGGCACGGCGGTGAAGGCGGGCCCCCGTTCCATGGTGCGGCGGATGAAGCGGAGGTCATCCATGGCGCGGTCGCCGAGCGCGGTCGGCTCGGCGGCGCGTTGGGCGTCGGGGCGCCTGGCAGAGCGGGACAGGGGGGTGGAGGAGTCCATGAGGGAGACAAGATGGAGAGGGGTCGTGGTGTTGTCAAGGACTTTGTGTAACAAAGCTTCTTGCGGAGTCCTATCGATCGACATATCGTTATACGTTACTTATATCGATCGGGTTGCCATGTCCATCGTCACCGTTTCCCCCAAGTTCCAGGTTGTCATTCCCCGTGCCATCCGCGAAGCGATGGGCCTGGAACCGGGCCAGAAGGTGCAGGCCCTCCGGTATCAGAACCGGATCGAGTTCATTCCGGTCCGGGAGATGCGTGAGATGCGAGGGTTCATCGAGGGCATCGACACGACTATCCCGCGCGATGCGGATCGCGTGTGAACCTTGTCGACTCTTCGGCGTGGCTCGAGTACTTCGCCGGAGGACCGAACGCCGAACCCTTCGCCCCAGCGATTGAGGCCGTGGAGGACTTGCTCGTCCCTTCCATCGTCCTGCTGGAAGTGACGCGCCGGGTGATGCAGCAACGCGGAGAGGATGCCGCCTTGCAGGTCGCCGCCCTGTTGCATCAGGCGCAGATCGTCCCTCTCGACAGTGGCCTGGCGCTGGCGGCGGCCAGGCTCGGCATTGACCACAAGCTCCCTCTCGCGGACAGCATCATCTTCGCGACGGCCCAGCAGTTCAAGGCCACGCTCTGGACCATGGACCCCGATTTCGAGGGGCTGCCCGGCGTACGTTGTTTTTGGAGGGTTGCGTAGTTCCTCTTGCCCTTTTCCGCAAAGTCGCAGAGCTTTGTCTTATGACCAGTGAACCCGTGTTCGACTATCGGCGGCTCTCTGTGGCTGAGCGGTTGGAACTCGTTGAGGATATCTGGGATAGTATCGCGGATGACGTTGACCTGGACAGCCTTCCGGTCTCGGAAGCCGACAAGGCACTCCTGGACGACCGACTCGCCGAGCAGGAAGCCAATCCGGGGATCGGGGCGCCGTGGCCTGAGGTGCGCGCCCGGATCGTGGATCGACACCGCTAAGTGCGGCCACTCCGGGTTCGGCCGCTCGCCGAAACGGATGTCCAAGCCGCCTTCGACTGGTACCAGGTCCAGGCCGATGGCTTGGGCCACGAGTTCCTTCGGGCAGTCGACGCCTGCTACTCGCGGATCGAAAGAGGGCCGGAGGCATTTCCGGTTGTCTACAAGCATTACCGACGGGCCCTGCTCAGGCGCTTTCCGTACCTGATCTACTTCAGCGTCTCAGACATAGCAATCGACATTGTGGCCTGCGTCCACGGCAAGCAGCACCCGCGACGGTGGCGACGCAAGGATTGACCAGCTTGCGGCGCAGCTTTCGTCGCCATGAGCAAAACACTGCGACTTCACCGATGCAACGAAGAACCCGTACGCCAGCCGCCTGAAGCGTCCGGTGCCTATCCGGCTGGACGCATCGACGGCGGAGTACTTCGAGACCCTGGCGGCAGAAACCGGGTTGCCGTACCAGAGCACTGCTTGAGGATGACACGATGGCACAGCCCGATTCGCGCGTAACGGTCCACATGGCGATGAGCCTCGACGGCTTCATCGCCCGCAAGGACGGGAGCGTCGACTGGATGGAAACGTCGGACGAATTCGCGGACGGCGCCACCATGGATCCAGCAGCCGTCGAGGCGTTCCTCAAGACGATCGACTGCTACGTCATGGGATCGAGGACCTACGAGACCGCGCTGGGTTTCGAGGCCCAGGGGCTGGGGTGGCCGTACGGCGACACGCCTGTCTTCGTCCTCACGACGCGGGAGCTTCCGCAGATCCGCGATACCGTCGAATTCCACTCGGGAGATCTGGCACGGTTCGTGGAGGGGCGCCTACGACCTCTGTTCCAGCGCATCTGGGTCGTGGGAGGCGGCATGGTCTCCGGCGAGTGCCTTCGGCTCGGAATCGCCGACGAAGTGTCCTGTGCCATCCTGCCGATTGTGATTGGTGACGGGATCCCATTCTTCGGGAACCTCGACCGTGATGTTGCCCTCCATCTCGCGGACATCAAAGCCTACACGAGCGGCACGGTCGAACTGCGTTACGAGGCACGAAGGCCTTAGTCACCCTCCCACGATCACGCTGTCATACCCCCGTCCCGGGATGTAGAGCACCTCGACCTGGTCACCCACGCGCCACCGGTCGCTCAGAGCGCTGAAGGCCTCGTCGGAATCGCGGTGGAGCTGGCCGTCCGCCTCCCACTCATACCGGACCCGGGTGATCTTGACATTGAATTCGACTTTCTCGTCCTGCATCGCCGTGATCACCGCAACCGCGGGAATGCCCTCCTGAAAAAAGCGCCTGAGCTTCCGCCGCCGGGCCCGGGCCTTGCCCCAGAAGATGGCAGGAAGCAGCCCCGCCGTGATCAGCGACAAGAAAGCGATCAGCAACCTGTCCAGAATGTCGGCCTTCTCGTGCGGATCCCCCTCGGCGTTCATGTACTTCCAAGTGGACGGGGCGATGGCGAGGTAGCGCTCCCGGGTTTCACCTTCGAGCGGGCGGGGAGCGGGCGGCAGAACGGCAGCGGCGGGAAGCAGGCGGGGAGCCGCTGTCGCCAGCGAGCGGCCGGACACCACCGTCTGGCCCTCGGTGGTCATCAGCGCCTGACGGACCTCCCGCGCAGTCTGGAAGCGCTCGGCCGGTGAGAGGCACAGCATCCGGGTGAGCACCTCGCGCAGTCGCGGGCCGCCAGGCAGCGACACGGGCACCGCGATCCGCCCCTCGGCGTTCATGAACTCCGGCGGCGGCCGGCCGGTCAGCAGGTGGACAAACGTGGCCGCCAGAGCGTAGAGGTCGCTGGCCGGAAGCGCCTGTCCCATGTGCTGTTCGTAGGGCATGTAGCCGTAGATGCCGACGATGGTGGAGCCGTCCTGGCCTGGCGCGTGGATGGCGCTCCGCACCGCGCCGAAGTCCACCAGGGTGGGGAAGCCGTCGGGACGAAGGATGATGTTGGCCGGCTTGATGTCGCGGTGGAGGATCGGGGGCACCCGGCCGTGGAGGTAGTCGAGCACGCCGAGCAGCTCCAACAGGATATGGGAGGCGAGGGCCGGGTCGAGATGGTTCCGCTCCTCGATCAGATCGGCCAGGGACTTGCCCTCCACATACTCCATCACCAGGAATGCGGCGGGCCGGTCCTCCCAATCAGCCCGAAGGGACGCGTGGATCTCCGGCACCCCGTAGTGCCGCACCGAACGAAGGACCGCGGCCTCCCGGTCGAACAGCTCGAACCCTTTGAAGCTGTCCACCCGTTGAGTGTCGAGCATCTTGATGGCGACCTGGAGCCCGGGCTCCCGGTCGCGGGCCAGGAAGGTGCGCCCGAAGGCGCCCTGGCCCAAGGTCTTGAGGACCGCATAACGGTCGGCAATCAAGGTTCCGGCGGCGGGCTCGGACATTTCCGAAGCATGTACGGGCCGGAGGGTTGCGGGGGCAAGACTGCGGTCCTATCATCTCGGTCATGCGACAACAGACGAGGTCCGGCCTCCTGGCCGTCCAGGCGCTCCTCCTTGGAGCATGCTCGCCCCAGGCCACCGAGGATCCATTGATTCAAGGGTATTCGGCGGAACTCTGCCCGAGCTGCCGGGTGTGGAACGTGCCCCATGAGCCGTTCCAGATCTTCGGGAACACCTACTACGTCGGGACCGAAGGGCTGGCCTCCGTCCTGGTCACCTCTTCCGAGGGGCATGTCCTGATCGACGGCGGACTGCCCGACACCGCACCCCTGATTCTGGAGAACATTCGCGTTCTCGGATTCGACATCGCCGACGTGAAGCTGATCCTGAACTCGCACGCCCATTCCGATCATGCAGGAGGTCTCGCTGCGTTGCAGAGAGCATCCGGTGCCCGCGTTGCTGCGATCCCGCCGAGCGCTTCCGCAATCCGGCGGGGCAATTCCGGTCCGGAAGATCCGCAATACGGAGAACTTCTCGATTTCCCGCCGGTCGCAACGGTCGAGGAGTTGACTGATGGAGAGACGATCACCCTGGGTCCCCTCTCGCTGACGCCGCATCTGACTCCGGCGCATACCCCCGGGGGCACGACCTGGTCCTGGAGATCGTGCGAGGGAGAGAGGTGCGGGAGTCTTGTCTTCGCGGACAGCCAGACCCCGATCTCCGCCGAGGGGTATCACTACGGAGAGAGGTCTGACCTGGTGGGTGCCGAACGGGGATTCGTTGTGCTCGAAGAGCTTCCCTGCGACATCCTGATCACGCCCCACCCTGGCGCGTCGTCCTTCTGGGAACGGCGCGAGCATCCGGAGGGACTCCTCGACCCGCACGCGTGCCGCCGCTACGCCGCATCCGCCCGGGAGCGGCTGGCGGCGAGGCTGCTCTCCGAACAGAGTGGCCCGGGCTAAAGGGCGAACGGCAGCCGCCACGGCTATTCTCTCTCCTCACTCCTCTCCCCTCACTCCTCCAATGTGGTGGATTTCACCTCCGAGGCGTCTCCAGATCACCCATGCGCAAGGAGTGGTTCATGAGCTGGAACCTGTGGGTTGTCGTCTCTGATGACGAGGTCCAGCCCATGTCGCCCTGGCGCCAACCACTACCGTCCGAGCCTGTCTCGTGGCTCCGTGAGATCGCGTCTGCCTACCTGGATGCCCGGGAGACGATCCCTTTCGGTGACCTGATCGGGCACCCGATCGAGGAGGACAGAGCGGGAACCGCGGCTGGGTCATGACCCTCTGCTGGGGTTCGCGTTTGCCTATCTGGCCAGTCACTTTGGCCTTGACCTTCTGGACACCGATGAGGTGGAGGAGATCATGGAGTTCGTTGAGCAGCATCGCGAGAATCTTGCTCGGCTCATTGACACCGCCACGTGCGGCGACGCCGAACACGCGGTTATCTGGTGAGCGTGTGTTTGTGACAGGAGAAACAGGATTGACCCACACACACCGCCACAGATGATCGCTCTTGCCCCCGGTACTATTCGGTTGCTCACACCCAAAAACAGCGCGGAGGTTCTAGAGATCTCCAAACTGATTGACTCTCACATTGCCTTCAGGAAACCGGGCCACGATATCAAGCGACCCTCCCATAGCCTCGATATAGCTCCGCAGTGTACTCACATACATGTCCGCGCGGTGCTCAAGTTTCGATATAGACGCCTGCTTCGCCCCGAGAATCTTCGCAAGGGCTTCTTGGGACATCTGGCGGGCCTGCCGGAGTTCTTGCAACGGCATCTCTACGAGCATGGCTTCCGCACGAGCGTTGACACGCTCCTGACTTGCCTTCGGCATCCTGGCTCGGAGCACGCTAAACTTCTTGGCCATCGATCAATCCCTCCTTTCGTAGCTCGTCGATATGTCCATCGTAGAGCGTGTCTGCTCTTGGTACGAATTCATCGTACCACCGATCGTTCCCCGTCTTGTCGCCGCCAATGAGCAGAATCGCAGATCGTCGAGGGTCGAACGCGTAGAGGACCCGATACGGACGCCCTTCATGTTGGATCCTCAGCTCCCTCATGTGTCCATGCTTCGAAGTCGCGATGCCAGAGCTGTATGGATAAGGCAATTGGGGGCCGCGAATCTCGAGCAATTGTACGCTTGCTGCGATCGACTCCTGCTCTTCCAGGCTGATCACGTTCCACCACACCTCGAACTCGTCAGTGTACTCGACGTCCCAAGTCATGGGCTAATATAGCCTTTAGGACATATGCTGTCAAGGCTATACCTTCCCTGCTGCGCTGCTCGTAACATGGGTAGCACGAGGTGGCAGCTCCTGAGTGAGCATTGTGTCCAGATCACCCCCGTCCCCGAATCCTCGCCAGGCGGCGGCTGACTGGATTCGGGATAAGGTTCGGCATCGGCTCGCTATCTGGCCAGTCACTTTGGCCTTGACCATTGGATACCGATAAGGTGGGGAAGATCATGGAGTTTGTTGAGCAGCATCGCGATGATCTTGCCGGGCTTGTTGACACCGCCACGTGAGGCGACGCCTGTGAGATCTTTGCTTCTCATCGTCGGCACCATCTCATCGCTGCGTGCGATGGTGCGTCCCGCTTTGGCGGTCCCTGTGGCGGCGGCCAGTTCGCGGAAGCGCGTGCCGTCCTTCCCGATACCGGTATCAACGCGGGGGATACGCTGAGCGTGGGGTTCCTTCAGCACGACACCAGGGAGCTGTCGGAACTCGTCATCTGGCATTCGTGGCCGTTTGAGACCGGAACGATTGACCCCGAGCCCGACCCGCGAGTCCGCATCGTACGTAACGACGGACGGGTGTTGCTCGACTCCATCGGGTCGCGCTACAATCAGCCTGAGAACAAATTCAACCGGCCAACGTGGTTCGTCTTCACCTGGATTCGCGACGCCGAGCTCCGCAATGCCTTCTTTAGAGGTTTTCGGGACGAGACGCTGTGGATGGAATTGTGGCGGGTCGGTGCGCCACGGCCCGGCACGCGGGTTCGCCTGACAACTGGTCGCGTCGGGGTCAGTGGCGTCTCCATCTGTCTTTAGCGCCGCAGGGGGCTCGCCATGGTGCCGCCCCATATCTCCGTCGTTTACGTGTAGAGCCCTCAGGGACATTCGCGCCGGTCGGGGGTTCTCCATCCGAGCCTCCTTGTGAAGTATTTCACAAGCCCCGTGGCCAGGACCGGACCCTTCTGGGGTTGGCCAGGCCGTTTGCCCGCTCCGATTCCAAACCAGGACGTCACGAGCACCAAGCGTCAACTTCCCCAGGCCTCGGTGGAGACGCCGGCCCTTCTGAGCGGGGATCCCTGCGCCTCAGCGACGTCAGTGGGAGATCCCCGGAAGCACCCGGTCACGTATATTGAGTGAGGTCCTACCCGCTTCGCTCAGGAGCGCGGTGGGCCCCTCCGTCTCCCTGAACACCGGCGGCATTCCGAGATGTTCCCCCAGGCGCGCCGCGAGATCGCGAATGCGGAGAATGCCGGGGCCGGTGACGTTCAGGATCGTGGCGGGACTGGTGACATGCTCCAGGGCGCGAAGGGCGATCGCGTTGGCGTCCGGCTGCCAGATCAGATTGACATGGCCGGTGGTGAGATCGATCGGCTCCCGTACCACGATGCGCTGCGCCAGATCGTGCAGGATCCCGTAGCGGCACTCCACCGCATAGTTGAGCCGGAGGATCGCCATCGGAGTGCCCGACCGGACCGAGAGATACTCCAGCACCCGTTCCCGGCCCAGCGCCGACTGGGCATATTCCCCGACCGGACCGACCGGATCGCTCTCGCGGGGCGAGCCGCGGGACACCTCCCAGAAGGGGTAGACATTCCCGGTGGAGAAAACCACGATCCGCGAGGTGGGAAACCGTTCGGCGACATGCACCGCCGTCAGGACATTGGTGCCCCAGGTGCCGGGCTGGTCGCTCGCGGTGCCGAACTTCTGGCCCGCCATGAGGATGACGAGGGGCGCCTCGGGGAGATCGTGCACCGCCTGCCGATCGGTGAGGTCACACGCCACGGTGCGCACCCCGGCGGCCTCCAGTTGCTCCCGGGTTTCCGGGTCGCGGAATCGGGCCACCCCAATCACTTTCCGCTCCATGCCGGCGGCATCGGTGGCTCGGCGCGCCAGGAGTGCCAGACTCGGACCCATCTTGCCCGAGGCACCCAGGACGAGGAGATCCCCCGGGAACCGGGCACAGAAGTCGATAACCGCGCCGGTGGGCCGGGAAAGTTGTTCGTCGAGGTCGGCTTCGGAAAGCATGGTCCACCACCCGTGGGGAAGACATGGAGAATTACCTCGATAGGGACGATGAGGGCAAGGTGCGCCCACCCGACGCCTGGGCCCTCCTGGTGCTGGCCCATGGCGCCGGTGCGGGGATGCGGCATCGATTCATGGAGTCCATGGCGGAGCGGCTGGCGCGCCGAGGAGTGGCGACACTCCGGTACGAGTTCCCGTACTGGGCGCGGGGGTCGCGGCGTGTGGACCCCCCGGCGGTTCTGGAGCAGGCGGTGCGGGACGCGGTGACGGCCGGTGCCACACTCTGTCCCGACCTCCCGCGGTTTGCCGGGGGAAAGTCGCTCGGCGGACGGATGACCACCCGCGCCGCGGCCGCCGGTCCGCTCGACGTGCGGGGGATCGTCCTGTTCGGCTTTCCGCTGCACCCGGCCAAGCGCCCCGGCATCGAGCGGGCAGAGCATCTGGTGCGCGTCCCCCACCCGATGCTCTTCCTGCAGGGGACGCGCGACGCGCTGGCGGACCTCGAGCTGCTCGGCCCGGTGCTGAGTCCGTTGCAGGAGGCCGGCCTCGCGACACTGCATGTGGTGGAGGGAGCGGACCATGGGTTCGATGTTCTCAAGCGGAGCGGTCGCACCGGGGACGAGGTGCTGGAGGAGCTGGCGGGCACGGCGGCGGCGTGGATGCGGGAGCGGGTCGATTGAGCCCACCTCTGGGCGCCCCGGCGAGAGAACAGCTGCTCACGCGAAGCCGCGAAAAGGTGTGCATTGCCAGGTTCAGTGAGAACCCCATCACATCAGAAATGTGTGACCGCGCCCACCACCACCAACCATCACCAGCGGTCCCGGTGCAGACGCTGGATCCTCCATGGTACCAGATCCTCGCGTCTTCGCGTCTTCGCGTGAGCCTTTCCCATCTCAACGCATTATTGGATGGGCGTTTATCATGGAGATATTGACTAAGTCTATAAACTAGACTAGGCTTAAAGGGACTGAACCAAGGGCGTTCCCCATGACCGACGACTTCGTCAACATCCACGACGCCAAGACCCATCTCTCCCGGCTCATCGAACGGGTCCGGCAGGGGGCCACCATCACGCTCGCCAAGGCGGGCACTCCGGTGGCCCGGCTCGTCCCCCTCGAACCGGCCAGCCCCCGGACCCCTGGGGGCCATGAGTTCACGCTGGGGGAGGAGTTCTTCGAGCCGCTGCCCGAGTCCGAGCTCGAGGCGTGGTCGCAGTGAGGATCCTGCTCGATTCGCATGCCCTGATCTGGTGGCTCTCCGACGACCCCCGACTCTCTCCCGTGGCCCGGGCGCTCATTGCCGACGTGTCAAACACGGTGCTCGTCAGCAGTGCCTCCGCCTGGGAACTCTCCACCAAGGTGCGTCTCGGAAGACTCACGGATGCGACCGGGGTCATCCCCCGTCTCCCTGACGTTTTCCTGGAGCTCGGCATGACGGAACTGCCGGTGACGGTGGCGCACGCGGTCGAGGCCGGTTCGCTGCCCGGCCCGCACCGCGACCCCTTCGACCGGATGCTCATCGCCCAGAGCCGCATCGAGCAGGTACCCGTGGTGACGATCGATCCGGTCTTCCAGACCTATGCCGTGGACGTCATCTGGTAGACACACCACTCCGAAACAGGGCGGCCGTGGGTATCTTGCGTTGACGCGACCAGCTTCACGGAAAGGCCCACGGTGACGACCGACAACTCCGAGAGCGAAAGCTTCGAGGCCTTCAAGAACAGTTTCTCCTACGGATCGCGCACCGATCTCAACTTCAAGTTCCTGAAGCACCTCCCGGCCGAGGACGCCGCCCGGTTCTTTCAGGACCTCCTCTGGAAACTGGGGAAGACCCTCGACGATGCCGACGCCACCCCCCTGATTGACCATGTGCGGGAGTGGCAGAGCAGAGGTTATGCCCACTTCACCGGATTCACCTACGACGACGGGCCCTTCACGCCGCTCGCCCGGCCGCTGTCCCAATCCCGTCTCACGCTCCTTACCTCCACCGGGCATTTCGTGGCGGGCCACGATCCCGAACCGTTCGGCGTGAAGGAGATGACCCAGGAGGAGGCGATCGCCCGGATCGGAGACTTCCTCAAGGCGGCCCCCGACCTCTCCCCCATTCCGTTCAACACGCCGCCCGACCAGCTCCGGGTCCGTCACGGCGGGTACGATATCCGCGGCGTCCAGGCCGACCCAGCGGTGGCCCTCCCGCTCGCCCCCCTCCGGGAATTGCAGCAGGACGGCACGATCGGCTCCCTCACCGACACGGCGTATTCCTTCGTGGGAGCCACGGCGCAGACCCGGCTGCTCACCCAGTCCGGCCCCGCGTGGGTCGACATGCTGCGGCCCCAGGAGGTGGACGCGGCGCTGCTGGTTCCGGTCTGACCGGTCTGCCACGTGTCGGTCGGACACGTTGCGAGGTTGCTGGAAGAGGCGGGGATCGCCACCGTGATCGTGGCGGTGGAGGCGTTCCGCGCCCGGCTGGAGTCGATGGCCGTTCCCCGGCTCCTCGTCACCCCCCACCCGATGGGCCGCCCCCTCGGCCCTCCCGGCGACCACGCTCGGCACAGGGAAGTCCTCCGGGCGGCGCTGGAGCTGCTGGAGAGGGGAGAGAGGTCCGGAACGGTGGTGGGGTAGGTGGGTGTTGGGTGTTGGGTGTTGGGTATTGGGCGTAGGGGCGAAATACTTTCGCCCTGGTGCCCCACCCCCGTCGTCACCAGCCGTCCTCACCATCAATATCCTCCGCACCCGGGGCTCTCGCCCCGGGCTCGGCGGCGCGGTCGTTCACACGACCGGGATTGCAACCCTGCTCCGGGTGGCGCGAGCCACCCCAATGGGCCGAGCAAGGGGCGCCAGCCCCGGGATACCAACACTCAAGGCCGAGCACCGAGTGTCCGCCGCAGAGACATGAAGACGGCACCGGTACCAACGCCCCGACGACGGGGAAGTGCACCCGCGGCGTTCTCAGATCCCCTCGCAGGCTCGGGATGACCTCCTTCGAACTTCGAACTTCCTCCTTCAAGCCCCACCGCCTCCTACGTCCCATCATGTCCCATGTCCCATGTCCCATGTCCTATGTCCTAGGTCCTCACCCATGTCCTACGCCCTTCGCCACTTCCTTTTCCCACGAATCCCGGAGCGACACAGTGCGATTGAACACCAGCGCCCCGGGACGGGAATCGGGGTCGCTCACGAAGTAGCCGGTGCGCTCGAACTGGTACGCCGACCCCACCGGATCCCCCGCGACGCTCGGCTCCACCTTCGCATTCCGGATCACCACCAGCGAATCGGGATTCAGCATTGACGTGAAGTCGGTGCCCTCCGGCACATCGTCGGGGTCGGGCACGGTGAAGAGCCGGTCGTAGAGCCGGAGCTCGCAGTCCAGCGCATGCGGCGCCGAGACCCAATGAATGGTCCCCTTCACCTTGCGGCCATCGGGCGAGTCGCCCCCGCGGGTCTCCGGGTCGTAGGTGCAGCGGAGTTCCACCACCACACCGGTCTCGTCCTTCACCACCTCCTGGCAGGTGATGAAGTAGCCGTACCGGAGCCGCACCTCCCGCCCGGGGGCGAGCCGGAAGAACTTCTTCGGCGGGTCCTCCATGAAGTCGTCGCGATCGATGTACAGCTCCCGCGAAAACGGGACCATCCGCGACCCGGTCTTCGGAACGTCGTGGGGATAGTAGGAGGCCTCGAGCTCCTCCGCCCGGTCCTCAGGATAGTTGGTCAGCACCACCTTGAGTGGATGGGCCACGCAGAGTACCCGGGACACGCGCATGTTGAGGTCGTTTCGCACCGCGTGCTCAAAACTCGCCAGCTCCGCCCGGGCGTCCTTCCGCGCCACACCGATCGTGTCGCAGAAGTCCCGCACCGCCTGGGCCGGAACTCCCCGGCGTCGGATGCCTGCGATGGTGGGCATCCGCGGATCGTCCCACCCGGAGACTTGCCCCTCGTTCACCAGCCGGAGGAGCTTCCGCTTGCTCAACACCGTATAGTCGAGATTCAGCCGGGAAAACTCGGTCTGCTCCGGGGGACGCTCGAAACCGGCCTCGCGCACGAGCCAGTCGTAGATGTCGCGATTGTCCTTGAACTCCAGGGTGCAGAGCGAGTGGGTGATTCCCTCGATCGCGTCCGAGAGGCAGTGGGCAAAGTCGTAGAGGGGATAGAGACACCAGGCGTCACCCCGGCGGTAGTGCGTGGCATGCCGGATCCGAAGCAGCGGAGGATCCCGCATGATCATGTTGGGATGGGCCAGGTCGATCCGGGCTCGGAGAACATGGGAGCCGTCAGGAAACTCCCCCGCCTTCATCCGCGCCAGAAGGTCGAGGTTCTCCTCCACGGTCCGGTCCCGGTCCCGGCTCGGCGTGCCGGGAGTGGTGACCGTGCCCCGGTGCGCCCGGATCTCCTCCTCGCTCTCGCTGTCGACGTAGGCCTTGCCCTGACGCACCAGCGACACGGCTATTTCATAGAGCTGTTCGAAGTAATCGCTGGCGTAGCGCTCCTCGTCCCAGGTGAAGCCGAGCCAGCGGACATCCTCCTTGATGGCGTCGACGTACTTCATGTCCTCGGTGAACGGGTTGGTGTCGTCGAACCGGAGATTCACCGTGCCGCCGAACTCCCGGGCAATGCCGAAGTTGAGGCAGATCGACTTGGCGTGGCCGATGTGAAGGAATCCGTTCGGCTCCGGGGGGAACCGGGTCCGGATCGGGCGGCCGAAGCGGTTCGATTCCGCATCCCGGGCCACCATGTCCCGGATGAAGTCTCTGCGGGGTGTGTCCTGGGTCACGGCGTGATTCCAATGCGGGTGGAAGGGTGCCGGTAGGGTACCGGTACAAGATAGCAGCGGGAGGGGGTAGGACGCAGGACATAGGACATTAGGGGTCTACGCGGATTCGTGTGGGTCATTTGAGGTGCGTTTTCGGTAGGGGAGGTAGGAAGGCTGCGATGATCTTCAGCTTCAGGTACTCCTCGTCGCGGTAGCCGTAGGCCCGCCGTTGCAGCACACGGATCTTGTTG
>JBGSKF010000124.1:0-17751 GCA_041741375.1 Gemmatimonadales bacterium | reverse complement strand
CGAAGCCGGGCCAGGATCGGCTCCAGCGTGGTGCGCACGATCGGCTCAGTGAGGGCCCGCGGGGTATAGTGCGAGCCCGACCGCCGCCGCTCCTCGCTCGGCTGCAGCACCATGGCACCCCTCGGCACCAGATCGGGGGTCGCCGCCTGGTCGATCACCGGCAGGAGCGCCGCGTGCAGGTCTTCCACGGTCTCCGCACCGGCCACGGACTTCCGCACGGTGTCGGTGAGCTTCCGGTCGGTACGGTCCTTGAGCCACTTGTCGCGTCGCGCCGCAGGTTCAGCGAGCAAGAGTTCGAGATCCACCGCCGTGGGCGCCCCCTGCTTCTTCTGGGCCTTGATCGCCACCGCTCGGCCGGTCGCGGTCTCCAGCCGAAAGCCCATCATGGTCTCGTATATCGAGCCGATCTGTTCCACATCGAGCGCCCGGTAGGAGATGCGCTCTCCATCGAGTACGAGAAGCTTCTCGAGCGCCCGATGGATCGTGCCGTCGGGCACCATCGGCGCCTCGATCCGTTCGGTGATCTGCCGAGAACCGCCCGCCGCGCGGCCTTCCAGGAAGGGGAAACGGTCGGGATCGAAGAGCACACCGTGCCGCACCGGAAGGTGCATGGCGCCGGACCGGGCGCCATCGTGCACCATGCGGAACAGCACCAGCAGTTGAGCCCAGGCCCCGAACCGCTGGTCCATCGTGTCGGGAAAGAGGGCGGCATCCTCGCGCAGCCGTTCATGGAGGCCGCCGAGCGAGTAATGGCGCACCCAGGTTTCATCCTCGGGCATCATGTCCCGTTCTTCCGCGTAGAGCAGGAAGACGAGCCGCAGGATGACGGTGAGGAGCGCCCGGTAGACCTCATCCGGATGCTCGCCGAGGGCACGGTGCAGCAGGGAGCCCTTCGAGGCATCGTGCGCCGCCTGGAAGCCGCGCAGGAGTTCGTAGAGGGCGTGGAGCACCTGCTGGGCCAGCCGCTCGCTGACTTCGTTCTGGAACTTCCGGCTGTCCTCCAGCAATGCGCTGAGGCGCTCGGCTCGCGGAAGGGCGAGCAGGCGCGACTGGCCGAGGAGGAGGCGCAGCGCGGTCGAGATCGGCCGGCCGGCGGTCTGCACCATGTCCGCCACCCGGAAGTCGAGCCACCCCGAGCTTTCTCCCCGCGGAGCCGAGATCAGGCGCAGGGCCCGCCCGTTGAAGAGCAGCCCGGCGGGCACACCGGTGTTCCGGAGGAGTCGCTCCATGCGCCCATGGGCGGAGGCCTCGAACTGCCCTCCCTGCCGGACCACACGTTCGAAATCCTCCCCCGGCTCGAGCACCCTCACCAGGAGCTGCCACGGGGAGGCTCCCTCCCTGGGCTCCGGCTCCCGCACCGCGAAGTCGGGCCGGAGGGTTTCCCCATGATCCGGAAGGGGAACCTCGAGCTCGGCGGGGATCGGGCTCTCGGAAGTGCCGGCATACGCTCCCGCGGAAAAACCCCACCCGAACACCGAGCCGGCAAAGGCCCTGAAGTCCGGGAGGAACGGTTCCGGCTCTCCCTTCGGGTCCAGGGAACGCTCCACCACGCATTCCTGGAGGAGGCGCTGCCCCGCGGCGTCGCGCCTTTCGAGAATCACCCCCGCTCGCACCAGCGCCGGTGCCGAGACCACCAGACCCGTGGGTTGAACGAATCCAAGCCATTCGAGGTGGGCCACGATGGCGGGATCGAGCTTGGGGCCGGCCATCAGTTGGTCTCCGGCCAGAGGTACACCAAGCCAACCGGCTCGACCCGTGTGGCCCGCACCTCGTAGAACTCGCTAATGCGCTTCGGTTCCCGGTCGAGGTCGCGATCGAACTGCTCCAGGCGGGACCTCCACGAGCGCATGTCGGACTCGAGCTGCTTGCGCTCCTCCTCCTTGAAGTCCAGGGTGAGTTGGGTGAACTCCGTGTCATGCCTGGTGAGTTGTTCCTTCACGCGGTCACGCTGCCGCTCCAGCACCATCCGGAGACTCTTCTCCTCCTGTTCGCCGCGCCCGCGGAGCCTCTCGATCGCCAGGTCCGCCAGTTCCTCCGCCCGCGGCGTGAGCTGGGGCAGCAGTTCCTCGATGTCCCGAGCCGCCGCATCGAGCAGCTTGCGCTCGATCTCCTTTGGGGGGGTCCGGCCCTCAGCGTTGCCAAGCGACTGGTACAGGAGCTCGAGGGTTCTGGTTTCCGCCGTGCGCGCATACGCCGACAGGGGTCCGCGACGCTGGGTCGGCTCGGTCCACCGGGCGGCGAGCGGTACCAGCTCCTCGTGGAGCCGCTCGGCACCCCGGCCGTAGAGGGAGAGGCGGCCGAGCAGGATCACGCGCGGAATCGAATCCGCGGACTGGGCCAGGCACGCCCGCGAGAGATCGTGATGGATGAATCCCTGGGAACGGAACCGGGCCAGTAAGCGCTGGGCCACTCGCTGCTCGAGATGCAGGTGGACGGTGTCCTCGGTCAGGACCCCGGCATCCTCAAAGACCACGGGCCGGATGGGCGCCTCCCGCCGCCAATCGGCCACCTTCTGTTCCTGTCTGCGGGGCGCGCGGAGCGTGTCGAGGGTGGCGGCCCAGCTCCCATCGGCCTCGACCCGCCGGTCGAGAGGGGGAAACGTCCAGACCTGACGTCCGTGCTCGTCACGGGATTCCGTCAGGGGGTCGGCTGGGAGGAGTTCGAGAGCGCTGGAGAGGGCTTCGCGGAAGGGAGTGGTCTGGTACCCAGTCCAGGCGCGGGACTTTTCCAGCAGGGTCCTGCAATGCTCAATCTGGCTCTTCAGCTCCTCCTGGCGGTCCCGGGCCGCCTCCAGTTCCTCCCCGGCGACGCGCCTCCGGTCCTCATCGAGGTTGGCCTGCAGAATGTCGCGGGCCAGGGCCTCGGCATCCCGGTGGCGGATTCCCTGGGTCAGGCGGCGTTCGATGTTGTCGTCAATGACCTTGGAGAGACTCCCAAGCTCCTTCTTGATCGTCTCCGTCTTCCGCACCAGTACCTCGAGCACCCGATCCTCCACGCGCTGAGGCAGGACGAAGTAATGGCACCGCACCTCGTCGGCTGGCTGCAGCTTCCGGTCAATGCGCCCATTCCGCTGCTCGATGCGGCCGGGATTCCACGGCAGGTCAAAATGGAAGAGGTCGGCACAATGGGCCTGGAAGTTCAGGCCCTCGCGGGCGGCGTCGGTGGCGAGGAGGATTCGAAGCGGATCCTTCGCGGGATCGGTATTGAACCGGCGCTGGATCTCCTTCCGCCGAGCGCCGCTGGTGAGCCCGTCAATGACCTCGATGCGCTGGTTGTCCTGGTCGGTTCCCTCGATGGCCGGATCGAGGATCGCCTTGAGCCACCTCTTGGTGCCCTCCCGATTCTCGGTGAAGATGAGAACGCGCCGGTCGTTCCACTTCGGGGCAGGCCCGGTCGGCAGCGTTCCGAAGGGCGGGAGGCCGGGGCAGAGGTTCTCGCGGATCCAGTCGAGGAGCCGGAGGATCTTGGCGTCGGGGAGGTGCCGGGTCTTCTCGGCGATCGCCTGCATCCGGTCGAGGAGTGCCTGTTCCCGGTGCCAGAGCGGATCGTCGGTCGGTGGTCTCGGTGTCTCCACCTCCGCCGCAACGGTGACCGCCTCGATCTGTGCGGTTTCCTCGGCTTCCTCTTCTTCTGCCGTCCACTCGCTGCGCTCGTCATCGGCATCCGGAGCGCTGGTGAAGAGCCATGCAGCGCCCCCCTCGGTGTCGAGGGATACCCCGGAGGAGGTCTCCTGACCCCTTGCCCGCTGCCTCTCGACGGTGGCTCGGTGAACCTTGAGGCTCCGCGCGAACGCTTCGATGGACGAGAGCAGGCGTTGCTGCAGCCCCACCACCAGGAGCCCGGCAGCAGTTTGAGCCCGCCGCGAGGTGGACACAAAACGTTCCTCACGGGCGGTGCGGTACTCATCCAGCAGGCGGGACAACTCCAGCTCCGGCGCGTCTGATGAAAGTCCATCAATGACGATGCGCTCCACGATCCGTGTGGGGAACCCACCGCGGACCTCGCGGATGTCCTCTTTGAGTCTCCTTACCATCACCTCTTCAAGGGCCTTCCGGCCCCGCACTTTCACACCGCGTGTGAAACGATACGGATCGAGCAGCTCCAGCAACGTCGAGAAGCTGTTCGAGTGCCCGTTGTGCGGGGTAGCGGACAGGAAGAGGCGGTGCTCGAATCGCCCGGCGATGTCCCGCACCGCCCTGGTGAACTTGGTCTCGATCCCGTAGCGGCCCCCGCTCGAGGGCGCCGCGTGGTGCGCCTCGTCCAGGATGAGCAGGCTTCCGGGAAGGAACTGTCCCAGCCATTCGCGGAGCGGATCGGTGTAGGCCGGATCGATCAGGAGGTTGTGGGACACGAGGAAGCGGCTATGGGTTCGCCACGGGTTGACGCCAAATCCCCGCTCCCGTCTCACCCGGGCCATGTAGGCCCGGTCGAGAATCTCGAACACCAGTCCGAAACGGTCTTCCAGCTCCCCCTTCCACTGCTCCAGTACCGACGGTGGAGTGGCCACCACAATGGTTCTGGCCTTTTTCCGGAGCAGCAACTCCCGGGCTATCAGCCCCGCCTCGATGGTCTTTCCCAGTCCGGTGTCGTCGGCGATGAAGAGATTGACCCGGGGCAGGAGGAGCGCCTTGCGCAACGGTTCCATCTGGTAGGCATCGATGGTGATCCCGGCGCGGAACGGGGCCTGGAACAGATTCGGGTCGGTCGCGGTGACACAGCTCCACCGGAGAGTATGCAGAAAGGCGGAGAAGTGCCGGGGAGAGTCGAAACCCTGGGTGGCCAGGTTCTGCCACCCCTCCTCCTCGACCAGACGGCGGTCGGGCTCGTAATTCCAGTACACCTCCAGGCTTTGGCCCTGGTTGTCGTCGTCGGCGCAGGCCAGCCGCACCCGGGGGGAGTCTCCCGGTACCGTAGCGGGAACGACTTCCTCGACCAGCCACTGCCGCGACCGCAGGTACACCAACTGGCCGGGGGCCGGGGGGGCTTCAGGCAACAACCGTGTGTCCGTCATCTGCTCCGCGAACCTCCCGGGGGGATCCTCATATGATCTGCGATGGGGTCACCGTGGACTACCGTCCTGCTGATTCCTGACTATCTGAGGTACCCACAAAGTACATGTACCGGTGCCGCCGGAACCAGACGCGGGCCAGGGGGGTGCCTCTCAGGAGGCGGTCGTACCAGAGGATTCAGCGGCCAGAATGAGGTCGTGGAAATGATCGGCGACCGTGGCGGGGTCGTCCAGTCCGGGCACAGCGTCGAGCGCTGGGCCGCTCATCACGATGTCCAGCGAGAACCCGGAAAGCGGATGCTTGATTTTGTCTTGCTGGTTTGCTCTGGGTATCGCCAGGGCGAGCCCCTTGAGGGGAATCTTCGTGAAATCAAGGACACCGCGAACCATGTCACGGTCCAGGGCCGACTTCATGTACATCCGCACCCTCACGAATTCCGGATGCTTGTGTGCCGCCACCCACACCTTGTGAACGGGATCACTCTTCCGCTCCTTGCTCCAGAATTCGCCATCCTTCGTTCCACACACCTTGCTCTCTTCCCATCCTCCTGCCATGAGCGCTGTCTTGAGGCGCTCCGCGAATGCTATCCCGAATGCGGTTACGTCCTTGGCCATCCCAACCCTCCTGATCTGATGTGTTGCGCCTCGCGGTCACGAGGCGTCAGCCTTGGCATGGTCAAGACCATGCAGGTTCATCTCAAGGATAGTGGAGTCGGGAATAAGGGGAAGAATTAGTCCAGGTGCGGAGCAGTAGTCACCCGCCATCTCCACCGCACTCACGATAGGCTGTCTCGAAAAGATGCCGAAGGATGTCTGCATGCTTGTGGACATCCCCCTTCCGCAGACCGATCCGGTAGCGGCCCCCTCGCGCGCTGTATCCCTGAACATCCAGCCCCGCCTCTTCCACCTTGGCGTCCATCTCCTCGGTCTTCCGGATCTTCGCCTCGATGCGAATGGCGTTCTTCCTGGGCCGGAAGAGGACGAAATTGTTCGCCTGACCGTTCTTCGTCAGACCGACATAGAATTTGTTGTACTTGAGTTCCAGGTTCGGGTTGACCTGCCTGAGGATGACGAGAAGCTCATCGGCCATGGCAAGCGCGTCCCGCCCTTCGCGACGTTCCCAGTAGGCCCGGTCGGTGGCCTCGTATACCTCCTCGTCCTCGTCCACGGGTCCGAACTGCATCTGGTCGAGAACGGTCGTGAACATGAGGGACACGTTGTCTCCAAGTTGGACGGCGCTCATCTGGATGGCCACCAGGGGGATCGTGCCATTGAAGAGCCCGATCACGTTCAGAAACCGGCTGGTGATCTCCTCGGCGACAATGACCGCGGTATGCTCATACTGGGGGTAACGCTTCCGTTCGATGTCCCAGTACTCGATGCTCCGGATGAGGTGGGATTCGTCGGTCTTGCCAAGCTGGATCTCGACCTCGTAGCGCCGGTCGTCCTCCGCGTCCTGCAGAAGCAGGTCGAGTCGCCCCGCCCCGGCCTGGCGTCGTTCCTTGTCCTTCAGGATGACGTCGCCCAGCCCGAGCAGTGAGGGGTCCTCGGCAATGCGCTCCTGCACCCACCCTTCGTTCAGCTCGGGGTGGCTCCGCATCGAAATCTTTGTGAGCTTTTCGTACTTCACATTGCCCTCCCCATGGTTCCAGGTCCGTGCTTCCAAGTGTCGACCCCAAGCCGTGGCCAACCGCTCGTGGGCCTGATCCAAGGTAGCTTGGGGACGTGACAGTCACACCTCGATCGTCACCTTGCTCACAGTCGCTCGATGCCCTGCTCCTATGAACCGCGCTTCGACCTGACCCCCACCCCCCGCGGAGCGGCTGGCAACCCACCGATCCCGTGTGGGTGCGCCGCTTGCGGCGCACCTGGGCAGATCCAACTTCCCTGCTCCTGTGCGCCGCAAGCGGCGCACCCACGACGTAACACTGGACCCGGCTTCTCTGACGGCCTTCAGGAGCCCGATCCGCCATCCGCGCTCACCACCGCGATCGCCGGAACCGCCCGCCAGCCCGGCCACCCTCGCGGAGCAAGAACCACCCGCACGCCCGAGAGATCCTTCACGGACACCGCCTCCACCGCGCCGCGATACCCCTCCCGCGTGATCGCGGCGAGGCGGGCTCCCGTGGTGGTCAGGAAGCGGTTGGCCACGGCGGGGGTGTCCCACACCGTGTACCAGACCAGGGCCGGCCCCTCGTCCGTCCCGTAGACCCGGTACCGATCACCTCCCCATCCGGTCGGAGCCGTGGCGTCCACCGTGGGCAACCCGCGTTGTGACGCCTGCAGGATCTGTAGCTCCATCTCGCCCAGCGTGTCCTCATAGAGCACCGTGCCCGCGGAATCGGCAAAGCGCAGGGTGACCGGCTGGTCCCCCCCGGCGTACCGGCTCGGGAAGAGAATCTGCTCGGTGCTCCGGGGAAGCTCGGCCCGCGTCGGGAGGGCCGACCCGGGATGCGAGCCTAACCACCAGCGCATGAATTCGGCGCCGTTGAGATAGGGGAAAATGAGCCCCTCCCGCAGGACCATCGGCGCCGAGGCGAACACCGGCATGGAGGACTGCTGGAGGCGGATCTGATCGCGATAGGCCTCCCAGAACGCGGGCTGGTTGACCACGTCGGATCCCGGCACCAGGACCCGCAGCGACGCGATCGTGGCGTGACCTTCCAGCACGGCCTGGCCGGCGGTGAGACGGTCCGCGTCGCGTTCCAGGGTGAGGAGCGAATCGATGGGGAGATACTGGTGTTGCAACGCGTGCACCAGCTCGTGCGCCAGGACCAGCCGCAGCTGGGAAGGATCGCCCCCCTGCACGCCGAAAAGGGTCAGCGAATCGGGGTCGTAGAACCCCGCCACCTGTTCCGAATAGAGATCGAGCAACAAGGCGGGAAGGTCGATCGAATCGGGGAGGAGACCGAAGAGCCGGTACGCGGCCTCCACGCCCGCGATGCGCTCGGGAGGGAACTCCTGCTCCAACTTGTTGACGAGATAGGCCCGCACCTGTTCCCGGGTGCGCATGGCGGAGGTGGGGGGAGTCCGGAAGGTGAGCCCCGCCGCGCGCTCGACCGCGGGGATCATGCTGTCCACCAGCTGTTCCAGATCCTCCTGCCCGACGGGACGCCGGGGGGTCCCGCGGCAAGCGGGCAGGACCACGAGGAGGAGCAGCAGGGCGACGGCGAGGGGGCGGCACTGACGCATCAGGCGAGTCCCGTGTAGCGGCTCCACCACTCCACCAGGGTGGGACCGAAGAGCCAGGTCAGTTCAGCACCGAGGGCGAGAAAGATGCCGAAGGGGACGAGGGGCTTCTTCCCGGCCAGGGCCAGGGGAAGAAAGATGACGGTGCCCGTCAGGGCGCCCAGAAACACGGTGAGAAGGACCCCCTCCCACCCGACAAAGGCCCCCACCATCGCCATCATCTTGATGTCTCCGCCTCCCATCGCCTCCGCCTTGAGCACCCAGCCGCCGATGGCCCCCACCGAATACAGCAGGCCGAAGCCAACCGCGGCTCCGAGGAGCGCCTCACCGATACCGGAGAACCCGCCGAGCGATGCGAGGATCAGTCCGATGATGAGCCCGCCGATGGTGAACTCGTCGGGAATGATGTATTCCCGCGCGTCCGTGGCCGCGATGCCGATGAGGAGCGTGCCGAAGATCGCCCCCTCGAGACCGGGCAGCGCCCAGCCATGCACGTAGGCGTTCCCGGCCCACAGCAGGGCCACCAGAATTTCCACCGTCGGATAGAGCACCCCGATCGATTCGTCGCACCCCCGGCACCGGCCCCGGAGGAGCAGCCAGGACACGACCGGGATGTTGTCGTACCAGGCCACCGGTGTCTGGCACCGCGGGCACCGGCTCCGCGGCCGGATCACCGACTGATCCGCCGGCCACCGGACGATGCACACGTTGAGGAAGCTCCCGATGATGGAGCCGAACAGCCCGGCAAAGAGCGCCTGCATCCATTCAATCGACACGCGTGACCTCGTGCAGAAGAAGAGCGGTGGCAACGGCAACGTTCAGCGATTCCGCACCGGCCCGCAGCGGAATGGCAACGGTTCGGGCGGCGTGGTGCCGCAAGATAGCACCCCCGCCGGCTCCCTCGTTCCCCACGGCGAGGGCCAGTCGCGGGGGACGGTCACCCCGCGGCACGGGGGTCCCCGCGGCATCGGCCACCCAGAGTTCGGCCCCGCCCCCCTCGATCCACGCGAGGCAGGAGTCCCGGTCGGCCGCCACATGGGGCAGACGGAACGAGGCTCCCATCGCCCCGCGCATCACCTTGGGGTTGCTCAGGTCCACCGTTCCCGGCAGCGCCACCACGCCATCGGCGCCAAGAGCAAACGCCGTCCGGAGGATGGTGCCGGCATTCCCCGGATCCTGGACCCCGTCGAGCAGGAGCATGGTGCTCCCATCCCGCCAGCAGAGATCCGCGAGGGTCCAGGAGGGACACGCCACGATGGCCACAATTCCCTGGGGGTGCTCGGTGTCCGACACCGAGGCGAAGGTGGCCTCGTCCACCGTCTCCAGCGATACGCCTCGAGCGCGGATCGATGTGGCAAGTGCGGCCCCGCGCGGTGTAGCTTCCAGCGCGGCGGTGCCCACGGCCCCGCGGATGGGGACAGCGGCGGCCAGGGCCTCCTCCACGAGCCGGATCCCCTCCGCGAGCGTAAGGCCCCGTCGTTCCCGGCCGCGACGCCGATGCAGGTCGCGGGCCAGGGTCACCATCGCCTGTCCCATGTGTCGCTCCTCAGGGAGGTGTTGTGCCCGTCTCGATGCCCATCGCGTTGACCATCGCCGGCTCGGATTCGGGCGGCGGCGCCGGAATCCAGGCTGACCTCAAGACCTTCCACTCCTTCGGCGTGTACGGCACGTCGGTGATCGTCTCCGTCACGGCCCAGAACACTCTCGGGGTGCGCGATGTGCACCCCATCCCCGCGTCCAGCATCACCGCGCAGCTGGATGCCCTCCGCGACGACCTCCCTCCCGCCGCCGTCAAGACCGGCATGCTCGGCACCCCGGCGACCATCCGGCTCGTGGCCGACGCCCTCCGGGACACCGGTTGGCGCCCCTATGTGCTCGATCCCGTCATGGTGGCCACCTCCGGCGACCGGCTCCTCGAGCCCGCCGCCGAGACGGACCTCCGGGAGGCCCTGGTGCCCCTGGCCACACTGGTGACGCCAAATCTCGACGAGGCGTCCCTCCTCACCGGCCTGACGGTCCACGACGAGGCCTCGATGCGCGAGGCGGGGCTCCGGCTCCTCGACGCGGGCGCCGCGGCCGTTCTCGTGAAGGGAGGTCACCTCACTGGAGATGACCTGCTCGACACCCTGGTCACCACGGAGGGAACGCGCGTCTTCCGCCATCACCGCATTCCCACCACCTCGACCCATGGCACCGGCTGCTCCCTCTCGGCCGCCATCACCGCCGGCCTGGCCCACGATCGCCCCCTGGAGCGGGCGGTGGAGGATGCGCTCGACTGGCTCCACCGGGCCATTGCCTCGGCACCTGGCCTCGGAGCGGGGCGCGGACCGGTGCGCCACGATGTTCCCCCTCACGGTAGGGCGTGACGGTCAGAGTCCCGCGACGATCCCTTCCACCAGATCCCCCAGCTCCCGTCCCACCCGCGCGGCGGTGTCCATCACCTCGGCGTGGGAGAGAGGGGTGGTCCCGATCCCCGCCGCGGAGTTGGTGATGGTGGAGATTCCGAGGCAGCGCACCCCCCGTGCCCGCGCGGCGATGACCTCGAGCACGGTGGACATTCCCACGGCATCGGCGCCCAGGCGCTCGAGCATGCGGACCTCGCTCGGCGTTTCATAGCTCGGGCCCAGGAGGCCCGCGTACACCCCCTCCGCCAGCGCGATTCCCTTCTCCAGCGCCACCTGCCGGGCCCGCTCCCGCAGCGCGGGATCGTAGGGCGCCGACATGTCGGGGAACCGGGTCTCTCCCTCCAGCACCGGCCCGATGAGCGGGTTCCGACCGGTCAGGTTCAGGTGGTCGGAGATCAGCATCAACGTGCCGGGCCCGAAGGTGCGGCGCACCCCTCCCGCGGCATTGGTGAGGAGGACCGTCCCGATGCCCAGGGCCGCGAACACCCGCACCGGCAGGGCCGTGAGGTCGGCGTCGTGTCCTTCATAGCAGTGGAAGCGACCGCTCTGAGCCAGCACCGGCCGGCCCGCGAAGGTCCCCGCGACCAGTTCCCCCTGGTGACCCTCGACCGTGGGGAGGGGAAAGCCCGGAATCTCTCCGTACGGAATGCGGCTCGTGTCGCGGAAACGATCGGTGAGGCCCCCGAGACCCGATCCCAGCACGAGGGCCGCCACGGGAGTGACACCGCCCAGGTGCGCACGCACTGTCTCGGTGGCCCGGGCAATCCGCTTCGAGCGGTCGGCAGGGTGCTGGGTACTGGGTGTTGGGTGTTGGGTATTGGGTGTTGGGTGCTGGTCAATGGTCATGGGTCACTGGTCTCTGGTCATGAGTCGTTGTTCGTTGTTCGTTGTTCATTGTTCATTGTTCACGCCAGCATCCCGACCAGAGTGGCTGACAGGAACGCGGCCAGATTGCCTCCGATCATGGCCCGCAGCCCCAGCCGGGCGATGTCCGGACGGCGTTCGGGAGCGAGACCCCCGATGCCGCCGATCTGGATGGCAATCGAGGAGAAATTGGCGAAGCCGAGAAGGGCGTAGGTGGTGATGATCGCACTCCGCGGACTGAGCACCACGCCGGAGCCGAGATCACCGGCAAACTGCGCGTAGGCGAAGAACTCGTTGAGCGTGGTCTTCAGGCCGATGAGCCCTCCGACATAGGCCGTCTCCCCCCAGGGGACCCCCATCACCCAGGCCAGGGGACGGAGGGCGAGCCCCAGCAAGCCGCGCAGGCTCAGATCGTCCCACCCGACGAGTCCTCCGAGCCAGCCGAGGCCACCGTCCACCAGATACACCAACGCCACGAACGCCATGAGCATCGCCGCGACATTGATGGCGAGCTGAACCCCCTGGGCCGCTCCGTTGGCCGCCGCCTCGATGGCCGACCCGTCGGTCTTGTCCACCTGCATGTCGAGCGAGTGGGCCGTGGCCGGCACCCCGGTTTCCGGCGCGATGATCTTGGAAATCAGCAGCCCCGCCGGGGCGTTCATCACACTCCCCGCGAGCAGATGCCCGGCAATGCCCGGAAACACCCCGGACAGCATCCCGACGTACGCGGCGAGCACGCCACCGGCCACCGTGGCAAACCCTCCGACCATCACCGTGGTCAGCTCGGACGAGGTCATCCCCGCCACGAACGGCTTGATGAGGAGGGGGGCCTCGGTCTGACCGAGGAAAATGTTGCCACTGGCGGAGAGGGTCTCCGCCCCGGAGGTCCGCAGGGTGCGCTGCATCGCCCAGGCGATCCCTTTCACCACCCGTTGCATCACGCCGAAGTAATAGAGGATCGACATGAGGGAGGAGAAGAAGATGATGGTCGGCAGCACGTTGAAGGCGAAGAACGCCCCCGTGTCCGCCACCATCCCGGCGCTGGTGTCGATCCCTCCCGCCGGGCCCAGGGGCCCCACCGGCACCTGGTTCTGCACCAGGTTACCGAACACGAACCGGGCTCCTTTTTCCTGAAATCCGAGCAGACTCGTGATCGCGTCGCCCATGAGGCGGAAGAAGGCGCGGCCCGGTTCCGTCTTCAGCACGATGATGCCGAAGAGGGCCTGCAGGGCGAGCCCCATCGCCACCAGGCGCCACCGGATGGCCCGGCGGTTCCAGGAGATCAGCACCGCCAGTCCCAGAATGACCGCCATCCCGAGGAGCCCGGCGAGACGCTCGATCACTGGCGTGTCGAGACCGGCCCGGGCGTCGGCCAGCCGTTCGGCGGCGGTCTGCAGCAGGAAGAGGCCGGTCATCGGATCGCCGCGAGTTCCGCCGCCACCTTGGCGTGCAGGGCCTGTCGCTCCGGCCAGGGGAGGAACGCCGCGGTGCACGCATTGAGGATCATCTGGTCGATCTCCTCCCGGGTGAAGTTCAAGGCACGGTGAGCCAGCCAGTACTCGTCGGTCAGCGACACGCCGCTCATGAGCCAGCTGTCGGTCGAGAGGGTCACCACCAGTCCCGCGTCGAAGTAGCGCCGGACCGGATGGCGCTCCGCGCGCTCCACCGCATGGGTCTGGACGTTGCTCGTGATGTTCGTTTCGATGGGGATGCGGCGATCGCGCACCCAGTCCTGCAGCCGGGGGTCCTCATGGAGACGGGTCCCATGCCCCAGGCGGTGCGCATGGCACCGGAACAGCGCCTCGGCAATCGATTCGGGGCCGGCCGCCTCGCCCGCATGCACCGTCACCGCGAGCCCCCCCCGCACCACCACATCGAAGGCCGCCGCATGGAGCCCCGGGGGACGACCCGCCTCGCCGCCTGCCAGATCGAACCCGACCACTCCGTGATCCTGGCACCGCACCGACGCCTCGGCGATCGCGAGGGAGACGGAGGGGTCGTAATGGCGAAGCGAGCAGTTGAGAATCCGGGGGATCACCCCGAACTCCCGTTCCCCGCGCGACAACCCCCGCCACTCCGCGGCGATTACCTCATCGAGGGAGAGCCCGCTCCGGCAGCTCAGGGCGGGACAGTACCGCACCTCGAGGTACCGCAGATTGTCGCGCGCCGCGTCCTCCACCATCTCCCACGCCACCCGTTCGATCGCCTCGGGATCCTGCAGCAGGGCAATCGTCAGGTCGAACCGGGCGAGGTACTCCTCCAGATCCCGGGCGTCGTCGACGAGCATGTGGTGCCGGAGCACCTCGGGGTCCTCGCTCGGCAGAGTCACGCCGGCCGTGCGCGCCAGGTCCACCATCGTCTCCGGGCGGAGAGACCCGTCCAGATGCACATGCAGCTCCGCCTTGGGGAGACGGGCGATCAGATCACGGGTGAGCATCGGGGTCCTGTCCGGGGTGCCGTGCCGAGACCCGCACGCGGAGGATGCTCCCGGCGGTGAGAACGTCGCCCGGGGCGCAGGTCACACTGCGACCATCCGTGCAGACGGCGTTCCCCGCCACCACCTGATCCGCCAGCCCGGGGTCCACGAGGCGCACCACGTCGAGGACCGTGCTCCGCTCCGGCACCGTCACCCCCTGCTCATTCAGATACACTCTCATGGTCGCAGCGCTCACGGCGCCACCGGCACGAAACGAGGGTCGGCCGGGACCACCACCGGGGTGGGCCGGGACTCGAGATAGCGGATGGTGAGTTCCAGGTCGGTCAGGTTCACCGGCTCGGGCACCAGGGGCACCAGCATGGCGTATCCCCCGCCGCCGGTGTGCAGGAAGTCGCCGAGCGCAAGGGTGTAAGAGGCGTCCGGATCGAGGGCGCGGCCATCGGCCATGCGCACCTCCCGCACCCGTTCCCCGGCGGGACGGGAGCGGTCCCACCGCACGGTGACTCCGGCCACATGGGCATCGGGCACGCCGTCCTCCAGGGCGTGCTCCAGCACCGCACGGAGCGTGCGACCCGGCAGGGTGAGACGCACCACCCGATTGGCGAAGGGCTGCAGCTGGAACAACTGCCCGTACGTGACCGGCCCGGCGGGAAGGTCGGCGCGGATCCCCCCGTTGTTGATGAGCCCCACGTCGGCCTGCCCCACCTCGCGGAGCGCATCGGCGAGGAGATTGCCCAGGGCATATTGTTCTCCCCGGGTGCGCTGCAGGGTGTCCCGCAGGGTCGTGATGACCCGGCCGGCCAGCGGGGCCGCGATGGCCTCATACCCGGCCAGGAGTGCGCGGGTTTCCTCGGAAGCCGGGGCGTCGGCCCAGACGGTGTCCACCCGGGTCGTGACGCGAATTCCCTCGGCGGTCCGCGTCAGGTCACTCACCCCCAGGGCCCGCGCGTTGCTCAGTGACTGGACGATCGGAATCCCGTTGACCCGGGTGTTGAGGAGAGAGTGGGTGTGGCCCGACACGATCAGGTCCACCGCGCCGGCGGGGAGTTCCCGGGCCAGGTCGATGATCTCGCCCCGGCACCCATCCTCCCGGCAGAACCCGCCCGCATGCGCCAGGAGGATGGTGAAATCGGGATCGGCCCGGGCCACGTCCTCCAGGACATCGCGCAGCGGCTCGAGACCTCCCCGGACCACGAGTCCCGCCACATGCCGGGCGCTCACGATCTGCTTGGTCTCCCGGGTCATGAACCCGATGACCGCCACCCGCATTCCCGCCACCGGCACGATCGTGTAGGGATCGGCCCAGTCGGGTCGGCGCCCCGTCACCGAGTCGAACACGTTGGCCACCACCCATCCGTAGCGGGCATCGCGCTGGCGGGCCCGCAGAGAATCCTGTCCCCAGTCCAGGTCGTGATTGCCCACCGCCGCAACATCGATCCCCAGGAGATTCAGCCCCTCCACCGAGGAGCGCCCGGCCACCAGGTTGGACAGGAGAGTGCCCTGCATCTCGTCACCGGCATCGAGCCGGAGAGTGGGACAGGCGCACGCGGCCTCCAGGGAATCCATCAGGCGCCGGAGTCCGTCGAGTCCCCCCACCGGCCGCCCGCGTGACCATCCGTAGGTGGCAGGGGCGAGTTGTCCATGAAAGTCGTTGACCGACAGGACCCGGAGGTGGAGCGTCGTGTCCGCCGAGGCGGCGAGAAACAGAAGGGAGGCAAGCATGGCGGGGAATTATCCTCTCCGAGGGGACGATTGGCAATGTCGGCGCTCCCGCACCCGGTCACCCGGCCGTCATGACCCGTGACCGAACCGTGACCGGATTCCCCTTGCCTCCGGTGAAGAATGCGGGATATTCGTGCAACCGAATATGACGAGCCTGCCGGCGCCCTCGCGCCTCCTCCTCACGATCGCGGAACCCACGCGCATCCGCCTGGTGAATTGTCTCGCCGCGGCGCCCCTCTGCGTGAACGATCTGCAGGCCATTCTCGATCTTCCCCAGCCCACCGTGTCCCGACATCTGACGGTCCTGAGGCAGGCCGGGGTGGTGCACGACACTCCGGTCGGCCCGTTCGTCCTCTACCGGCTCCCCCGGGAGAACACGGCGTCGCGGAGGCTTCTCGACGCCACCCTGGACGCGCTGGCCCGCGAGGATGACATGAAGTCCGAGCGACGCCGGGCCCTCGATCGCCACCGATCCCACACCCGGTTTCAGGTCCCCCAAGGAGTCATCCCGGCATGACCGCCACCGATGCAGCCCAGAGCTACCGCGTCCTGGTTGTGGACGACGAGCCGGACATCACCGCCCTCGTGGCCTACCATCTGGCCAAGGCCGGATACCGGGTCTCGACCGCCGCCACGGGCAAAGAGGCGATCGACACCGCCACCCGGGAACCTCCCGATGTGATCGTGCTCGATCTCATGCTCCCGGGATTCTCGGGGTACGAGGTGCTGGAGGAGCTGCGCACCCGGCCCGAGACCCGGGACGTGGGGGTGATCCTCCTCACCGCCCGGCGGGAGGAGGCAGACCGGATCCAGGGATTGAGCCTCGGCGCCGACGACTACCTCACCAAGCCCTTTTCGCCCAGCGAACTGGCCCTGCGGGTCAAGGCCCTCCTGCGGCGCCTGGCAGCTCCCGCGGTCGTCAGCGGCACCACCATCACGGCCGGTCCGGTCACCGTGGACGCATCGGCGCATCGCACCTTCGTCAACGGAGTGGAGATCACCCTGACGGCGATCGAATACAAGCTCCTGATGACACTCCTGGAACGCCGAGGCCGGGTGCAAAGTCGCCCGCAACTCCTGGAAACCGTCTGGGACGCTTCCCCCGACATCCAGACCCGGACCGTGGACATGCACGTCAAGCGGTTGCGCAGCAAGCTGGGAGACGGGGGACGCTACATCGAGACGGTGCGGGGCTTCGGGTATCGCTTTCGCGCGGAACGCCAGACCCGATGATCCTGGAACGCCGGTTCCTCCTCGGAGGGCTCGGCCTGATGGGCCTGGCCGCGGTGGGAATGCTGCTCCATTCCGACCGCGTGACCCGGCGGGAGATCGAGACCCGGGCCCGGGAGGAGCTCACCCGCGAGGCCCGCACCCTTCAGGCGCTCGTCCCCCGCGATCCCTCGGGCTGGAACGACTTTCTCGCCCGCACACCGCCCGGCGAGGGACGCCGGATCACCATTCTGGATCGGGCCGGGCGGGTGGTCGGCGACACGGAAAGATCTCCGGTGGTGGGTGTCTCGGGGCCCTCGACCACGGACCTGCTCGGGGACCGGCCCGAAGTCCGCTCGGCGATCGCGGGACGCGTGGGGGTCGATCGGCGGCGGAGCGTCACGACGGGGGAGCAAACCCTCTTCGTCGCCGTTCCCGGGACCCCGATCGTGCGAACCGCCGTGGTTCTCCGATCGGCCGATCCCGCCGTCCGGCGGGCGCGCGTGACCATGATGGCGGGGGCGGGAGTTGTCCTGCTGCTCGGGGGAGTCGTCCTCTGGCTCACCGGCCGGTTCGTCTCCCGCCAGCTGACCATGCTGGAGGGGGCGGTCCGCGATCTGCCCACCGCCGAGGGGCCCCGTCTCGAACGCTCCCGCATACCGGAACTCATCGGACTGCATGACACGCTCCGTGAGGTATCCACCCGCATCAGGAGCCGGTTTGTCGCGCTCCACCAGGAGAGCCAGCAGGGCGATGCGCTGGTCGACGCCATGGTCGAGGGCGTCCTGGCCTGCGACCGGCGCGGCACCGTGACGCGGGCCAACCCCGCCGCCCGACGCCTGCTCGGATACGGTCCCGAGGAGGCGCTTCCGCTCCTTCCGGCACTCTTCCGCCAGAAGCAGGCCCGCGCCCTCGCC
>JBGSKF010000123.1:0-2273 GCA_041741375.1 Gemmatimonadales bacterium | reverse complement strand
CAGCGGGACAGCGCCACCACCGAGCTCCTGTTGGACACCGGGGCACCGGTGTCGCTCAACCAGCTCACCACCCATCACGGCGGTCGGTCGGTCGGATACTGGTATCAGTCGGGGGGGTGGCACGCCGGCTCCGCGGTCTTCAACGGAACGGCCTGGTTGAGTAGCGGGGAGTCCCCGGCCGAACCGCCGGGAGGAGCCGTGGTCTCCTCCTGGGGCTCCGCCCACGATGGGGATGCGTACGCGTACTCCGACGGAGGGGGAAACGAGTTCACCACCATGCCGATTTATTTCGGGGCGGACACCTTGGCTGAGGAGCAGGAAATCGCGACCTTTGCGGTGCCGCCGCTCCCGGCGCCGGTGCTCCTCTGCATCTGGTCGGTGAACTCCGTGTGTGAGGAGGAGGTGGACATTGTCGGCGTGGCGGCCAGCCGCATGTCCCAGGACCCGGCGCCCGTCATCGCCTTCCATCCGAATGGCGATACCCTGCTCGTGGCCGTCCCCTATGTGAGCATTCAGAACCCGACCAGTATTCCCGGTGCCTGCTCCTGGGCGGGACCTCCGCACGCGTGTCCTCAAGCGGTGATCGAGCGCCGGGTGGACAGCACCACGGTCTACCGGATGCGGACGTCGGGCGGAACAGCGACGCGGTTGTGGAGCCGGGCGGGCCACATTGTGCACCTCGGCCTCGCCGATGGGGGTGAGGGAGAGAACATCAGTGTTGTCCATGAGACCTCCTTCGTTCGGATCGGCTTTGGGTGGTGGTTCTTCTGGGAGCCCTGGCAGACGGCGACCTGCAGCGTGGAGTTCCGCTCCGGGTACAGCAGCACGCCGGATCGCACCGTCGCGACCGCTTGCGGTGGGATGCTGGGCGGGATCGCCCCGGTCATCGCGGGGGGTCCACTGCGAGGGGGCATTCGGTAACCCTTCCCTGGCGCGCGCTCCGCTCCTCGCCGGAGGGGCGGAGTGCTGCTCGGCGCGGACAGGGTCATGCCCGCCGTGCAATCGTTCGTTCCGTTCCGGAGGTGGATCATGACTGGTCTTGCTGTCCTGGTGTCGGGTACGGTGGTGGTGGCGTGCAGTTTTCTGACCGAGCCGGGGGAGGTGCGCCCGCCCCGCGCCGAAGGTCCGCCTCAGTTTCTCCTGAGCCAGCAGGATCCCGGTGGCTGCCGGAAGGTGCGGTTCACCCTCACGGGGTCCATGGGGGTGGAGGGCGTCTACCCGGACACCGCGTGCGGGATGCAGGTGGAGCTGGTTGCAGCGGGTCCGATGAGCCGGTCGGGGGATACGGTGTCCATTCCGTTCCGGCTCCGGAACCGCTCGGCGAGCGCGGTGCCGCTGCCGTTGCGGGTGGAGGTGCGGGACTCGGGGATCGTGGACCTGGATCCGCTGGAGGTGCCGACGGCCGAGATGGTGCCCCTGAACATGGACAGCACGCTGTCCGGCGGGCGGTCGGTGTGGCTGGTGGGGGGGACGGGGTCTCTGGCGGCGGGGGATTCGACGGGGGCGGACACCCTCCTGTTCCAGGTGACCGACTCGGTGACCGCAGTGGCGGTCAGTTTCGAAGTGGTAGGGAACGAGGGGTTTGTGGTGACCCTGGTGCCGCCGGACTTCAAGCCTGCCTGGTTCGGGCACGATTCCTCGTACTTCGAAGTGGGCGGTGTACAGAAGCGGGTGCTCGGTGTCGACTTCGAGCCCGGCGCCACGGTGGGGGAGCGGGCGGCGGCGCTCGCCGTGATCGGAGGGGAGGTGGTGGGGGGGATGCGGCTTCCCTCCCCCTATGAGGGAGGATTCTACTTTGTCCGGGTCCCCGGGAACCCTTCCGTCACACAGTTGGACAGCTTGGCGGGAGTCCTGAGGGCGCAGCCGAAGGTGGCATATGCGAACCCTACGCTGCAGGGGGGCACGGTGCAGGGGATACGTCCGGTTGACGGGACGGGGTGGGAACGGAGTGCGTGGGGCTTCAATCCCGACCTCTCGGCCGGCGGCAACTGGGCGTACGAGGAAATCGCCGCTCCCCTCGCGTGGGGCTGCAGCGTCGGGGATGGTGTCACCAGGATTGCCGTTCTGGACATGTTGTTCGACCGGACGGAGGTGGACTCCAACGTGGTCAGTCCGCTCCCTCCCTACGGCCAGTTCCCGGGCTGAAGCCCGGGCTCGGCGCCTGCGGCGACGGGTCCTGAAGGACTGATTGATCAGGATCGTCATTCCGGCGAACGCCGGAATCCATTCATGGATCTTTCCTGGTCCCGAGTCATCCCGCCTGGACTGCGCAG
>JBGSKF010000122.1:0-3731 GCA_041741375.1 Gemmatimonadales bacterium | reverse complement strand
GGAGGGCCAGGCGGGCCGGGTGGAGTTCGGGAGCCGGGAGAGCGGGACACCGCCTCGGCTGGTACTGGAGGTGAGCGGCCAGCAAGTGTGGCCGATCCTGACAGGGGTTCTTCCACCGTTCGATACGACCCGGGTCGTGGCCCTGCCAAGCGGACATCTTCTGTATCGAACCGAGATTACCCTTCGATTCAAGGATACGGTGTCGGACTCCTCCAAAGCAGCATTCTTCAGCCGACACGGCATGACTGTTCTCGGTATCGCCGTCCCTGGGAAGTTTTTCGTCAGGATTCCCGACCCGGGCCTCGCGCTCGATTCCCTTTTCCGAGCACTGCAAAGAATCCGGAGTACGCCGGAGGTCGAGTTGGCTACCTTCATTGATCGGTCATCGCCTCAGGAGAGTATTGACGCTCGATATCCTGAGGATGTACCCGCCCTTCCTCGATCCAGGTGGTTTGATGGTTCAGATCACCTATGGGCCATGCGTGAGATTCGTGCCCCTCTGGCTTGGGGGTGTTCCACGGGACAGTACGGCGAAATTCTCCCGGTGGTTGGGGTTTTCGAATGGAAGCATCAGCGATTTCACCCGGATTACGCTGCATCCGCTCCGGGTCTGTGGGAGCCGCCTGACGCTGACCTCACTCGTTTACGCTCCATATCTCCTGAGAGAGTAATAGAATTGGAGAAACACGCGGCGAGCACTACAGGATTGCTGTCGAGCGAGGGGGACAACCGTTCGGGCGTATCCGGCATGATGTGGCGGACGTCCCTCCACCTCTACTCTGGGAGCACATCGCCAAACAATCGCAGGCTCCCCCTACTGGACAATTTCTTCGCATTGGGGGAAAGGGTTGTGGCAGATAAGGTTCAGGTCCTCAGCCTTTCAGCGGATGCGACAATTGACTCCACCCTTGGCGATCCAAACGAGCGAACTGAAAAGATTCGAATGTTGGCGGCAGATATAAAGGCGTCTCTCTTGGATCCTGCACCGAATCTCGTCGTTGTTGTTGCAGCAGGCAACGATCGCTTTCGTGGAAGTGTGGCAGAATACGCGGCGAGTCGGAGCCCTGGCGCGGTCCGCGGCGCTCTCCTGTTTCTTCGGGAAAATCCCGCATATAGAAATCGACTCATCGTTGTCGCGGGCAGCAAGCCCGGCAACGCCTTCTGGGAGAAGTTTGCAGGTGATTCAGTCGCGGGAAGCAACTTTTTTACCGGGGCGACGGACATCGCGGCCCCGGCGGAAGATGTCCTCGTGCTGGATCGCTGGACCGGCCAGGCGGGAGCTGCCGTGCCGGTGACGACGGCCTCCGGCACCTCACTGTCCGCTCCGCTCGTGGCAGGCGTTGCGGCGCAATTACTCGCCATGGACCCGACGCTCACGGCGGCGCAGGTGAAGGACTACATCCTCCGCGGGGCGCGGGTGCCGGGGTTGGACCCCGCGACCGGCGACTCGGTGCCTGCCAAGCCCGTGGCGGGCGCCCCGGAGACGATCTATCAGCTCGACGCCTACGGGGCCCTCTCCCTGCTCTCCGCCGAGCGGCCGGGGACCCCGGTCTGCGGGTTCCCGGTGTCCACCCGGGGCTCGGACCTGGTGCTGGAGCGGCCGGTGGGGGAGGAGCGGTTCCTGGTGGCAGATCCGCATGGGGCCTTTTCCCCATCCATGGCGCAAGGAGGCCGGGTGATCGCCGTGAGCGTCGATGGGGGGGTGACGGTCCTGAATCATCGGGGGATGACCCTGCAAACGCTGGCCCTGCCGGTGACCGCGCGGCGGTACCTGGAACGGGACACGGTGGACGTCATCGAACAGTCGACCAGCACGCGGTTCACCTTCCGTCCCGCCCGGGCCGGCATCCCCACCCTCTACAACCCGTTCACCCTCGTCGAGGCCGGCGATCCGAATAGCGGTGCGGATTTCTACGAATTCTCCCCCACGGGGGATTCGGTGGCCATCGGCTCTTTCTCCAGCGGATTGGATCTCTTCCGGTGGGACCTCATCACGATCCGGACCGGGGCGGTCCGCCCGATCCGGCAATGGCCTGCGGCAGACCCGCAGACCTGCACCGGGATCTGCCCGCGGTTCGGCTCGGCCACGGCGCGCTGGAGCCCGTCGGGCCGGCAATTGCTCCTGCTCCAACCCGAGGTGCTGGTCGCGTTCGTTCCCCCCGGGGAACCGCTGAGCCGCCAGCCGGGAGAGTTCTCGGCGGTCGGGAGTACGCTGGGAACCCGCACGACGGTCGTGACGCTCGAGGCGGGGACGGAACGGGAGACCGTGGTTCCCGAGTGGCAGCTGTTTCACCCCCTGTATTCGCCCGATGACACGACCGTGGTGTTCCGGGAGGAGAAGGCCAGCTCAGACCCCCAGAACGACAGGGATCTCGTCCGCACCTGCGAAAAAGCGGTGCGCCGGGCGTCCGCCCTCACCCAGTGGCGCCACAGCACTCCGGTGGGAGTGGAGGAGTGCGAAGGAGACCCGCCGTTCGGGGTCACGCAACTGTTGGGCCGGCCCGTCATGGCCCTGCTTCGGGAGTGGGGGCGGCCGCCCGGGTCGACGGCCCCCTCCGTCCCCGCCGACGCGGGGAACCGGCTCCGGGCACGGAGTCCGACCCGGATTCAGGTGAACTGACCCTCCACACGGGGCAGGGTGCGTCGCATGCGGCACACCCACGGGCTCAGGGGCGAACCAACTCGTGGTCGCCCCAGCGTGGTTTCGCATGTGACAACCCGCCGACATAACAACAAAGTGCTTGACACGCGTCGCGATCCTTCCCAGCTTGGAGTATCGAGTGGTGTATCCCAACGCCAGTGGAGGAGATGATGAGCGAGGTTCTGGAGTACCCCCCCCCCCCCCGCGCGCAACTTTCTGCATCTGACCGCCCGCTTTCCGCGCTAGCGGAAGCCGCTGCGGTTCCGCTCCGGTGTCACGCCTGGCACCCGGAGTTCGTCTCCTGTGGCACAGGGAGGTTCCGCATGAGTCTCATCGCGTTGTGTGGCGCCGTGGTGGCGTCGGGGTGCCTCTTCCCCACCGAGCAGGACCCCGATACCGGCCGCCGAGTGGCCGAGTTCCAGACCGTGGCCTCGGTGCAGGAAACGGCCCTGCTGCCGCTGGCGGATACCTGGCTTCGGCAGGGGGCCCCGAATCAGAACCAGGGGAGCGAGCCCATCCTTCGTCTCCAGGCGAGCGGGAACAACCGGGCGCTGCTCCGGTTCGACCGGGCGGCGATCGCGGCCGCCGTGGGGGCCGGCACCCTGCAGGGGGCTCGGCTCGAGCTCACCATCGCGGTCAATGCGGACAACTGGGGGACGGCGGGACGGACGATCGACCTGCACCGGCTCACCCAGGCGTGGACCGAGGCGGGAGCCACCTGGAACTGCGCTGACGATGCAAACCCGGCCAATCAGAGCGCCGACTGCGCGGGGGAGGCGGCGTGGGAGATGGGCGGGAGCGGCGCGCGTCCCTGGGAGGGGGTCCCGGCGGCGACGGCGACGATCACCAACGGGCTGGCAGGTGTGGTGTCGCTCGATGTGACGGCGGACCTGGCGGCTGTGCTCGCAAGTGGTGCGGACCATCACGGGTGGATCCTCAAGAAGACCCTGGAGGGCCAGGCGGGCCGGGTGGAGTTCGGGAGCCGGGAGAGCGGGACACCGCCTCGGCTGGTACTGGAGGTGAGCGGCCAGCAAGTGTGGCCGATCCTGACAGGGGTTCTTCCACCGTTCGATACGACCCGGGTCGTGGC
>JBGSKF010000121.1:0-7540 GCA_041741375.1 Gemmatimonadales bacterium | reverse complement strand
CCAGCGACTGGCCGCGATGCCGACACTGACCGACGTGCGCGACGCCTTCAGCACCACGCAACCCGCGATCGAGATCCGGTTGCGGCGGGAGCGGATCGCGGAGCGGGGCATCGCAATCCAGGAGGTGGCCTCGGTGCTGGCGGGTGGTCTGGGCGGTGTCGCCGCCAACGATTTCCGCGAAACCGACCGCCGGACCCCGATCATGGTGCGGTTCCATGGCGAGGCAAACGAGGATCTGGCCACGGCCCTGGCCACCCCGATCCAGGGAGTACCGGTGGGCCAGCTGGTGACGGTGGTGGAGACCCGTACTCCCATCGAAGTGGTGCGGATCAATCAGCGACCGGTGGTGGTGGTGGAGGGGGTGGTGGAGGAGGGGGGCACTGCCCGAGCCGCGAAGGAGGTCGCGGCCTCCCTTGGAACCCTGCCGGTTCCGGCCGGCCTCACCTGGGCCCTGTCGGGGGCCGATGCAGAGCAGCAGCGCACCATGCGGGAACTCGCGCTGGTGGCGTTCCTGGCGGTGGCGCTGGTGTTCCTGGTGCTGGCCGGGGAGTTCGGGTCGTTCACCACCCCGCTCGTGATCATGACGGTGGTGCCCCTGGCGGGCACCGGGTCGGTCGTGGCTCTCTGGCTCACCGGGCAGAGCCTCAACGCGGTGGCGATGATCGGCATCGTGGTGATGATCGGCATCGCCGACAACGACGCGGTGGTGAAGCTCGACGCCATCAACCGATTCCGGGAGCGGGGACACCCTCTCCACGAGGCGATCCTGCTCGGAGGTCGGCAGCGCCTCCGCGCCATCACCATGACCTCGCTCACCACCATCCTCGGCGTGACCCCGATGCTGCTCGGCGTGGGCGCCGGCGGGGAACTCTATCAGCCGCTGGCCGCCGCGGTGATCGGCGGGAGTGTGACGGCCCTTCTCGTGACCTTCTTCCTGCTCCCCTCGGCCTTCTATGTGGTGGAACGGGCCCGCGAGCGGCGCGCCGCCCGCCGGGAGTCCGCGGGACTGCAGGCCCCGGTGGTGGAGGCGGCGTCATGATCCGGTGGGCCGCCCATCGTCCCGCCGTGGTCTGGTCGTTCGCCATGGCGCTGATTCTTGCCGGGGGCGTGGCGTTCACCCGTCTCCCCCTCGCCACCCGGACCGAGGTCGAACTCCCCCGGCTCACCATCCAGGCCTTCTGGCCCGGCGCCGCGGCCGAGCTGGTGGAGATGTACCTCACCTCCCCGGTCGAATCGGCGGTACAGCCGGTGCGCGGGGTCAAGAAGACGAGCAGCACCTCGCGCGAAGGATCGAGCCAGATCACCGTGGAGCTGCAGCCCGGGGTGGACGTCCAGATGACCCGTCTCGCCATCCTGGAGCGGATGGAGCTCCTCCGGTCGGAGTTTCCCCTCGGCGTGGCCGCACCGAGGGTCAGCAATTTCGTGCCCGAAGATCTGGCGGAGCAACCGCTGCTGCAGTACACCGTCTCCGGACCCTACACCCCGGGCGCGCTGGAAAAGATCGTGGAGGACCAGGTCACACCCCGGCTCGAGGCGGTGCCGGGAGTCTCGGGGGTCCAGTCGGCGGGGGGCGCGGAGACGGGGATCGCGGTCAGCTACGATCCCGCACGACTCCGGCAGCTCGACATCAACCCCACGGCGCTCAGCCAGGCGCTGGCCGAGGCCCGCCAGGTCCGTCCCCTGGGGCAGGAGCACGCCGCGACGACCACGCGACCGGTTTCCCTTCGGGACACCCCGCAGGTCATGGAGGACCTGGCCCGGCTCCCGGTGCGCGGAGCGGGTGGGCGCGTGTTCGCCCTGGGGGACCTCGCCTCGATCCGCCAGGAGGAGGACACCCGGGGTCAGATCAACCGTCTCAACGGTCTCACCGCCGTGACCATCGCGATTTCCCGACTGGCCGACGCCGATGCGATCAAGACCGCGGCGCGGATCCGCCAAGCGATGGAGGACCTCCAGCCCACGCTTCCACCGGGGCTCCGGTTCCGCGTCGCCTCCGATGAGTCACTGGAGCTGGATTCGCAGCTCACCGACCTGATGCGGCGCGGAGCGATCGCGGGAGTGGCCGTGGCCCTGGTCCTCCTGCTGACCCTGCGAAACGTGATGAGTGTGACCCTGGTGATGGGGAGCGCCGCCGTGGCGATCGCCGGGACCGCGCTCGGCTTGTATCTCCTCAAGATCCCGGCCAATCTGCTCACCCTCGCCGGTCTCGGCATGGGGATCGGCATCCTGGTCCAGAACGGCCTGATCGTGGTGGCCCGCCTGCGAACCGCGCCCGACACGCCGGACGGGCGGGCGGACGCGGGGGTCCGCATCGTGCCGGCGGTTGTCGGAGCCACCTTGACCACGGCGGTGGTACTTCTCCCCTTCCTCTACCTGCAGGGCGACGCGCGAGCCGCCTTCGTGCCCTTTGCCAGCGCCTTTGCCCTGGCACTCGGGTGGTCGGTGGTGGCCTCGGTGGTCATGATTCCCGCGGTGGGAGCGGGCCACGGTGCCCAGCGCGCGGGATGGCGACGGTTGCACCGGGTCTATTCCTGGACCCTGATCCGGATGCTCCGGCTCCGCTGGGTCGTGCTCACCCTCACGCTCGCCACTCTGGGCGTCATGGGATGGGCCTTCGTCAAGAAGGTGCCACGGTTCAACTGGGGAGGATGGGGAGGACAGCGCACCACGCTCAGTGCCTATCTGACCTTTCCCGGCGGGTCCGATACGGAGAGCCTCGACCGTGCCCTCGCCGAGTTCGAAAGAATCGCGGTGGGTCGGGAGGGAGTGGAGCGGGTCCAGGCCCAGGTGCCCCAGGGAGCGAATCGTGGCTTCGTTCAGGTGACGTTCGACCGGGAGGCGGGTTTCACGGCTCTTCCCCTCTTCATGCAGGAGGAGTTCAACCAGCGCGCGGTCCTGATCGGCGGGGCGAGCATCAGTGTCGTGGGACAGGGTCCGGCCTTTTCCTCCGGGGGAGGTGGCGGCTCCGCGTCCTATCGCATCAAGCTGCTTGGGTTTTCGTACTCCGGTCTGGAGCAGTTTGCGCTCGACCTCAAGGAGCGGCTGGAGCGGATCCCCCGGGTGCAGAAGGTCAACATCAACGCCGCCAATTTCTGGGGAAGCGGCCAGGCCACGAGCGTGACCCTCGAACCTGACCGCGCCGCCCTGGCCCGGGCCGGTCTCACGGTCGAGGCGTTCGCCCGAACGGTCCAGCAACAGGTGCGCGGCGTGGGGGGGGGACAACGCCTGGAAATCGGGGACGAGGAGGTGACCGTCACCCTCAAGGCAGCCGGATCCCGAGAGCGCTCCCTACTGGACCTCCGGGCGGCGGCGGTGGCCAACCCGATCGGAGCGCCAGTGCGGATCGGGGACCTGTCGGTGGTCGATGAACGGGAGGGTCTCAGCACCATCACCCGCGAGGACCAGCAGTACGTCCGATATGTGACCTACGACTTCCGGGGCCCGAACCGGCTGGCGGACCGAACCCACAAGGCGTTCATGGCATCGATCTCGGTTCCCCCCGGGTACGCCGTGTCAGAGGCACAGTACGGTTTCAACGACGACGAGAGCGGGAAGGGTCTCTGGCTGGTGTTTGCCGCCGGGATCGTGCTGGTGCTCCTCGCGGTGGCGATGGTGTTCGACTCCGTCTGGGCGTCCGCGATGGTGCTGTTGAGCCTCCCCCTCGCTCTGGCGGGGGTGGTGGCCATCTACTGGCCCACGGGAGCCGCCTTCGGGCGGGAAGCGGCCGTGGGAGTGATCCTGGTGGTCGGTCTCGCGGTGAACCAGTCGATCCTGCTGGTCGATGCGGCGCTGCACCGGAGGCGCCACGTGCGGGCGGACGGGCACCGGGAGCACCGCAAGCTCGACGGCCGGGATGTCTACTGGGCGGCCAGGGACCGGGCCGGAACCATCCTGCTGGTCACCTTCACGACCCTGGCGAGCCTCCTCCCGCTCGCCATCGGAACTCCGGTGGACAGCCTCTTCGGCTCGATCGCTCTGGCCACCACCGGGGGGACGATCGCCGGGACGCTCGGCGCGCTGTTCGTCATGCCTCTCCTGATACTGCGGCTCCGCCGAGCGCGGGCGACGCACCCCCCAGCCACCTGATATCCTCACGGTCCTCGCTTCAGAACAACAGGAACCACGAAAAACACGAAAGACACGAAAACGGGGCCCCACCCCCTTCCCTTGGCTCTTCCTGCTTCGCGAGATTCTGATTAATTCAGTTTGGTTCAGTTCACGTTTTCAGTGTTCAGATTCTCGCAGTGAACGGAGTCACTTGCCCCGTTTTAACCCTTCATACTTCGAACCTCAAACTTCACACTTCACTCCCTTTCGTGCCTTTTCGTGTATTTCGTGGTTGATCGTCTGACGCGGTCCCTGCAAAGGCCCTTCGTGCTCGGGCCGGTTCTCAGATGGCTCGTCGATGAGATCGGAAGCCTTCTCTTTGCCTGGTCAACCTCTGTGGGCATTCTCAAAACTCACACCTGTGCGTCTCCGCGTGAGACACTCTGAACCCGCCAGGAGTGGATTCCGGCGTTCGCCGGAATGACCCACCAAGTAGGCCGAATGGTCTGAGGTTCCCTAAACTGTTGTATTGCAACTACTTCACGCTGCCGCCCCGACTTGCAGCAACCCCTCGTCCCCGGGTATATTTCGTTGATTCCACCGTGATCAGCTCCGGAAACGCATCGGGCGAGCCCCGACTGTGCTCCGGAGCTTCCGGTGTGCCTCCACCCGGTGTTCTGGAGTCCCATGACAGCCCCGAATTCGCGCGAGCGCATCGTTCCCCGTCCGATCGAAGACGAGCTCCGGCAATCGTTCATCAATTACTCGATGAGCGTCATCGTCTCCCGGGCCCTTCCCGACGTGCGGGATGGTCTGAAGCCGGTGCACCGCCGGATCCTCTACGCCATGAACGAGCTCGGCCTGGTGCCGGGACGGCCGTACAAGAAATCGGCCACGGTGGTGGGCGATGTGCTCGGCAAGTACCACCCGCACGGCGACAGTTCAGTCTACGATGCCCTGGTCCGCATGGTGCAGGACTTCTCCCTGCGGTACCCCCTGGTGGACGGGCAGGGGAACTTCGGCTCGGTGGACGGGGATCCCGCCGCGGCCTATCGGTACACCGAGGCCCGGCTCACCCGGATCGCCATCACCATGCTGGAGGACATCGACAAGAACACGGTCGATTACCAGCCCAACTTCGACGACCGGCTGCTGGAGCCCACGGTGCTCCCGTCGAAAATCCCGAACCTGCTGGTCAACGGGTCGAGCGGGATCGCGGTCGGCATGGCCACCAACATCCCCCCCCACAACCTGCGCGAGATCACGGCGGCGATCCGGGCGCTGATCGCCGATCCGGAGATCACCGCCACGGGCCTCTGCGCCCATGTGAAGGGGCCCGACTTCCCGACCGGGGGCTACATCTACGGGGTGCAGGGGATCCGGGAGGCGTACGAAACGGGCCGGGGCAAGGTGATCATGCGGGCCCGGGTGGTGATCGAGGAGAAGGAAACCGGCAATCGGTCGGCGCTCGTCATCACGGAGCTGCCCTATCAGGTCAACAAGGCGCGGCTGGCCGAGCAGATCGTGGACCTGGTGAACGACAAGAAGGTGGAGGGAGTGTCCGCGGTCCGCGATGAATCGGACCGGGAAGGGATGCGGCTCGTGGTGGAACTCAAGCGGGACGCCATCCCGACCGTGGTGATCAATCAGCTCTACAAGCACACCCCGATGCAGAGCACGTTCGGCGTGATCAACCTCGCGCTGGTCAACGGGGTGCCGCGGGTGATGCCGCTCAAGGAGATGCTGGAGCATTTCGTGTCCCACCGGCACCAGATCATCGTCCGGCGCACCCAGTTCGACCTCGACGCCGCGCAGGCGCGGGAGCACATTCTTGACGGGCTCAAGATCGCGGTCGACAACATCGACGAGGTCATCACCATCATCCGGGGGTCGGAGGACACCGACACCGCCGACCAGCGGCTGCGGGCCCGGTTCGGGTTCACGGAAAAGCAGAGCGACGCGATCCTCAACATGCGGCTCGCGCGGCTCACCGGCCTGGAGATCGACAAGCTGGAGGCGGAACTCGCGGAGATCCGCGCCCTCATCGCCGACCTCAAGGACATTCTCGCCTCCCGCGACCGGCGCATGAGCATCCTCCTCGGGGAGCTGGAGGAGGTGACCAAGCAGTACGGCGACGACCGGCGCACCGAGATCGTCCCCGACCAGGCCGACTTCTCGATCGAGGACCTGATCGCCGAGGAGGACATGGTCATCACGATCAGTCACACCGGCTACATCAAGCGGATCCCGGTGAGCACCTACCGGCGGCAGCGCCGGGGCGGGCGGGGCCTGGCCGGGATGGGGACCAAGGAAGATGATTGGGTGGAACACCTGTTCATCGCCAGCACGCACGACTATCTGATGTTCTTCAGCAACCGGGGCCAGGTCTACTGGCTCAAGGTGCACGAGATTCCCCAGGGGGGTCGCGCCGCCCGCGGAAAGCCGATCATCCAGTGCATCGCCATCCGGCCGGATGAGCGGATCGCGGCCCTGGTGCCGGTGCGGGAGTTCTCCGACCAACAGTGGCTCTTCTTCGCCACCCGGAACGGGACGGTCAAGAAGACGGCGCTCTCCGCCTACGCCAACCCCCGCAGCACGGGGATCAACGCCATCAACATCCTGGAGGGCGACGAGCTGATCGACGTCCAGGTCACGGGGGGCACCAACGACATTGTGCTCGCCACCGAGCAGGGAATGAGCATCCGGTTCCACGAGAGCGACGTGCGGGAGATGGGCCGGGCCGTCACCGGGGTGCGCGGCATCGTGCTGGGGGACAAGGACCGGGTCATCGGCATGGTCGTGGTCCGCCGGGAATCCACGCTCCTCGTCGTGAGCAACCACGGGTACGGCAAGCGGTCCGAACTCGGCGAGTACCGGGTCCAGAAGCGGGGCGGCAAGGGGATCATCACCTTCAATTGCACCGCCAAGACCGGTTCCTGCGTGGCCCTGAAGGAAGTGCTCGATGAGGACGAGCTGATGCTCATCACCCGGCACGGGGTCATCATCCGCGTGCCCGTGGCGGGGATCCGGGTCATCGGCCGGAACACCCAGGGGGTGCGGGTGATGAATCTCGACGAGGGGGATTCCCTGGTGGACGTGGCTCGTGTGGTGACCGAGGACGAGGGGGGCCAGGAAGAGCCGACTGGAGACGAAGCCTCCCTCCCCGGAGCCGCGGAGTAGGTGCCGGCCTCTCTGGCCGGGTGGTCCCTCGCGGACATCCGCGGGGCCCGGGCGGCGTTGGCGGGGATCGCTCTCCGCACTCCGCTGGTCGAGGCCCCGGGTCTGGCGGCGCGCGTTGGCGTGCCGGTTCGCCTCAAGTGCGAGCATCTGCAACCCACCGGCGCCTTCAAGATCCGGGGCGCTTGGACCGCGCTTTCCCGGCTGTCGGAATCCGATCGCCGGGCCGGGGTCATCACCCACTCCTCGGGGAACCATGGCCAGGCGGTGGCCTGCGCCGCCCGCCGGGCCGGGGTCCGGGCGGTGGTGGTCATGC
>JBGSKF010000120.1:0-10486 GCA_041741375.1 Gemmatimonadales bacterium | reverse complement strand
CGCCACGTACTTCGTCCCGTACCCCAGGTCCGCCGACACCTTCGTCAACGCCGCCGTCAACGTCGTCTTCCCATGGTCCACGTGCCCGATCGTCCCCACGTTCACATGCGGCTTCGTCCGCTCAAATTTCGCTTTGGCCATCGTGCTCGTTTCCTCATGGTCGAGGCGTGAACGTCGCGGTGTCCACCCGGCGTGGTGGAGACGCGGATCCCGCCGGCGACGGGATCTCCTGTACATCATGTCAGAGCTCGCGACCGGGATCGAACCGGTGACCTCATCCTTACCAAGGATGTGCTCTACCAACTGAGCTACACGAGCCGAACCGTACCCCAGAGCGGGCGACGGGACTCGAACCCGCGACCCTCAGCTTGGAAGGCTGATGCTCTACCAACTGAGCTACACCCGCGCCCGTTTTTTCCGCCGGCGTCGACCCGGTCACACGCCTTCGCCCCCGGCCAGTTTGCCCTGAGTGGTGGGGGTAGGATTCGAACCTACGTAGGGCAGAGCCCGGCAGATTTACAGTCTGCTACCATTAGCCACTCGGTCACCCCACCTTGTGCACCGTCACCCATCCCACCATCATTCGACCCACTGGAGCTGACGAAGGGACTCGAACCCTTAACCTGCTGATTACAAATCAGCTGCTCCGCCAATTGAGCTACGTCAGCGCGTCTGAGACATGCCCCCAAAAAAAGACAGACCCACATTATACGCGGGTCTGGCACGTGCGTCAACGGGTGCGACCCACCGTACCCCGGGGGGCCAAGTCCAAGTCCCCTCTCCAGATCGAGCAGCCGCACGGGACGTAACGTATCTCAGCATTGATAAAACCAGCGGAGGGCCCTCCACGGCTCAGGATCGCCTGACCAGCTCCACCTGACCATCCTTCCGATCCCGGATCTCGAATCCCGCCTCCCGCAGCAGATCCCGAATCCGGTCCGCCTCCCCGTAATTCCGTGCCCCCTTGGCCTTGAGGCGGCGGTAGCCCCAATGCTCCGCCCAGGACACGAGCTGCGCCGGGTCCTCCGGGACATCCTCCGTGAAGGACTCCTCCGCACCCGTCGCAGCCGCCTGGGCGTTCAGTGCCAAGCGCACGTCCGCCGCGCCCGACGCACCAGGAAGGACGTCGAAGAGAGCCATGGTCCCGGTCCACACGGCCCGGGCCTCCGCGTCCGCCGGAGAGCCCGCATCGAGGAGCCGATTCGCTTCCCGCAGGAATTCGAACACCGCCCCCATCGCCCGGGGGGCGTCGAGGTCGTCATCCATGGCCACGTGAACCGCCTCCCGGAGCCTCCCTGCGGCGGAATCAAGTTCCGGGGCGGCGCCGTCGGGAGTGTCCCGCAGGCGGATGGTGAAATCCCCGAGCCGACGGGTGGCGGCGCGGGCGGCGGAGAGGGCATCGTCGGTCAGGTCGAGCTTCTGGCGGTAATGCGCCTGGGTCATCAGGTAACGGATCTCCGCGGGGCCCCAGCCATCCTCCCGGAGGTCCCGGACCGTGGTGGTGTTGCCGAACCGCTTCGACATCTTCTCGCCGCGGACGTTCAGGAACTCGCCATGCACCCAGTGCCGCGCAAAGAGATCCTGCCCGGTCCAGGCGCACGCCTGGGCGATCTCGTCCTCATGGTGAGGGAAGATCAGATCCACCCCTCCGGCGTGAATGTCGAGCTCCGTCACCCCGAAATGCTCTCCCACGATGTCCAGCGCCATCGCCGAGCACTCGAGATGCCATCCCGGCCTGCCGCGGCCGAAGGGGGCATCCCACGCGGCTCCGACCGCCTCGTCCTCGGGGCGCGCCGCCTTCCAGAGCACGAAGTCCCGGGCAGATTCCTTGGCGTCGTCATCGGCCAGGGCCCGCTCGCTTCCGCCCGTGCGCAGGGACTCGGGGTCGAGCCGGGCCAGGCGCCCATACGCCGGGAACCGGGCGATGGAAAAGTAGACGGATCCATCCTCCGCCCGGTACGCCACCCCGCGCTCCAGGAGCCCGGAGACCAGCCGGATCATGGCGGGGATGAACGCGGTGGCGCGGGGCTCGCTGTGCGCGGGACGGATCCGGAGCCAATCCCGGTCCTCCGCGAAGGCCCGTACGAAAGGCTCCGTGAATTCGCCTATCGTGATGTTCCTCTTCCCCGCTTCCGCCATGATCCTGTCGTCCACGTCGGTCAGGTTCATGATGTGGAACACGTCGTACCCGCGGGATCCGAGCCACCGGCGAAGGAGGTCCACCAGGAGGAAGGTCCGGAAATTTCCGATGTGGGCCACGTTCCAGACCGTCGGTCCGCAACTGTAGAGCGTGACCCGGGGAGGAGAGGCGGGCTGGAACGGCTCGACCGACCGGGTCAGGGTGTTGTAGAGCTGGAGACTCATGCCGGGTCCGGGGCGGAGCGATCGAAGTGAAGGACGCGCACGGTCCGCTGGGGGAAGGGGATCTCGATCCCCTCCTGATCGAGCCGGTTCTTCATCCGCCGCCGGAAGTCGCGGGCCGCCTCCCACTGTTTGCCCGGGAGGGTCCGGATCAGGGTGCGAATCACCACCGCGCTGTCCGCCAGGCTCTCGACCCCGGCCACCTCGGGCTCTCCGTCCAGGCGATCCCGCCATGCGGGATTCTCGGCGAACCGGCGGGCCTCGTCGCGGAAGACCTCCAGGACGCGGTCGAGATCGCTCTGGTACGCCACTCCAATCTCGATCACCGCACGGGACCAGCCCCGGGTCCGGTTGCTCACGACACCGATCTGGCCATTCGGAATCGTGTGCACCACCCCGTGCAGGTCCCGGAGAACCACCACGCGCATGGTCATCCGTTCCACGCTTCCCGCCACCCCGGCGATCTCCACCACGTCGCCCACGGCGATCGTGTTTTCGAGCAGAATGAAGAACCCCGCGATGACGTCCTTGACCAGGCTCTGGGCCCCGAACGAGACCGCGAGCCCGAGAATGCCTGCTCCCGCCAGGAGCGGTGTGATGTCGATGAAGACGTTGGCGGTCAGCAGGATGGCGGCCACCAGGATCACGACCCACCCGACGCTCCGAAGCAATTGGGCAATGGTCTGCCCCCGTTGTTCCCGGGCGCTCAGAACTGAATCGTCACCGTCATCAACGGAGGCTATGATCCGCCGAGACACGGCGACCACAATCCGCTGCCCCACCCAGGCGAGGGCCCAGATGACCAGGACCTGGAGCGCCTTGGGAAGGACCGTCTCCAGGTCGAGCTGGAGCGCGTCAGCCACCTCCTGCAGGACCTGCGGGGCCATCGATGTCAGGGAAATATGGACCACGTCCTGCTCCGGAAGAGGACTCGGGGAGGGTCAACCTACTGCCGGGCCCGCGTGGGCGTCAACGGCGGCCGGAAGTCCCGGATACCCTGAGGCCGCCGGGGTCAAACCCTCAGGTCAGGTCTTGCGTTGTGCATCGTCTCGGCCATGCACGAAGCAAGACCTGACCCCGCCCTCTCTCAGTTGATGGAAATCCGGGTCGTGGTCGCCGGAGTCGACTTCGCCAGCGTGACGGCCAGGACGCCGTCCTGATACCGCGCATCCACCTGGGCCGGATCAACCCCGCCGGGGAGGCGCACGGTGCGGGCGAAACGACCCTCGCGCCGCTCCTGCCACAGATAGTTTTCCCCCTTCTCGTCGGCCCGGAACTCCCGGTTCCCCGACAGCGTGAGGAATTCCCCATCGAGAGAGACGTCGAGGTTTTCCCGGTGGAAACCCGGGGCCTCGAGCCGAACGAGGTACTGCTCCGGGGTTTCCGAGAGGTCGAGGGTTGGCGCCCAATCCTCCTCGGGGACCCGGGTGGGCAGATCGGGGAAGAACGGGACCTGGAAGAACCGGTCCATGAGCCGCTCCATGTCCCGGAGCGGACGGACGCGGGCGAGGGGGGGGCGGAGATTCTGGTGATCACCACCTCCGTCCGCTGCGACATTCGGCCCGGATCGTGGCATGGACCCAATATCGCTCCCACCCCATGAATCATTGGTGAAACCCCCGCGAATCCCGGGCGCGAGCGCACCCACCATCCACAAGGGCTCTTCATGGGACTTCACGATCCCTTCACCCCTCCTTCATCGCGCACGGGGTACCATGGATGCGGCAGGGACTTTCACTGCCCCTGGACTGTCACCCCGGAGGAGCCATGCGTATCGCCGATGTGATGCAGAAGGACGTTGTGACCGTACGGGAGGACGCCACCGTCGGCGAGGTGGTCGCCATCCTGGCGGATGCCCACGTGAGTGGTGCCCCCGTCGTCAATCAGCATGGCACGCTGATCGGAGCCATCTCGGCCACCGACCTCCTCCTCGCGGAGGCGGAGCACGACAGCTCGGAGGGGCGGGAAGTGCTCTACCGCGATACGGCGGTGTCCGACCTGATGACACCCGACCCTCTCACCATCGATCCCGGGGAGACGGTCAAGGAGGCGGCGCGCCAGATGCTCTACGCCGACGTGCACCGCCTCTTCGTGGTGCTCGATGGCGAGCTCCTCGGGGTCATCTCCCGCAGCGATGCCGCCCGGGTTCTGGCCCAGACACGGTGACCCGCCCCGCCAACCCGACGGGCCCTGACGATCAGGTCCGGCGGCCGCAGGTGCTGATGCCGAAAAGCTGGTACAGGGGGCAGGTACCCGAGAGCGCCGTTCCCACCAGGACCAGCCCGAGGAGGGTGACGTATTTCCAGGGCGGGTCGAGTGCTCCGTACAGTCCGAGCAGCATGATCCCCCCGACGAGCCGGGCAATCCGGTCGATCCTGCCGACATTCTTCTTCATGGGTACCCCCACCGAGTCAGAGGGGAACTGTCAGCACCGCACACGGTGCCGTATAGAGCAGGGCCCGTCCGACACCGGTGGACGTCACGACCCCGGCGGGACCGCCCCGGTGATTCCCCACCACCAGAAGAGCATCCTCCGGATGCGTGATCTCGTGAAGAATGCTGGGCACTGGATCCCCCGAGAGCACGACCAGATCCATCCGCGCCACCTCACCGTTGCCCCGATGATGCATCCAGCTCCGCACCCGGGCCTCCCGGGCCGACGGGGGGGCCACCACGGCCACCCCGGCGACAGGTTCCGGACCATGCCGCGGTTCGACGGTCACCGCACACAACCGGGATGCGTCGGTCCAGCTCAAAACCTGACGGGCCTCCTCCAGGACCCGGAGGCCTCTCTCGGTCCCGTCCACCGCCGCGAAGACCCGGGCGAAATGATCCTGATTTTCCGGGATGAACAGGCACGGAATCGGACTGCGCCGCACCACCGCGTCGGCGGTGAGCCCCAGACGGGGGTGCGTGGCCGAGCCGCGGAGAAATCGCCCGAGAACCAGGAGTTCCGCGCCGATCTGCTCCGACCGCCGGACGATCTCGATGCCGGGAATCCCCGTCCGCAGGTGGGTTCCGTCGGAATCTCTGTCGGGAGAGTCGGTTCCGTGGACCACCCGGAGCACATCCAGGGAGGCCCCCAGGTCGGCGGCGAGACGCCGGGCAATGGCGACGGCATGCTGCCCGGTGAGCGACCCATCGGTGGCCGCCAGGATTTGTCTCCGTGTCATGGGTGGACTGTAGGGGAGGTCGGGTGAACCAAAGATGAAGAAATCCAGAAGATTCGTTAGGATCCACTCGTGACCAACTCCCCTGCCTCCCCGCGGACCCTGGCCGAGCGGCTCGAACGCCTGCTCGCCGAGAGCACCACCCTCACCCGGGAAACATCCCTGGAGGGCGTCCTTCAAAAGGTGACCGACCTGGCCCGGGAACTGATCGGGGCCCGGTACGCCGCCTTCGGGGTCCTGAGCCCCGATCATGTGACCCTCGAGGCGTTTTTCTCCTCGGGACTCGACCCCGACACCCGCACCCGGATCGGGTCCCTCCCCCGAGGCAAGGGACTCCTCGGCGTTCTCATTCGCGACCCCAAGCCCCTTCGCCTGGCTCGGCTGGACGGCCACCCCGAGTCGAGCGGCTTTCCCCCGCATCATCCCCCGATGCAGTCCTTCCTCGGAGTACCCGTGATGGGCCGGGTGGCGGTCCTGGGCAATCTCTACCTCACGGACCGCATCGGGGCGCCCGAATTCAGCGAAGAAGACGAGCATCTCGTCGTGCTGCTGGCCCATCAGGCGGCGGCCGCGATCGAGAACGCCCGTCTCCATGGGGAGAGTGCCCGCCTGATCGCCGAGGTGCAGCTGCTGCACCGGACCCGCGAGCGGTTCTTCGCCATGGTGAACCATGAGCTCCGGAATGCTCTCGCGGCGGTCTATGGGTGGGCCGAGATCCTGGTACGCCGCAAGGAGGGACACCCTCCTCCATCCCGCGCGGCGTATGAGGTCCTCGATTCGGCCTCGGCGGCCACCGCACTTATCAACGACCTGCTCGACCTGAGCCGGCTCGACGAGGACCGCCTCCGCCCGGTGATCCGGGAAGTCCATTGCCGCACTCTGCTCGATCAAGCGGCTGCGCGGGTTCTTCCCGAAATGGAAGCCAAGCAACTCACGATGCACACGATTGTGACGACCGATCTCACCAACTGCCGAACCGATGCCAGCCGGGTCCTCCAGATCCTTCTCAACCTCCTCCGGAACGCGATCCGGCACTCCCCGGCGGGTGGCCGGATCCAGCTCAGCGCCCGCCCCGAGCACAACCGGGTCGTCATCCTGGTGGATGACAGCGGCCCCGGGATACCGCCCGACCAGCTCGAGCGCGTCTTCGACGTGTATGAGACCACCGCCGGAGAAGAGCGAAGCGGGACGGGGCTGGGCCTTCCCCTCTCCCGCCGCCTCGCGAGACTCCTGGGCGGGGAACTCTCGGCGGAATCCCGTCCCGAGGGGGGAGGGCGGCTTCGGCTGGAGCTGCCACACACGTGTCCGTGAATTTATCTTCATGAAGTTTTCTTCCCACGTTCAGCGGCACATGGATATCCTTGGGGAAGGAAAACCTCATGGAGGCATCATGAAAGTGCTCGTCGTCGAGGATGACCGGAAGGTCGCGGGGTTCATCGAACTGGGGCTCAAGGAGGAGGGGTACGTGGTGGATGTGGCGTCCGATGGCGAAGAAGCCTCCCTCATGGCGCATGTGTACCAGTATGACGTGATCCTGCTGGACGTCATGCTCCCCAAGAAGAACGGTTTCCAGGTGGCCATGGAGTTGCGGCGGGAGGGGCGGAGCACACCGATCCTCATGCTCACCTCCCGGGACGCCGTGGAGGATGTGGTTCGCGGTCTCGATGCCGGCGCCGACGACTACCTCTCCAAACCCTTCCAGTTCGAGGAGCTCCTGGCCCGGATGCGCGCCCTCTCCCGGCGGGGCGGCGCCGAGCGAATGGAGGTGCTCCGCTTTGGCGGCATCGCCATGGACCGATTGCGGCATGCCGCCACCGTGGGTGACAAACCGATCGACCTGACCGCCAAGGAGTTCCAACTCCTGGAGTACTTTCTCCTCCACCCCGAGGAGGTCGTGCGACGCACCATCCTCCTGGAAAAGGTGTGGGACATGCACTTCGATCCGGAGAGCAACGTGGTCGATGTGCACATCGGGAACCTCCGGCGCAAACTCCGGTCGATGACCACAGCCGAGGGGATCGAGACCGTGCGCGGGGTCGGGTTTGCGCTCCGCAAGACCAACGGAACGACCGGGAGCCACTGAATGCGCCCGGCGCGGGCGGCCATCTTTCCCGCCCTCGCGCTGCTGGCCCTCGCGCTCGGTCTCCTCGCCCGGCTCCATCCCGGCACGGCCACCTGGTCCCCCGCGATCTGGCGCGGAGCCCTCTGGATTCTGGGGCTCCCTCTTCTGTGGCGCACGCTCAGGGGTGTGTTTCGGGGCCAGTGGAAGGCCGATCTCGTCGCCGCCCTCGCCATCCTCGGCGCCATCCTCCTCGACCAGCCGCTCGCCGGCCTCGTCATCGTCCTGATGCAGACCGGGGGCGAGGGCCTGGAGGCCTTCGCCATCGGCAGGGCCTCCGCCGCGGTGCGAGCCCTGGAGGCGGATGCCCCCCAGATCGCTCATCGGGCACGGGGAGACGGGATCGAGGACATTCCCGTGGCCCGGATCCGTCCCGGGGACCGTCTGCTCGTGAGACCCGGGGAGATGGTTCCCTGCGACGGGCGGGTCGAGGAGGGTCACTCCACGGTGGACACAGCTCGGCTCACCGGCGAACCGATCCCGGTCACCGCCGTGGAGGGAACTCTGCTGGCGAGCGGGAGTGTGAACCTGTCGGGGGCGATCTGGCTCCGGTCCACCGCTCCGGCCTCCGAAAGTCTCTACGCGCGCATCGTGGATCTGGTACGTCATGCCCAGGAAAGCAAGGCACCGTTCCAGCGCATCGCGGACCGGTACGCCCTCTGGTTCACTCCCCTTACCCTGGGTGTCTGCGTCGTGGCGTGGTTCCTCAGTCACGACCCGGTGCGGGTGCTGGCGGTGCTGGTGGTGGCCACCCCCTGCCCCATGTTGCTCGCGACGCCGGTGGCTATCCTGGGTGGGGTCAACCGCGCCGCCCGCCGGCAGATCATCATCCGGCACGGTGCGGCCCTGGAGCAGCTGGCCCGTGTCGACACCGTGGTTCTCGACAAGACGGGCACGGTCACGATCGGCCAACCCGATGTCGACCTGGTACGCCCGGTGCCCCCCTGGACCGACACATCGCTCCTGGCGCTCGCGGCCGCGGTGGAGCGGGGATCGGGTCACCCCCTGGCCCGCAGCGTGGAGCGGGCGGCCGCGGCGCGGGGACTCCCGGCCGAAGGGGCGAGCGGGATCGAGGAGTTCCCGGGCCAGGGGGTGCGCGGCGTGGTCCGGGATCATCGGGTCCTGGTCGGATCTCCCGGGCTTGCGGCGTCGCTGGAGCCGAACGCCCTCCTTCCCTTGCCTGAGCGTGCCCGGCCCACGGGAGCCGGGCTCCACGCGGTGGTCCTGGTGGACGGCATCTTTGCCGGCCACCTCGGCTTCGCCGATCGGGTCCGGGATGACACCCGGGCAAGTCTGGCCGCTCTGCGGTCACTCGGCATCACCCGGATCGTGCTCCTCTCCGGAGACGACGGAGCCGCCGTGGCGCACGTTGCCCGGGAGCTCGACATCCGGGACGCTCGGGGGAACCTGCTTCCGGGAGACAAGGTCGATGCCATCCGTAGGCTGGAAGAGGGGGGAGCCACGGTTCTGATGGTGGGGGACGGTACCAACGATGCCCCGGCCCTCAGCACGGCCTCGGTGGGGATGGCGATCACCTCCCACGGCGGTGGCATCAGCGCGGAAGCCGCCGACATCGTCCTCCTGAGCGACGATCTGCGCCGCATTCCCGAGGCGCTGCAGATCGGCCGTCGCACGCTCCGCATCGCCCGGCAGAGCCTCTGGACCGGCGTGGGGCTCAGCGTGTCGGCCATGATCGTGGCCGCGGCGGGAGGAATCACGCCGACGGCGGGCGCCCTCCTGCAGGAGGCGGTGGATGTGGCCGTCATCCTGAACGCTCTGCGGACGGCCCTGCCCGATCCACAAGAAATCTTCACGCCTCGTGAATGACTTTCTCATGCTTCGTGGCCATTTTTCCGCCGCGTTCCCGCTGGCCACCCCGGGTTCCCTTCTGGAGTATTCATGAATCCGCACCTCGAGACGTTTTCGTACGACGATGCGATTGTCCGGAAATTCATGCTCGCCACGTTTGTCTGGGGACTGGTGGGCATGCTGGTCGGGCTCCTGATCGCCCTCCAGCTCGCGCATCCGGCGTTCAATTTCGACATTCCCTGGCTCTCGTTCGGTCGGCTCCGTCCGCTCCATACGAACGCCGTCATCTTCGCCTTCGCGGGGAACGCGTTCTTCACCGGCGCCTACTACTCGACCCAGCGGCTCCTGAAGGCACGGATGTACAGTGACCGTCTCAGCGCGTTCCACTTCTGGGGATGGCAACTGATCATCGTCGCCGCGGCGCTCACCCTGCCGCTCGGGTTCACGCAGGCGAAGGAGTACGCCGAACTCGAATGGCCGATCGACATCGCGATCGCCGTGGTCTGGGTGGCCTTCGCGGTGAATTTCTTCGGGACGATCGCCCGACGGCGCGAGCGGCATCTGTATGTGACCCTCTGGTTCTACATCGCGAGCATCGTCACCGTCGCCATCCTGCACATCTTCAACAACCTCTCGATCCCGGCGGGGTGGTTCAAGAGCTACTCGCTCTACGCCGGCGTGCAGGACGCCTTCATGCAGTGGTGGTACGGCCATAACGCTGTCGCCTTTTTCCTGACGACACCGTTCCTCGGCCTGATGTACTACTTCATGCCGAAAGCCGCTGACGGTCCGGTGTTCTCCTACAAGCTGTCGATTCTGCACTTCTGGTCGCTGGTGTTTCTGTACATCTGGGCCGGTCCGCATCATCTGCACTATACGGCACTGCCGGAATGGGCGAGCACGGTGGGCATGTTGTTCTCGGTGATGCTGTGGGCGCCGAGCTGGGGCGGCATGATCAACGGACTGCTCACGTTGCGCGGCGCGTGGCACAAAGTGGCCGAAGATCCGATCCTCAAGTTCTTTGTGG
>JBGSKF010000119.1:0-23709 GCA_041741375.1 Gemmatimonadales bacterium | reverse complement strand
CGCCACGTACTTCGTCCCGTACCCCAGGTCCGCCGACACCTTCGTCAACGCCGCCGTCAACGTCGTCTTCCCATGGTCCACGTGCCCGATCGTCCCCACGTTCACATGCGGCTTCGTCCGCTCAAATTTCGCTTTGGCCATGACTGATGTCCTGTGTCGGTTTCCGGTACGTGAGCTGCTGCGTGACGCCCCGACGGCCTACTTGGCCGCCTTGGCGATGATCTCTTCGGCCACCTGCTTGGGGACCTCGTCGTAATACGCGAACTGCATCGAGTACACCGCCCGCCCCTGGGTCATGCTGCGCAGGGTGGTGGAGTAGCCGAACATCTCGGCGAGAGGCACGTCGGCGGCCACCACCTGGGCCTCGCCCCGCTGGGTCATGCCCCCGATCTTGCCCCGGCGTCCGGAGAGGTCCCCCATGACGTCGCCCAGGAACTCGGAAGGGGCCACGACCTCGACATCCATGACCGGCTCCAGCAGGACGGGCTTGGCCCGGCGGGCGGCCTCCTTGATGGCCATCGACCCGGCGATCTTGAACGCCATTTCGGAGCTGTCCACGTCGTGATAGCTGCCGAAGGTCAGCGAGGCCTTCACGTCCACCATGGGATATCCGGCGAGCACGCCCGACTCCAGGGCCTCGCGCATCCCCGCCTCGACCGGCTTGATGAACTCCCGCGGGATCACCCCGCCCACGATCTTGTCCTCGAAGTGGAACCCGGTGCCCTGTTCGGCCGGCTCCAGCGTGATGACCACGTGGCCGTACTGTCCCTTGCCGCCGGACTGGCGAATGAACTTCCCCTCCACGTCCACCACCTTCTGGCGAATCGTCTCGCGGAAGGCCACCTGCGGCCGACCGACGTTGGCTTCAACCTTGAACTCCCGCCGCATCCGGTCCACCAGGATCTCGAGGTGGAGCTCGCCCATGCCGGCGATGATCGTCTGTCCCGTTTCGGCGTCGGAGCGCACCCGAAAGGTGGGATCCTCCTCGGCCAGCTTCTGCAGGGCGATGGCCAGCTTGTCCTGGTCCGCCTTGGACTTCGGTTCGATCGCGACGTCGATGACCGGGTTCGGGAACCGCATCGCCTCGAGGATGACCGGATGGTCCTCATCGCAGAGGGTGTCCCCGGTGCGGGCCTCGCGCAGGCCGATGGCCGCGCCGATGTCCCCCGCCATCACCTCGTCGATCTCGTCCCGCTTGTTGGCGTGCATCTGCAGCAGCCGACCGACCCGTTCCCGCTTGTCCTTGGTGCTGTTGTAGACGTAGCTGCCGGCCTTGAAGGAGCCGGAATACACCCGGAAGAAGGTGAGGCGACCGACGTAGGGATCGGTGGCGATCTTGAAGGCCAGGGCGGCGAAGGGCGCCGTGTCATCAGCGCTCCGCTCCACCTTGGCCTCGTCATGCAGGGGGAGATGCCCCGTCACGGGCGGGATGTCCAGCGGACTCGGGAGGTAGTCCACCACCGCATCGAGGAGCGCCTGCACCCCCTTGTTCTTGAAGGACGCACCGCAAAGCACCGGAACGATCCCGCCCGCCACGGTGGCCTTCCGGATGGCCCGCCGAATCTCGGCCGCGCTCAGATCCTCGCCGGCCAGGTACTTCTCCATCAACTCCTCGTCGAACTCCACGGCCGCCTCGATCACCTCGCGCCGGGCGGATTCCACCTGCTCCCGGAACGCCTCGGCCACCGGCATCTCCGTGAAGTTCTTGCCCATGTTGGCGTCGTCGAAGACGCGCTCGACGCGATTGAGCACGTCGATATGTCCGGTAAAGAGCTCTCCGGAGCCCAGCGGCAGCTGAATCGGGAAGGCCCGCTTGGTGAGACGATCCCGGATCATGGTCATGCACCGGTCAAAATCGGCGCCGACCCGGTCCATCTTGTTGGCGAAGATGATGCGGGGGACGCCGTAGCGGTCCGCCTGCCGCCAGACCGTTTCGGTCTGCGGCTCGACGCCGGCCACCGAGTCGAGAAGGGTCACCGCGCCGTCGAGAACGCGGAGCGAGCGCTCGACCTCGACGGTGAAGTCCACGTGTCCCGGGGTATCGATGATGTTGATCCGATGCTCGACCCCGTCGCGACTCCAGAAACAGGTGGTGGCCGCCGACGTGATGGTGATGCCCCGCTCCTGCTCCTGCTCCATCCAGTCCATGGTGGCCGCGCCGTCGTGGACCTCACCGATCTTGTAGTTCTTGCCGGTGTAGTACAGGATCCGCTCGGTTGTGGTCGTCTTCCCGGCATCAATGTGGGCCATGATGCCGATGTTACGATAGCGTTCCAGCGGATGCGTACGTCCCATGATTCCTCAAGTCCAGTGCAACGAAAAAGCGGGGCGACCGAACCCGGAGAACCTCCGGTGGTATCGCTCCGCGCACGTCCGGGCATTCTGCCCGAGACGGGGGCCCTCGAACCCCACGCGTTGTGGCGAAAGACCAGAGGTGGCGGAACGGTCCGTCACGTGGCCCGATGTCAGCAGCGCCGGCAACCCGCCCGGCGGTTACTCCCTACCAGCGATAGTGGGCAAACGCCCGATTGGCCTCGGCCATCCGGTGCGTGTCATCCTTCTTCTTGATCGTGTTCCCCTCGCCCTTGGACGCGAGAATCAGCTCCGCGGCCAGACGATCGGCCATGGTCTTTTCCGAGCGGGACCGGGCGTAGGAAATCAGCCACCGCATCGCGAGTGCCGTCCGCCGCTCCGGGCGCACTTCCACCGGCACCTGCAACGACGCACCACCCACCCGGCGGCTCTTGACCTCCAGCGCCGGCTTGGCGTTGGAGATCGCCTGCTTGAACACCGTCACCCCCGGCTGCCCGGTGCGCTCCTCGATCATGTCCATGGCGCCGTAAAAGATCCCCTCGGCGAGTCCCTTGTTCCCGTCGTACATCAGGGCTCGGACGAACTTCGACACGGTCTGGCTGTCATAGCGCGGATCGGGGGGGACCGGGCGCTTGACGGCTCTGCTCCGGCGGCTCACTTCTTCCCTCCCTTGGTCGCTTCCTTGGGCAACTTGGCCCCGTACTTCGACCGGCTCTGCATCCGCCCGTTCACGCCGGCGGAATCGAGGCTGCCCCGCACGATATGATACCGAACTCCGGGGAGGTCCTTCACGCGGCCCCCGCGAATCAGGACGATCGAGTGCTCCTGGAGATTGTGCCCCTCGCCCGGAATGTACGCGGTCACTTCGAATCCGTTGGTCAGCCGGACACGCGCCACCTTCCGGAGCGCCGAGTTCGGCTTCTTGGGCGTGGTCGTGTACACCCGGGTACACACCCCGCGCTTCTGCGGATTCTTCTTGAGTGCCGGCGCCTTGTCCTTGGCCGCAACTGACTTGCGTCCGTGCCGGACGAGCTGGTTGATCGTTGGCATCGATCCTTGAGTTCCGTGAAAACCTGGTTCGTCGCTCTCGCCCCGCCGGCAGGGCCTCAGCAACTGAGGCCCGGATCCGAGGGAGACGAGGAGAATAGCACCGTACCGGTCAACGGTCAACCCTCCACCTCCATGGGACAGGAGAGGGGAGGTCCAGCCATTGCTGAAACCTGCGTTCCAAGACAGTTTTCTTCTCAAATCGTGCCCCTGACAGACCCAACTTGGTCTGGTGGACCCTGACCCTCGCCCGACGAGATCCCATGACCTCCGGTCCCCGGATGCCCTGCGCCCGTGCGCTTCTCCCCCTCCTGATGTCCCTGACACTGCTCTCGTGCGGAGGAGGAGGAATGTCCGGGCCCCCTCGGGCCTCCAACATCACCAAGGGATCGGGCGACGGACAGAGCGGCACCGTGGGGATCGACCTCCCCACTCCCATTACGATCACGGTGCTGAGCGGGAGCAGCCCGATGGCGGGCGCCACGGTCACCTTCGCCGCCACCGCAGGAGGAAGCGCCACTCCCGCAACCGTCGTGACCTCCACCACTGGTATCGCCACCACCACGTGGCGTCTGGGACCAACCACAGGCACTCAGACACTTTCGGCCACGGTCGTCGGGGTGACACCCGCCGTCTTCACCGCCACCGCCGTGGCCGGCCCCGCCACGGCGGTTGTCCCGGTCTCGGGCAGCAACCAGACCGAGACGATCGGCAAACCCCTTCAACAGCCCTTGGTCGCCCGGGTCAACGACGCCTTCGGCAACCCCGTCCCGTCCCAGACTGTCACTTTCGTCGCGGTCCTTGGAGGAGGGAGTCTCACGGGTGCCACCCAGGTGTCCGATGCCCAGGGCCGAGTCACCCTGGGCGGGTGGACCCTCGGGCTTCTCCCCGGTTTCCAGACCGTCGAGGCCCGCGTCGCCGGCGCCAACCCCGCGGTGTTCATCGCCATTGCGAACCCGATCCCGCCCGCCTCCTTCCTTCCGGTCGCGGGCAACAACGCCACTGTCAACGCGGGAACCCTGGTCCCGGTTGCTCCCACCGTGGAGGCCCGGGACAGCACGGGCCAGCCCCAGCCCGGAGTTCCGGTCACCTTCACGATCACCTCGGGCGGGGGAGCGGTTCAGGGTGGCACCACCACGACCGACGCCACCGGCCGGGCCAGCCCGACCGCCTGGATCGTGGGGCTTGCCCCGGGACCGAACACGCTCACCGCCAGCACCTTCGGCGCACCCGATGTCGTTTTCCAGGCCATGTCCATCGCGGCGGTGCCCACCAGCATCGTTCCGGTGCCCGGTGATCCCTTCAGCGGAATCCGAGGCAACTACCTGCCCAACCAGCCGGTGTTCCGGTTGGCGGACAACAAGGGAGATCCCGTGGCGGGAATTGCCGTCACCTTCGCCGCCTCCGACGGAGGAGCCGTCGGGGGAGCGATCCGGGTCAGTGATTTCAACGGGCTGGTGGCTCCTCTCGCCTGGCGCCTCGGAATGACCCCGGGCCCTCAATCCCTCAGCGCCACCGTGGACGGTCTGCCCCCCGCCACCGTGGCGGGGACGGCAACTTCCCCCCCGGCAGGGGAGTTCCGGATTGACCTCCGCTTCATCGGCACCGCGCCCACTCCGGCCCAACAGGCGGCCTTCGACCTGGCCGCAGCCCGGTGGTCGGAGTTGATCCTGGGTGACCTTCCCGACGTCCAGATCACACCCCAGGATGGGACCTTCGGGCCCTGTCCCGCCATCTTCGAGACGATCGACGATGTCGTCATCTTCGCAGAGCTCACCAGCATCGATGGTGTGGGGGGTGTTCTCGGAAGTGCCGGACCCTGTGCCATCCGGGACATCGACGATCCCGGCCCGGGGAGAGCCCTTCCGGTCCTGGGCCGGATGCGCTTCGACGTGGCGGATCTCGGCAACCTGGAGGCGAACGGAACCCTGAGGGATGTGGTGCTACACGAGATGGGGCATGTACTCGGCATCGGAAGCCTCTGGGGCTTCTTCGACCTTCTCGTGGGGGCGGGCGGAACCGGTCCCTTCTTTGTCGGCCCGCGCGCGACCGCCGCGCATTGGGGATCTCTCGCCCCCGGCGCCACCTTCGCCGGAGAAGTCGTCCCTGTGGAAAACACCGGTGGGCCGGGCACCCGGGATGGGCATTGGCGGGAGTCGACCTACAACAATGAGTTGATGACCGGATTCAACGACGCACAGAACTTCCTGAGCGCCATCACCACGGCGTCCCTTGCCGACATGGGATACGTGGTGGATGACGCCCTCTCCGATCCCTTCACCTTCGGCGAGGGGCTGCTGCGGTTCGGCATCACCCGCGGGGTCGAGCTTCGCATGGTGCCGTTCAGCGATCCGATCTGGGTGGTGGACCGCCAAGGACGCCGGGTCGGGACGATCCCGCGGACCCTGGTCCCCACACCCCGGAACGAGAACCGGTAGAAGTTCGAAGTGTGAAGTTCGAAGTGGTCACGGGCCTCGGACGACGGGATAGCCCGCGAAGCGGCAGACCAACCACGGGCCCTTCTGTGGGTGCGGGCCCTTCTGCGGGTGCGCCGCGTGCGGCGCACCCTTGGTGAGTCCGATTTCCCTGCTCCAAGTGCGCCGCAAGCGGCGCACCCACGGAACACGGGGAGGGCTCCCGGGCTTCAGCCCGGGGACACCGGGGAAACCGGCGGAGCCGACCGCTGAAGGATCGGGACCGGCGGCCCCTTCCGACGCTCGGCACGGCGACTCCCCCGCCACCCCCCGACGCCGAGCACCAGGAGCAGCACCCCGGCCACCAAGGACACGAGTGCCACTCGCACCACGGCCAGGATGAAGCCGGGGCGCGCGGAGAAGGCCACCTCCCGGTACAGGGTCAGGGCATCCAATCCGAAGTTGATCGCTCCCGCCGACAGGATCAGGAACCCGGTCAGCGCCAGGATCGCGAGAGTCCGAAGCGTCCGACGCCACTCCTGCCCCCCCGCCAGAACCATCCCCAGAATCAGTGCCGCCAGGAGAGGGAGGAGCTGGCCCGCGGCGATGCCGAACGCCCCGAAACGCCAGCGGACATCATCCACCTGCGAGGGCAGGACACCGGACACGATCGCCCCCGCGGCATGGGACAGCAGCAGGAGGGCGAAGACCACCGTGGCGGGCACGATCCAGCGGAGTGACGCTCCGGACATGATCATGAGACGGGCTCCAGACGGGAAATCAGGGCACCGGTGAATATACCGATGCCCTGATCTCCCGCGCAGTCACAGCCCCTGGGCAGGCTAGTGAGTCGATGCCGTTCCCGGGAGTCCTTCCACCGGACCCGTGCGGGGCCCGGCCGGATGCCCCTCGGTCCGGGGGGCCCCCGTGAGGAAGTGCCCCAACCGGGACGCCGCACGGGCCACCATCAGATAGATTGAGGGGATGATGAGCAGGGTGAGGAAGGTGGAAACGGTCAGCCCTCCCACCACCGCCACGGCAAGCGGCTGCATGAGCTCGGTACCTTCGCCGATCCCGAGCGCCAGGGGGAGCATGCCGAGCACGGTGGTGAGGGTTGTCATGAGAATGGGGCGGAGCCGGATCACCCCCGCCTCGATGATGGCCTCCTCGATGGACAACCCATCCCGTCGCCCGATCTCCACGTACTCCACGAGCAGGATCGCGTTGTTGACAACAATCCCCGCCAGCAGGATCACCCCCAGAAGCACCGGCGCGCTGAGAGGCGTTCCGGAGATCATCAGACCGGCTCCCACTCCGATCAGGGCGAGGGGAATCGACACCATGATGACCAGGGGATTGGCGAGACTTTCGTACTGCACCGTCAGCACGACAAACACCAGGAAGATCGCCATGCCGATGACGATGGCAAGGTTCCGATTGTTCTCCTTGATCGCCTCTTCCTCTCCGCCGTAGATCAGCGCAAAGCCGTTGGGCAGGTCGAGGGAGGCGAGCCGGTCGTGAATCTCGGCGTTGACCTGGCTCACCGTGGCTTGGGAACGGTTCACATCACCGGTGACCCGGATCAGCCGGTTCTGGTTTTCCCGAGTGATCCGGCTCGGTCCCGACCCGAAGCGGATGGTGGCGACGTCCCGCAGGTAGATCGCCTGGTCGCGCCCTCCGAACAGGGCGATGGTGCCCAGGTCCTCGGCGCTCTGGAATTGTTCGCGGGGAAGCCGCACCCGCACATCGTATTCGAAGGTCCCGTCGGTGAATCGGGTGGGGGTCGCTCCTTCGAGGGCGGTGCGCACGCTCTGTCCCACATCCGCGGGGCGAAGTCCCAGATCGGCGATCCGCTCCCGGTCCACCCGGATCGAGAGCTGGGGGCTCGCATCCTCGGCGGAGAGCTGCAGGCCTTCCAGCCCCGGGATCCCCTTGATCGTGTTCAGGACGTCGTTCGCGATCTGTTGCAGCAGAATCAGGTCATCCCCCTGGACCGCGATCGCCACATCGGATCCGGAGATGTTGGTGCGAAGGCCCCGGATGCGGGGCGGGCGCACTCCGATGCGCGCTCCGGGAACGCCCAGCGCGTTGATCTCCTCCTGCAGGTCGGCCACCCACTGGGACGCCGGCATGCCGCGCCGTTCGCTCGCGGGCGTGAGCTGAATGCTCACCGATCCGCGCCCCCCGCTTTCGGCGGTCGATCCCCCGAAGAAGAACCCCCCCGCCGTGGCAAAAATATCCTGGACGAACGGCCGGGCGCGCACCATTTCCTCCATCTGCCGAACAATGGCATTGGTCCGGTCCGGCGGGGTTCCGGGTGGCATGTTCACGTTCACCGACACCGCACCGTCATCCACGACGGGCAGAAATTCATTGGGCAAGCCACGAACGGCAAGCAGGACCAGGAAAAGGACGCCGAACGACCCTCCGACCACCACGAGACGATGCGTCAGCGTCCATCGGGCCAACCGCCGATAGATGTCGGTCGATCGGCCGACCGCGGCATTGAACGCGCGAATGGGACGCCAGTTCCCCAGGTTGCTCTGCCAGCGGATCTTGGCGAGCTGGGCGGTCAGCATCGGGACCAGACTGAGGGCCGTGAGCAAGGCTCCCACCATCGACAGGGTGATGGTGAGGATCAGCTCGCGGAAAATGAGTGCCGCCAGCCCCGAGATCAGGAGGAAGGGAACGACGGCCGCCAGGTTCGTCACCGTGGAGGCCACGACGGCGCTGGTGACCTCGGCCGATCCCTCGTGCGCAGCCGCCTCGGCATCGAGTCCCTTCGATCGCAGGCGGAAGATGTTCTCCAGCATCACGATGCCGCTGTCGAGCAGGAGCCCCACGCCGAGGGCGAGACCCCCGAGCGTCATGATGTTGAGGGTCAGCCCGGCCCACCCCATCAGGGCCAGGGTTGCGAGGACGGCGATCGGAATCGACAGTCCGATGATGAAGGTCTTGCGCAGGCTCCCGAAGAAAAGGAAGACGACCACCATCGCCAGCGCGGCTCCGGCGAGAGCGGCGCCCTGTACGCTGGCCAACGCGCTCTTGACGAAGAAGGACTGATCCGCCACGACCCGGTAGTTGATCTCGGGCGGGATGAACCGGGCTTGACCCAGTTGCGCGAAGCGGGAGGCAACTCCCTCCGCCACCGCGACGGTGTTGGCCTCGGGGAGCTTGCGCACCGACAGCTTCACGGCGGGAACCCCGTTCAGCCGGGCCCAGAGTCGCTGCTCCCGGTTGGTGTCGGCCACGGAGGCAATCTCGGTGAGGGGCACCCGCTGCGAGGTTCCCGGCACCGCCAGGAGCACATTCCGAATGTCATCGACGGTCCGGAACTTCCCGTCGGTCTTGCCGATGATCTCGAACTTGTCGGAGGTGAGGTTGCCCGCCGCGATATCCTGGTTCTCGCTCCGCAATGCGGTGAGAATCTCGTTCACGGTCATCCCGTACGAGCGCAATCGCTCCTGGTCCAGAATCACCTGGACCTCGCGGGTGAGCCCCCCGGACACGTCCACCGAGGCGACGCCATCCACCGTCAGGAGCTGGGGCAGGAGTTGGAGATCCACCCATCGCCGCAGATCGATCAGGTTCCAGCTCTCCGAGCTCAGTCCCACCTCGTACACCGGCGACTGGGACGGGTCGAACTTGAAGATCGAGGGGGGCTCGGCCTCCTCCGGGAGGCGGGCCCGGGCCCGGTCCAGATTCTTCGACGCGTCCTGCAGCGCGAAGTTCATGTCGGTGCCGTAGCGGAAGTACAGATTGACGCTCGACTGACCCTCGGAGGTTTCCGACTCGAGACGGATCAGATTCTCGGTCGTGGAGAGCGAGGTTTCCAGGATCTTGGTGACCTGCTCTTCCATGACCTCCGGCGCCACCCCCGGGTACCGCACACTGGCCCGCACCTGCGGATAGACGATCTGGGGCAGGAGATCGATGGGAAGCTGGCGTCCGTAATAGAGTCCCAGCACCACCACGACAGTGGTCAGAGCCACCGTGCCAATGGGCCGGCGAATCGAGAAACTCGGGATCGAGAAGCGACTCATGGGTTCCGGATCTCCTCTCCGCCATCCGGGGACAGCGCGGCGCGATTCATGATGCGGACGGTGACACCCGCGCGCAGCCCCAGGTGACCCGAGGTCACCACCAGCGCGCCGGGTTCGAGCCCCGTGACCGCCTCCACCATCCCGCTCGACGTGAGCCCGACCGTGATCGGGCGCCGCACCAGGGTGTCGGCCTCCACCAGATAGGCGAACGGTCCGGTCGTGCTCGCACCCACCGCCGCGGCGGGGATGACCAGAACCCCGGGCCGCGAATCAAGGGTGAGGTGGACTCGGGCCAGGTAGCCCGGCCGCACCGTCACGCCCGGAGGAGGCTCATGCAGGGCCACCTCCACCGGGAGCAACCGCGTGGTGGGATCGGCACTCGGGAAAATGCGGCGCACCGACCCCCGCAACACCGCGTCCGGGTGGGCGTCGAGAGTCACGCGCACGACATCGCGCTCCTGGACATGCACGACATCCAGTTCGGACATCTGCACCCGCACGACCATCAGAGCATCATCCGCGATGTCGAACAGCCGCTGGTTCGGATTGACGGCACTCCCCGCCTCGATCAGCTTGGCCGTCACCACTCCGGCACTCGGCGCCCGGACCCGGGTGAAATCGAGGCGGGTTTCCCACAGGTTCACGTCGCTCCCGGCGGTCTGAAAGGCCGCGCGGGCCTGCTCAAACTCCGCGCTCGTGATGATGGCGGCGCGATGCATCTCTTCGCTCCGCCGAAAGGCCGTCTCCGCATTGGCCAGCACCGCCCGGGCGCGCTCCAACTGGGCCGCGGTTTCCCGGGCATCCAGTTCGAGCATCAGCTGTCCCTGGCGGACCCGATCCCCTTCCTGCACCCGAACCGTGAGGACTGTTCCCGCAGCCCGGCTGTTGACCTCGATTGAGCGCACCGGTTCGACCGATCCCGCCAGCACCACCTCCCGGGTCAGATCCTGCCTCTCCACCTGGACCACGGACACCGGGAGGTTGCCCCGGGGACCCTGCCCCGTGCCCGCTGCGGTGCCCGAGGAACACCCCGCGAGCGACGCAAGAACCAGGGCCCCGGCGGAAACCGGGGGCCATCGAAGAGCACGGGGGGGAAGTGGCATCGTCATCGTTCCTCAAGGACACGGCGGTCAAACCGGGCCAGGGAACGTCCGCCGGCACGGGCCATCTGAAGTTCAACTGCTCACGGCATTTACGCGCCAGAGTCCATCTCTGTTGAGGAAACGGGCGACCGGCGCCATTCCGGGGAGAACGTCCCCGATCCCGATCCGGACCTCCCCGTTCATCCGAGTCGGACCTCATCCGGGCTCGGAGGCCACTCTATTGTACGCCACGCTACCGGCCCGGTTCCCGATGCTCCCGAACGGAAACGGGGCACCCCTCGTCGGAGTGCCCCGCCCCCATCCTCATCGGTCATCAAGGAACGCTCCCCCCACGACTCAGGCCTCGATCTCCTCCACGAGGAGGGCGAGCGGGGGTTCGGGTTCCGCCTCCATCGGAGGTGCCGGCTCGTAGCCGGCGGGTGGATCGACCTCGAGGTCGACGTACCGGTAGAATCCGGTGCCGGCCGGGATGAGGTGCCCGATGATGATGTTTTCCTTCAACCCGCGGAGGTCGTCCCGGGCCCCGCGAATCGCGGCGTCGGTGAGCACCCGGGTCGTTTCCTGGAACGAGGCAGCCGAGATGAACGACTGCGTGGTCAGGCTTGCCTTGGTGATACCGAGGAGAATCGGCTCTGCCGTCGCCGGAGTGCCCTTCTTCCGAACCACCCGGTCGTTTTCCTCCCGGAACGTCATCTTGTCGACCGATTCGGCCTCGAGGAACGCGGTGCTGCCCGGCGCCTCGACCCGAACCTTCTGCAGCATCTGGCGCACGATGACGCCGATGTGCTTGTCACTGATCCGGACCCCCTGGAGGCGGTAGACCTCCTGCACCTCGTTCAGGAGATACTCCTGCACCGCTCGGGGACCCTTGATCCGCAGGATGTCGTGCGGGTTCACCGGACCCTCGGTCAGGCGATCCCCGGCGCGCACCCGATCCCCCTCATGCACCCGAAGGTGCTTTCCGGCCGGCACATCGTACAGCTGCGCCTCTTCCCCCTCGGCGATCGCCCCCTCGGGGCCGACCGGGTAGACGTAGATTTCACGCTTCCCGCGCTTGATTTCGCCGAACTTGACCACCCCGTCGATTTCCGAGATGGTGGCCGGATCCTTCGGGCGACGCGCTTCGAAGAGCTCGGCCACCCGGGGCAGACCACCGGTGATGTCCCGGGTCTTGTAGGCCTGGCGCGGAATCCGGGTGATCGTGACCCCCTGCGCCACCTTCACCGGTGTGGACAGGAACACGGTGCGGTCCTTGCTCTCCCGCTTGCTCTTGCTGGGCCAGGCCTCGTTGATCGGGCGCTCCTCCACCTTGAACTTCGAGGACCAGGGATTGGCCTGATCCGGAATTTCCATGGCCCGGCTCACCAGATCGGTGGGCGATCCGAGGATGATGCGGGATCCTTCGGCCAAGGTGTACTCCTGGGGATCCTTCTTTCCGGAATACACCAGCACGGACGGATGCAGTTCCCGATCGGGATCCGCCGTGATGACCAGGGACCGGAGCCCGGTGCCCTCATCGAGTTCCTCCCGCAGGGTCACACCGGGCACCACGTCCTTCCAGCGCAGCTCTCCGTCCGTCTTCACGATGGACGGATCATTGTACGGATCCCAGGTGTACAGCACGGTCGCGCGTTCGTCGGCGCTCCCGCGCGTCACCAGGTCACCCTCCCGCACGTGCAGGAGCGCGCCTTCCGGAACCGGGTACCGGTTGAGGACCCGGGACGGATCGTTCGGATCCACCACCTGGATCCCCTCCTTCGCCTCGTCCGCCGCCGACTCGTCCTCCCGGGTCAGTGCCACCCGGATGCTGCCCGTGGTGCCGTCCTCATACTCCACTGGGCAATCGGCAAATTCGAGACCGGCCGTGTACTTGACCAAGCCGTCCAAGCGTGCCCGTCGTTCGGCCTCCTCGGCGATGCGCGACGAGGTCCCGCCGATGTGGAAGGTCCGCAGCGTGAGCTGCGTGCCGGGCTCCCCGATCGACTGTGCAGCCAGAATGCCCACCGCTTCCCCCAGATCCACCATGCTCATGGTCGCCAAATTCCGGCCGTAGCACATCCGGCACACGCCACGGCGTGCCTCGCAGGTCAGCACGGACCGGATCTTGATTCGTTCGATCCCTGCTTCGTCGATGGCGTTGGACGCCTCTTCGTCGATCAGAGTTCCATTCTGGACCAGCAGCTTCGGATCGCCATCCTCATCGAGTTCGTGCGGATCGAACACGTCCTCTCCCGCCACGCTCCCCAGGACGCGCTCCCGGAGCGTCTCGATGACATCCTCGCCCTCCTTGAGGGCGGTGATCTCCAGACCCAGAATGGTTCCGCAGTCCTCCTCACTCACCGTCACGTCCTGGGCCACGTCGACCAGCCGCCGAGTGAGGTACCCGGCGTCCGCCGTCTTCAAGGCCGTGTCCGCGAGGCCCTTTCGGGCGCCGTGGGTGGAGATGAAGTACTCCAGCACCGTGAGGCCTTCCCGGAAGTTCGACCGGATCGGACTCTCGATGATTTCCCCGATTCCGCCGGTCAGCTTCTTCTGCGGCTTGGCCATGAGTCCGCGCATGCCCGCCAGCTGCCGGATCTGGTCCCGGCTGCCCCGCGCCCCGGAGTCGAACATCATGTAGACCGGGTTGTATCCGCCCCGCGACGCTCTCAACGAGTGAATCATCGCCTCGGCCACGTCGTTGTTGGCGTGGGTCCACGCGTCGATCACCTTGTTGTACCGCTCGCCGAAGGTAATCTGCCCGGTGTTATAGGCGCGCTGGAACCGCGCCACACGCTTGGCCGCATCATCGATCAACTGGAACTTCTCCGCCGGGATCTCGAGATCCTCGACCCCGATCGAGATTCCCCCCAGGGTCGCGAACTCGAAGCCGAACTTCTTCAGGCGGTCGAGGAAATCCACGGTGTCCCGGAGGCCCGCCCGGCGATAGCTCTGGAGAACCACTTCCGACAGGGCCTTCTTCCGCATCAGGTCATCCCGGAACCCGAGTTCCGCCACGACCTGCCGGGGGATGATGTTGTTGAACAGCACCCGCCCGACCGTGGTGCGATACCACCGGGGACGCGGATCCACGGCACCGGCCGGGGGCACGTACCAGAAGTGCACCGCGCTCTGGTAGCCGACCTGACGCTGCAGGAGCGCCATCTCGATCTCGGCGATCGACCCGTAATGCGGGGCATCCTTCCACAGGGTCACCTTCGTGGCCTCGTCCGGCTGCACCCGGAGGGTTTCCTCGAATCCCGGTGGCAGTTTGGTCAGGAAGTAACACCCCAGCACGATGTCCTGGGACGGCTCGGCCACCGGCCGCCCGTCCGAGGGCTTGAGGATGTTGTTCGAGGACACCATCAGCACCCGGGCTTCGAGCTGGGACTCGAAGCTCAACGGCACGTGGACCGCCATCTGGTCGCCGTCGAAGTCGGCGTTGAAGGCGGCACAGACCAGGGGGTGGATCCGGATCGCCTTGCCCTCGACCAGCTTCGGCTCGAAGGCCTGGATGCCAAGACGGTGCAGGGTCGGCGCCCGGTTGAGGAGCACCGGATGATCCTGGATGATCTCCTCCAGGATCTCGTACACCTCCGGCCCCTCGCGTTCCACGATCTTCTTGGCCCGCTTGACGGTCTCCGCGATCCCGTTTTCCACCAGCTTGTTGATGATGAACGGCTTGAACAACTCCACGGCCATCGCCTTGGGCAGGCCGCACTGATGCAGCCGGAGTTCCGGACCCACCACGATCACCGACCGTCCCGAGTAGTCGACCCGCTTGCCGAGCAGGTTCTGCCGGAAGCGGCCCTGCTTGCCCTTGAGCATGTCTGACAGCGACTTCAACGGCCGCTTGCCGCGTCCCCGGATCGCCTTGGACCGACGGCCGTTGTCGAACAGCGCGTCGACCGCCTCCTGCAGCATCCGCTTTTCGTTCCGGAGGATGACCTCGGGCGCCCGGTGCTGGATCAGCTTCTGCAGCCGGTTGTTCCGGTTGATCACCCGGCGATAGAGATCGTTCAGGTCGCTGGTGGCGAACCGGCCCCCGTCGAGCGGGACCAGGGGGCGGAGATCCGGCGGCAGCACCGGAATCACATCCAGAATCATCCAGGCCGGATTGTTTGGCTGGTCGCCGTTTTCCCCGGAGGAGAGGAACGCATCGACGATCTTGAGCCGCTTCAGGCCCTGCTTCTTCCGGTGCTGGCTGGTCTCGGTGGCGATGCTGTTCCGGAGGCTCTCCGCGATCTTCCGGAGGTCCAGACGGGCCAGCAGTTCCCGGATCGCGGGAGCGCCGATGTCGGCCCGGAAGGCCACGTCCCCCTCGTCCTTGGCCTTCTGGCGCAGGGTGAGGTAATCATCCTCGTCGAGGAGCTGGTTGGTCTCCACCTCCTGCTTGCCCGGCTCGATGACAATGTAGCTCGAGTAGTACAGCACCCGCTCCAGGTCCCGGAGCGTGATGCTGATCAGATTTCCCATCGGCGACGGCAATGTCTTGAAGAACCAGATGTGCGCCACCGGCACGCTCAACTCGATGTGCCCCATCCGCTCCCGCCGTACCTTGCTGAGCGTGACCTCAACTCCGCACCGATCGCAGATCACTCCGCGATAGCGGATCCGCTTGTACTTCCCGCAATGACACTCCCAATCCTTGACCGGACCGAAGATCCGTTCACAGAACAGGCCATCCTTCTCGGGCTTGAACGACCGGTAGTTGATCGTCTCGGGCTTGGTGACCTCGCCCCAGCTCCACCAGGTCCGCTGACCCTGCAGCTCCAACCGCTCCCGTTCCTTCGGGTCCCGCGGCCCCCGGACTTCCTCCGGAGCCGCGATGCGGATGCTGATGTGGTCAAAACTCGAGCTCTTGGGCTCCCGCCCGCTGCGAAAATCGATCATCGACGCTACTCCTCGCTATCTGCGGACGTGCCGAGGGTCACCTTGAGCCCCAGGGCCTGGAGCTCCTTGACCAGCACGTTGAACGACTCGGGAATGCCCGGTTCCGGCAGGTTCTGGCCCTTCACGATCGCCTCGTACACCTTGCTGCGTCCGTTCACGTCGTCGGACTTGACGGTCAGCATCTCCTGCAGGAGATGCGCGGCCCCGTAGGCCTCCAGGGCCCACACCTCCATTTCGCCGAACCGCTGCCCGCCGAACTGGGCCTTGCCGGCCAGCGGCTGCTGCGTCACCAGCGAGTAGGGACCAATCGACCGGGCGTGAATCTTGTCGTCCACCAGGTGTGAGAGCTTGAGCATGTAGATCGTCCCGACCGTCACCTCGGTCGCGAACGTCTGCCCCGTCCGCCCGTCCCGGAGGCGGACCTTTCCCGACGGCGTCAACCCCGCGTACTGGATGAGCTCCCCCACCGCAGCGGACACCTGGTCCGCCGACACCTTGCCACGCACCACCGCCGCGATCGCCGGTTGTCCCGCCTGTTCCAGGTGGGTGGCGCCATCTTCCGCGGCGGCCGTCCGAAGGGCCCGCAGAAGTTTCTCCAGTTCCTTCCGTTCCGCGGCCGACTCGGCGCCCTCGAGAAGCGCCTCGTGATGCGCCACCTCCACTCGGGCCTGTTCCTGCAGGCGTTCGCCCAGGGTCACTCCGGCCGCCCGGACGCAGCCCTCGATGTCCTTGAAGAGGGCCTTGATGGTGGGATGGGCATCCTTCCGCCCCAGCAGGGCAAGGTCGATGTGATCGAGCTTGGTCCGCTGTTCCCCCGAGGCGCGGATATCCTCCTGCAGGGTCTGGATCAGGGCCGGCCCCGCCTCCGGCGCGGGCTGAGGCAACCGGAGCGAGTCCACCGCCCAGGTGAGGCCGGCCAGCCGGAGGAGGATTCCGATTTCTCCCTCGGCCGCCCCTCGGAAGACGGGCGTCTTCGCCTTGAATCCCAGAATCCGGGCGCACCAGCCCAGGTGGGTCTCGAGGATCTGCCCCACGTTCATCCGGCTCGGCACGCCGAGCGGGTTGAGGACGATGTCCACCGGAGTGCCATCGGGGAGAAACGGCATGTCCTCCTCGGGGACGATGCGGGCCACGATGCCCTTGTTCCCGTGGCGGCCCGCCATCTTGTCACCGACGGACACCTTGCGCTTCTCTCCCAGATACACCTTCACCAGCTGGATCACGCCCGGCGGGAGTTCGTCCGGCTGCAGGATCTTGTCGATCTGGTCCTCGGCCTTCTCCTCCACGCGGGCCCGCTCCCGGGTGGCCGCTTCGATGGTCGCCCGGATTCGTTCATTGGCCGTCTTGTTGGCCACCCGGAGGGTCTTGAGGTCCGCCTCGGTCAGATCCACGTCCTTCAGAACCGTCGCGGTCAGCTTCGTTCCGGAGGGACGATATTCCTCGACACTCCCGGCTCGCAGCAGCAGGGCCACCTCCTGGCCCTCCAGCAGGTACCGCAGCTCGTCGAGCATCACGGCGCTGATCCGGGTCTTCTCCTCGTGCTCGATGCGCCGGACCTCGCCGATCCGCTCGCCCCGATCCTTCTCGACCACCTGGTCCTCCACCCGCGAGAAGATCTTGACGTCGATCACGGTCCCCTTCATCCCGGGCGGCACCTTCAGGGACGAATCCTTCACGTCCTTGGCCTTCTCCCCGAAAATGGCGGTGAGAAGCTTCTCCTCCGGCGACAGCTCGGTCTCCCCCTTCGGGGTGATCTTCCCGACCAGGATGTCGCCCGGTTTGACGTGCGCCCCGATGCGGATGATGCCACGTTCGTCCAGATCCACCAGCGACTCGTCCGCCACGTTCGGGATCTCGCGGGTGATCTCCTCCTGTCCGCGCTTGGTGTCCCGGACGTGCAGTTCCAGCTCCTGGATGTGAATGGATGAATAGACGTCATCCTTCACGAGCCGTTCCGACAGCACGATCGCGTCTTCGAAGTTGTAGCCGTACCAGGGCATGAAGGCGACGGTCACGTTGTTGCCCAGGGCCAGTTCACCGTCCTCGGTGGCGGCTCCATCGGCGAGAACCTGTCCCGGCACCACGCGATCCCCCTGCTGCACGAGGGGGCGCTGGTTGATGGCGGTGTCCTGGTTGGTCCGCCAGAACTTCTTCACCCGGTACCGGTCGTGCCGGGCCAGCCGGGCCAGCGGCACATCGGTGGGCAGGGCCTCCTCCCCGGCGTCGACCAGGATCTCGTCGGCCGTGACCCGCGTGACCACGCCCTCCCGGCGGGCCAGGATCACCGCTCCCGAGTCCCGGGCCACCTTGCCCTCGAGCCCGGTGCCGACCAGCGGGGCCCGCGGGAACACCAGAGGCACCGACTGCCGCTGCATGTTGGAACCCATCAGGGCGCGGTTCGCGTCGTCGTGTTCCAGGAAGGGAATGAGGGCGGCGGCGATGGAGACGAGCTGTTCGCTCGCCACGTCCATGAAATCAATCTTCGGGGGAGGCAGCAACGGATAGTCATCGCCTCGGCGACACAGAACCAGCGGCTCGGTGAACGCCCCGGAGGCATCCAGGACCGCGTTGGCCTGCGCCACCGTGTAGTCCTCCTCCTCGGTGGCCGAGAGCCACTGGATCTCGCTCGTCACCTTCCCCTGCCGCACCACCCGGTAGGGCGTCTCGATGAAGCCGAGGTCGTTGATCCGCGCGAACGTGGACAGGCTGGTGATCAGGCCGATGTTCGGGCCTTCCGGAGTCTCGATCGGACACATCCGGCCATACTGGGAATAGTGGACGTCCCGGACCTCGAATCCGGCCCGTTCCCGGGTCAGTCCCCCGGGTCCGAGAGCGGAGAGGCGCCGCTTGTTGGTGAGCTCGGCGAGCGGGTTCGTCTGGTCCATGAACTGGGACAGTTGGCTCGACCCGAAGAACGCCTGGATCACCGCCGACACGGTCCGGGCGTTCACCAGGTCATCCAGGGAGATCTTCTCGGGATCGGAGTTGATGCTCATCCGCTCCTTGACCAGGCGCGCCATCCGTGAGAGGCCCACCGAGAACTGATTGGCGATGAGCTCCCCCACCGACCGGATGCGGCGGTTGCCCAGGTGGTCGATGTCGTCGGTGTGGCCCCGTCCGTCCGCCAGATCGATCAGATACCGGATGATCGAAATGAAGTCCTCCTCGGTGAGGACCGTATGGTTCGGATCGGTCCGCAGGCGAAGGCGCTGATTGATCTTGTGGCGCCCGACTCGTCCGAGATCGTATCGCTTCGGGTTGAAGAAGAGTCGCTGCAGCTGGAGACGCGCCGTTTCCAGGTTGGGGGCATCGCCGGGGCGCAGCAACGAGTAGATCTGCTCGAGTGCCTCCGCCTCGGTTGCGGTCGGATCCTTGGCCAGGGTGTTCTTGATCAGCGGGGATTCCGGCCGGCCCGAGGGAAGGAGGACATCCACCTTCTGCACCCCGGCGGCGATCAGGCGGTCCCGCAGGTCGTCCGTCACCTCGCTCCCCCCGTCGGCCAGCACTTCGCCGGTCTCGGGATCCGCCACCGGGAAGGCGAGCATGACCTTTTCCCGTTCGCGCGTGGTGGTGGGTGCTTCCACCTCCCGAAGATCGAGCGCACTATACCCCGCGAAGACCGACACCGTGCTGATGCCCACCTGCCGCATCGCGGTCACCCGTTCCGCCGTCAGCTCGTCGCCCACGGCGCCGAGGGGCGCTCCCTCGGGGTCCTCGGGATTCGGCACGCCCTCCGCCAGCAGCGAGCCGAGCACCTCCCGGCGGCCCTGACGGCCTTCGAGACTGGCGGTGATGTCCAGGTCCTTCCGCGAGAAGAACAGCGAGAGGATTTCGGCGTTGGTTCCGTACCCGAACGCCCGGAGCAGAGCCGTGGCGGGGAACTTCTTCTTCTTGTCGATGTGAACATACACCACATCGTGAATGTCGATGGTGAACTCCACCCACGATCCGCGGAACGGGATGATCCGGGCCGAGAACAGGCGCTGGCCATTGGGATGGATGCTCTCCTCGAACACCACCCCGGGGCTCCGATGCAGCTGGCTGACCACCACCCGCTCAGCTCCGTTGATCACGAAGGTCCCGAGGGGGGTCATGATCGGCAGCTCGCCGAGATAGACTTCCTTCTCGATCTGGTTCTTGAGCCGCCGTTGATCCCCGACGTCCTCGAACACGTTGAGGAGCAACGTGGCCTTGAGGGGAGCGGCATACGTCATATCGCGCTCGATGCACTCCTCGACCGCGTACTTGGGTTCCCCCAGGGCGTAGCTCTTGTAATCGAGCTCATACTTTCCGTTGACATCGGAAATCGGGAACAGATCCCGGAACACCCGGTCAAGGGACACATCCTGCCGCTCTCCTCCCTCCTCGTTTGCCACGAGCAGGGACTCGAAGGCGCGGGTCTGGATATCCAGCAGGTGGGGCATGGGCATGCCCCCTTCCCGCTTGGCGAAGGTAATCGTCGGCAAGGTGTCAGGCATGGCTCACTCTCGGGGCAGCACAAAGGGCCCCGCGCGGACCACCCGGCCGATGCCGGGGGTGCCGCGGGGCGTGTCCATCATCAGGGGTTGTCGGATTCGCCGTCAATCGCATGTCGCCTCACTGAAGTCGGGCCCGGGGCGGCCCGGTCCGAATGACCGGGTCGCATCCCTGGACCTACTTCAGCTCGACGACCGCGCCCTGGTCTTCCAGCTTCTTCTTGATCTCTTCCGCCTCGGCCTTCGAGACGCCTTCCTTCACCGTCTTCGGCGCGCCATCCACCAGGTCCTTGGCCTCCTTCAGACCCAGGCTGGTCAGCTCCCGCACCACCTTGATCACCTGGATCTTCTTGGCGCCACCCTCCTTGAGGATGACCGCGAACTCGGTCTGCTCCTCCACCGCCGCCGGAGCGGCTCCGCCCCCGCCGGCCGCGGGCGCCGCCGCCATGACGGTCACGTTGAACTTTTCCTTGAAGGCATCGATGAGCTCGGCCAGCTCGACCACCGTCTTGCCGCCGATTGCTTCGAGGATCTCGTCGTTGCTGAGTGTGCTGTTCGCCATCGTCGTGTTCCTTCTCCGTACGGTTAAGATTCCGCCTGACGCTGCTCGCGAAGCGCCTCGAGGACGCTGACCATCTGGTACAGGATGCCGTTGAGCGACCCGGCGACCTGCGCCAGGAGGACCTCACGCGACGGGAGGGTGCCGAGCCGCGCCACGTAGGCCGCCTCGACCGCCTTCCCGTCCACCAGGCCGACCTTCACCGTCGGCTTGGAAAACTCTCGTGCAAAATCGCCGATGACCTTCGCCGCCGGGAGCGGATCCACCCCGGCCAGGACCAGACCCACCGGGCCGGTCAGCTGGTCGTCGAACGCGCTGATCTGCCGCGAGGCCAGCGCCCGCCGGGCCAGGGTGTTCTTCACCACCACGAACCCGGCGCCCGCCTCCCGCAACCGGCGACGGAGCGTGGTCATCTTTCCCACGTCCAGGCCGCTGAAATCGGTGACGTAGATGTTCGGGGACGTGTCCAGCCGGTCGGCCAGCGTGTCCACCGTTGCTTGACGTTCCTCCTTGGTGCTCATCGGTACCCCGCTGTGTCAAGCCGGACGCCCGGCCCCATGGTGCTCGAAATGGTGGCGGTCCGGAGGTAGGTGCCCTTGGCCGCCGAGGGCTTGGCGCGCACGATCGTGTCGAGGAACGCGGAGAGATTCTCCGTGAGCTGCTCCGTGCTGAACGAGACCTTGCCGATCGGTGCATGCACGTTGCCGGTCTTGTCCACCCGAAACTCGATCTTGCCCGCCTTGATTTCCTTCACCGCCCGCGCCACATCCATCGTCACGGTGCCCGCCTTCGGATTGGGCATCAGTCCGCGGGGACCGAGGATGCGGCCCAGTTGCCCGAGCTGCCCCATCACGTCCGGTGTGGCCACGATGACATCGCACTCGAGCCAGCCGTCCTTGAGCTTCTGGAGAAACTCCAGGCCGACGAAATCGGCGCCGGCCGCTTCGGCCTCGGCCACCCGCTCGCCCTGGGTCACGACCAGCACGCGGACGGACTTGCCGGTCCCGTGCGGCAGCACCACGGTTCCGCGCACCACCTGGTCGGCGTGGCGCGGATCCACACCCAGACGGACGGCGGCGTCGACGGTTTCATCGAACTTGGCAAAGGCATTGGCCTTGACCAGCGCCACGGCGTCGGAAATCGGGTAGTCCCGCTTGCGGTCCACCTTCCCGGCCGCCGCCTGAAATCTCTTTCCATGGACCGGCATCAGTCGACGACCTCCATTCCCATCGACCGCGCGGTCCCGGCGATCATCTTCATCGCGCCCTCGAGGTCGGCGGCGTTGAGATCCACCATCTTGATCTCGGCGATCTTCCGGACCTGGGCTCGGGTCACCTGACCAATCTTGGTCCGGTTCGGGACGCCGCTCCCCTTCGCGATCCCCGTCTCCTTGAGAAGGAGGTTCGCCGCGGGCGGCGTCTTGGTGATGAAGGTGAAGGTCCGGTCGGCGTAGATGGTCACCACCACCGGGATCACCATGCCCGATTGGGACTGGGTCCTGGCGTTGAACTGCTTGCAGAAGTCCATGATGTTCACGCCGTGCGGCCCGAGAGCGGTACCGACCGGCGGTGCGGGGTTGGCCGCTCCAGCGGGACACTGGAGCTTGACCATGGCCATGATCTTTTTTGCCATCTCTCCTCAATCTGGTGTCCGGGCCGTCCCCGGGACGACGCCGTCTGCCGCGATCACCCGCGCGGTCGCGGGCCCGCCCTGCGAGCCGGTTGGCTCGGGCCGGGGGTCACGATCCCCACGCGGGGTGTGACCTCGAGTCCTTCGTCCTCAGTGTCCCCGGAGTTGGAGGTAATCCAGCTCCACGGTGGTGGGCCGTCCGAAGAGGCTCACGGAGACCTTCACCTTGCCCTTGTCCGGCACCACTTCCTCGACCGTGCCGTTGAAGTCGGAGAACGGCCCCTCGGTGATCTCCACCGCCTGACCGACCAGGAACGGGATCTCCTCCTTCGGGCCGGCCTCCGCCGACTCCTCGACGACGCCGAGCAGCCGGTTGACCTCGTCGGGCCGGAGGGGCTGCGGGAGCCGGCCGGTCCCCACGAACTTGATCACGCCCTGCACGCTGTTGACCAGGTGCTGCGCTTCCTGGCTCATCCCCGATTCGATGAGCACGTACCCGGGGTAGAGCTTGCGCTCCACCTCCACCTTCTTGCCCGCCTTGATCTCGACCGAGGTCTGCGTCGGGACCAGGGCCTGGCGCACGAGCTTCTCCTCCGGGGCCCGCGGGTCTTCGGCGATCCGCTTGAGCAACAGGGTCTTTACCTTGTTCTCATGCCCGGATGTGGTCTGGATGGCGTACCAGCGATACTCCATCGTCTCACCGGGCCAGGGACGCGATGCCGGTGACGAAGATCAACTGCAGCACCAGGTCCACCAGGCCGATCGTGATGCCCAGGGCCACCGAGAAGATCACGATCATCCGGGTCGCCTTGACCAGCTCGTCCCGGGTGGGCCAGGTGACCTTCTTCATCTCCGCCTGGGCGGCCACGAGAAAGTCCCGGGTACCCACCAGAGCGCCCGCCACACCGCCGGACGGCGGGGCCGATTCGATCTCGGCCATGGCTACTTCGACTCCTTGTGCGGCAAATGCCGGTTGCAGCGGGGGCAGAATTTCTTCCACTCCACCCGCTCCGGATGCAGTCGCTTGTTCTTGTCCGTGAAGTAGTTCCGGCTCTTGCAGTCGGTGCACTCCAGGATGATTTTATCGCGCGCCATGCAACGCCCCTCTCCAGTCGGACCGGACTACTCGAGAATCCTGGTGACCACCCCTGCGCCCACCGTCCGGCCACCCTCCCGGATCGCGAACCGCAGGCCCTCATCCATCGCGATCGGCGTGATCAGCTCGATCGTCATCTGCACGTTGTCCCCCGGCAT
>JBGSKF010000118.1:0-3929 GCA_041741375.1 Gemmatimonadales bacterium | reverse complement strand
CGGGTCTTCACTCGATTGAGTGGGTAACCGGCCTCACTTGACACCAGCTGGGTAGAGATTCAGGCCGCCCAGGTGGAAATAGATGGCCGTCTTGAAGCGTTCCTTGTTGCGGAAACCGCGGCTGCGGATCTTGAGGGTCTTGATCCGGCTGTTGATGCTCTCGGCGGGGCCGTTGGTGGCGCGTAACACCACCGCATTGAGGATGCCCCACAGGTGCTCCTTGATCATGCGAGCGACGGTCTTCACCGGCTCCAGCCGCGAGCGGATCGCCCAGCCATACCAGCGCCGCCAGCCTTTCTCGGCCCAGGTGCGGCTCCGATACTGCCACAGCGACATGCCCTCCTCCTTGATCGCCCACGCGCGGGCGGTGGTGAGCTTGCTGTCGCGCAGGGGCGTAAACACCCGCCGCTGTTTGGCACTCAGGTTGCCCCCCTTCGTCAGCCACAGGTACTTGGTGCCCGTCAGCGACTCATCGTGCGCCTTGAGCAACACCTTGTGCTCCTGGCGGCGCACTTTGTCGACCGCCTCCCCCAGGTACTGGGCCACATGAAACTTGTCAAAGGCAATCTTGCGCCCGGCCTCCGGGATCTGCGCCACGGTGGCCTGGATATAGGCCTCCCACATATCCATCGCAATGCTCTCGATGGCGGTGCGCTGCTTCTTCGTCAGGCCGTGGTAGTACGCCTCCAAACTCGCTTTCGTGCGATCGTCCGCCACGTGAAGCACGCAGCCCCGGTCCTGGTCGGTCACGACCGTGACATAGTCATGGCGCTTGCGAAAGGACGTCTCATCCACGCCTAGCCGTTTGCACACCGCCCTCGTGTTGCGGCGGTGCAGGCCGCGGTCCACGGCGCGGCGCATGATGCCATCGATCGCATTCCAGCTCAGCCGCAGTTGCCGCGCGACCGCGCTGACGGAGGCTTCGCGCAGCCAGTCAATGACCAACGCCTCAAACAGCGCCGTAAAGCCCGCTCCGGGCTCGGCCCAGGGCACCCTCATCGTCACCACCCCATGCTCGGGACACTGCACCCGTGGCACCTCGGCCACCAGGATCGTCTGGTACTGACAGGTGTCCAGATGCCGCCACTGCCGACGCCGCGTGTCATACCCGGGCACCACCTGCGCGCACTGAGGGCAGACCCGCGGTGCGTCCGCCTCCAACTCCGCATGAACTCGGACCTGCCCTTGGCCCAGCGCAAGCTCCACCTCGGACACGCGCCACGGGCTGGGGAGGCCCAAAATCCTGCTATACAGATCTCGATCTCTCATGGATGCAGGCTAACTTACCCACTCGATCAGGGGAAGAGCCGAATCTGGGAGACTGCTTCGCCGTGCTGACCGTGCACGATGAAAGACACTTTCGGCGGATTCGGGCCCTCGCCGGGCGGCACTGATCCCTCCAGACCCCGCCCCCGGCTCGGGTCGGTTTCCGTAAGGTGCGGTGGAAACCGGAACCCTCTCTTCCGAATCGCCCGCTCCATCTCGTGCTGTTTCGGACCCGTTTGCGCTCATGCGCCCGCCATGGACTCGTTCTCTTGGCTCATCCGGGTTTCGTGTGGGTGAGGGTGGGTGAGGGGAACTTCAACCAGTCATTTCCCGGGGCCCTTCGGTCGTCCTGGGGGTGGATTTTGGAGTGAGCCGAGGGGCTCCGGTGGCCAGGCGGGCGGGGGAATGGCCACAAGAGGCACAAAGGGCACAAGAAACACGAGATCCCGCGGAGGGTGGCTCGCCCCCCACGCTGACTCGACGTGGGACCAGTCTCGGCAGAATTCACTTCACTCTGCGTCATGGTTGTCATCCGTGGTTTCTTCCGGGGGGGGAGGTGAGGCCCCGGTGCTCAGGTTGCAGGTTTGTGCCCTTTGTGCTTTTTGTGGTTGGCTCTCGGGGTGAGGAGAGGCGCTCCGGCTGAACATGGACCCATGCCAAAGTCTGAAGATCCGTTCTTCTTTCAGATCAGGGAGGCGGATCGGGCGCTCTCCGCCAGCACGCGTTCCGCGACACCGGCCAGATCCTGCACCACGGCGTACCCGCGATCCCGGGCATCGTCATCGGCGATGGTGCCGTTGGCGAGCAGAATGCCGTGTCCGCCCAGGGTCGAGGCGGCGAGCACGTCGGTGAGCCGATCCCCCACGTACCAGCTCCGTTCGAGGTCGAGATGGTGCTCCCGGGCCGCGTGCCGATAGAGGAGCGTTCCCGGCTTCCGGCATTCGCACTCTCCGCTCAATTCGGGAAGGTGCGGGCAGTGGTACACCCCGGTGAGCGTGGCGTTGTCCCGGGCCAGGAGGGCATGCATCCGCTCCGTCACGGCGGCGTATTCCGCGGGGGTCACGATTCCGCGGGCCATTCCGCTCTGGTTGGTGACGATGATCACGGGAAGACCGGCCTCGTTGAGTCGGCGAATCGCCGCCCCCGCGCCCGGCAGAAGGGCGACCCGCCCGGGGTCTCTCATGAAACCCGGGTCGCGGAGCACGGTGTTGTCGCGGTCGAGGAACACAGCAGGAGTGAGAGAGGTCATGATAGTGATGCTGTAAGCAAGGCCCGGGCCACCAGGGTGTGGTCGCTCTCGTCGAGGGTCCGGGGATCAAGGAGAACCCGGCCCGAGCCGACCCGGGTGACGAGGCAGGGATCTCCCAATCGAAGCCGGAGAGCGAGGCCGTCCGCGCCCAGAGGCCCGGGGTCGAGAGAGAGCAGGGTGGTGGGAAGGTCCTGGTCGGGCAGGGCTCCCCCCCCCACCGCCGAGGTACCTTCCGTCAGAATCGGGTGGTATTCGGGGGGAGTCAGATCCCGGAGGTGTAGGGCGGCTGCGCGCAGGCTGGCCGGGGACCTTGTCAGCATGCGCAGGACCGGAACCCGGGAGAGGGCGGTATCGGGATCGCGGTAGAGAGCCAGGGTCGCCTCCAGGGCAGCCAGGGTGAACTTGTCCGCCCGCAGGGCCCGGGCCAGGGGATTGCGGCGGGCGTTTCGGATCAGGCCGCTTCGTCCGACGAGGCATCCTGCCTGCGGACCGCCGAGCAACTTGTCCCCACTGAAGAGAACGAGATCGACCCCCGTTCGGATGGCATCCTGGATTCGCGGTTCATCCCGGATCCCGAACTCGGTCAGGTCCGCGAGGAGTCCGCTGCCCACATCATACAGCACGGGAAGACCGTGCGCTCGTCCGAGGGCGGCCAGGTCGGTGGGAGACGGAGTAGCCGTGAATCCGGTCTGGGCAAAGTTGGAACGGTGCACGATCAGCAGGGCCCCGGTGTCGGGGCCGATGGCCTGCGTGTAGTCTTCGAGATGGGTCCGGTTTGTCGTGCCGACCTCCCGAAGCCGCGCTCCGCTCCGCTCCAGGATGTCCGGAATCCGGAAGGCCCCTCCGATCTCGATGAGTTCCCCCCGCGAGATGATCACCTCGCGTCCGGCGGCGATGTCGTTCAGCGCCAGCACCAGCGCACCGGCGGCGTTGTTGACGATCAACGCCTCCTCGGCGCCGGTCAACCGGGCCAGGACGGGGGCGGCATGGTCGTGACGGCTGCCCCGGGTACCGGTGGCCACATCGTACTCCAGCGTGCTGTAGTTCCGGCCCACCTCGGCCAGGGCGGCGACGGCCTCCTCCGCGAGGGGAGCACGGCCCAGGTTGGTGTGCAGCACCACCCCCGTGGCGTTGATCACGGCATGGAGGGTAGAGCGCCGTTCGGTTTCCATCCGATCGGCCACAGTGTCCGCCCAGTCCTCGGGGAAGGGGATTCGCCGGGCGCGGAGGTCGGACAGGAGCGCCCTGATCTCCGTCACCAGATGCGGACGGGGTGCCGAGCGCAAGCGGGGATGATCGGAGGCCTCCTGCAGGATCCGATCCACGGAGGGGAGTCGGCGGCGGGAGTCGGTCACCGTCGTGTCCCGCCGGAGTCGGGCCGGGCCGCAAGGGAGTCGGGCCGGGCGCCGGTGGT
>JBGSKF010000117.1:0-4936 GCA_041741375.1 Gemmatimonadales bacterium | reverse complement strand
CAGACCCTCGCCCGGTTCCCTCCGGCCCCGCCCCACCCCACCTTTCCCCGATCCCGTGCCCCGACCAGGACCCCCAATGCCCGCCGCCCCCACCCGTCTCCCACTTCATTCCATCCTCGCCACCTGCTTTGCGCTGGCACTCGGCACCCCCGCCCTCGCAGCAGCCCAGGGTGCCGCCTGGCCCGCCGTCGTCCCCCGACCGGAGCACCTCACACTCGGCACCGGCCAGCCCTTCGTCCTGGGGAACGGCGTTGCCCTCGTGGCCGCCACCGACGACTCCGCCGCTCGCGACGTCGCCGACTACCTCCGCTTCGAGCTAGCCCCGATCCAGACCCGCGCCGAGCCGGCCCCAGGCGCCGGCACCATCCTCCTCCGGATCACCCCAGGCGGCACGCTTGGGCAGGGGAGCTACCGGCTGGAGGTCATCCGGGACGAAATCCAGATCACCGGCGCCGATGCCGACGCGCTCTTCCACGGTGTCCAGACCCTGCTCCAGCTCCTCCCGCCCGGCTTCGAAACTCCCCCCGGCGCCACCCGGGACCCGGAGCGCGCCTGGGCCATCCCTCAAGTGGTCATCGAGGACCGCCCCCGCTTCCGCTGGCGCGGGGTGCTGCTCGACGTCGCCCGGCACTTCCTCACGGCCGAGCAGGTGAAGCGGCAGATCACCCTCATGGCCCGCTACAAGCTGAACGTGCTCCACTGGCACCTCACCGACGACCAGGGGTGGCGCCTCGAGGTCCCCGCGCTCCCGCGGCTCACCTCGGTCGGCGCCTGGCGCACCGAGGAGGACGGCACCCGCACCGGCGGCTTCTACACCGCGGACGACATCCGCGAGGTGCTCGACCACGCCCGCCGCCACCACGTCACCGTGGTCCCCGAGATCGACCTCCCCGGCCACCTCTCCTCCGCCATCGCTGCCTATCCCTGGATCGGCTGCACCGGCGACTCCCTCACCGTCCCCACCACCTGGGGCGTGTTCAACGACGTTTTGTGCATCGGAAGCCCCCGCGCCCTGGAGTTCGCCGACACCGTGCTGGCCACGGTGCTCCGGCTCTTCCCCTCCCCCTGGATCCACCTGGGTGGCGACGAGGTCCCCACCCTCCGCTGGCAATCGTGCGCCCCCTGCCAGGCCCTGATGCGCGCCGAGGGACTGGAAACCGAAGGAGAGTTGCAGGGATGGTTCACCCGGCGGATGGCGCGGACCCTCACAGAGAGAGGCCGCACTCTCATCGGATGGGACGAAGTCATGGACCGCGGTCCCCTTCCTCCCGGCGTCGTGGTGCAGGCCTGGCGCGGACCCGACCGAACCCGGGCCGCGCTCATGGCCGGCGCCCCGATCATCGCCTCGCCCGGCGAGGCCTATCTCAATGCTCCCCCCGATGGCCTCCCCCTCGAACGGGTCTACGCCTTCGACCCTCTCCCGGACAGCATCCCGCCGGACGCCGCGGAACGCCTGCTCGGGAGCGAGGCGGCGTTCTGGTCCGAGCACATCACCGCCGCCAACTTGGACCCAATGGTCTGGCCCCGGCTCCTCGCCTTCGCCGAGGCGGTGTGGGCCAGGGGCCCACGGGAGTGGCGCGATTTTCGGGCCCGCCTCGAACGGGACCACCACACCCGCCTCTCCCGGCTCGGCGTCACCCTCGGGCCGGCGGACCGGGCGCTCGCCACCTTCGAGCCGGGGTACGATTCGGTCACCCGGCAAGTGTACGTGCGCGCGGTACCGGGGATGCCGGGAATCGAGATCCGGACCACTCCCGACCCGATTCCCGACTCCGGCACCGTCACCGTCGCCGCGGTGCTGAACGGGAACGTTCTCCCCCTGGGCCGGCGCTTCACCCTGGAGCCGCACCTCGCGTGGGGGTGCCCGGTGGAACTCGCGTCTCCCCCGTCACCCCGATATCAGGGCACCGGGCCGTATACCCTCACCGACCATGCACTCGGTTCCACCGACCTGCACGACGGGTTCTGGCAGGGGTGGCTCGGGACCGACCTCGAGGCCACGATCGACCTGGGGCGGGTGGCGGACGTGCGTGAGGTCACCGGCTCCTTCCTCCACGATTTCCGCAGTTGGATTGTGGCCCCCTCGGCGTTCACCGTCTGGCTCTCCATGGACGGAGCCGCGTGGCAGGAGGTGGGGGCGATGACGCGGGAGGAGGCCCTCCCCGACGACCGCCCCGTAAAGATGCGCCTGGTGGTGTCGCCACCGAGCGCGGTGAGAGCCCGATGGGTGCGGGTGCGGGCCCGGTCCTCGGGGCCGCTGCCGGACCGGCACGCCGGAGCGGGACGGCCCAGCTGGGTGTTTGCAGACGAAGTTGTGGTGAAAGGGGAGGAGGGAGGAGGGAGTAGGGAGTAGGGTGGAGGGAGTAGGGAATGGGGTGTAGGGGGTCCGTACACGTACTCGTACCCGTACACGAGTACGAGTAGCCGGTACCCCACGAGAATTTGTATCGGAACCTACTGGAACCACGAAAAGCACGAAAAGGCACGAAAGCAACAGCCCTCATGTTCGTGTTTGTTCGTGCCTTTCGTGGTTTTCTGTTCCGGAATCTCTGATCAATCGTCATCCCCGCGAACGCGGGGATCCATTTCCACGAGGGAACCGGGAGGAGAATGGATTCCCGCTTGCGCGGGAATGACGGCATTGGTTCTCCCGCCAATTAATCAGAGTTTCCTTCCCAACGCCCAACACCCTCACCTGCCAGGATGGATCAACCCAGGAATGGAACCACGAAAAGCACGAAAAGGCACGAAAGCAACAGCCCTCATGTTCGTGTTTGTTCGTGCCTTTCGTGGTTTTCTGTTCCGCTGGCGGGAAGGCCAGAGCCATCGGATTTCGCCGGGGTGACGATCCTGCCGGGGTTTGACGCATGATGGGTGGTTGCACACCCGGTGGCGCGAGCCACCGCACCGCCGAGCCCGGGGCGAAAGCCCCGGGAATGGAGTGTTCCCCAGTCCTTCAGAACCCGTCGCCGCAAACTCCGAACTTCACACTTCAAGCGTCGTTGTTCATCCCTTCTCCGCCACCAGCCGCTCCAGCCGCTGCCGAGCCTCCCTTACCATCGGTTGCAGCACTGGCTCCGCGTCCCGCCAGAGGCTGACGAATTCGGTGTAGTGCTTCGTCGCGTTCTCCCGGTCCCCGCGGGCCTCGTACAGCTCACCCAGGCGATAATGCGCCCGTGGGGTCCAGTAGCCTTCTACCCCATTGATATCAGGAGGGATGTCGAGAAGCTTGTTGTAATGAGCAATGGCCGAGTCGGGGCGCCCTGCCTGGTCATGCGCGTGCGCCAGAATCGCCTGGGCATAGCGCTCATCTATGGCGAAGCGCCGATCGGCCTCCCCAATGAGGGGCACAGCCTCCTCCCACCGTTCCTCGGCCAGCGCCACGTGGGACTCAAAGAAGGCCCTCTCCCCCTCGCGATCCACCGACGCGGCGGCCAGGTCGCTCTCGAACCCCGCCAGGGCCCGGCGAGCCAGCCCCGGGTCGCGACTCTCCATCGCAAGGACCGCCAAGGCAAGCCACGGCCGTTCCGAGACCGGAATGTCGTCGATCGGCACGCGGGACAACCCACGCTGGATGTACTGCCTGGCCTCCGCCGGGGCATTCGCGTTGAGGGCCGAGAATGCCGAATCGAGAGCGAACTGGAACCGGACCGTCGGTGAGGGATTGGCCCGCAGGGTCGCCGCCGTCCGCCTGGTGTTCCACCCCAGGGCTTCCCGCGGCTTCCCCTCAAGGGAGGCCAGCGTCCCGGCGAAGCCGGCAGCGCTGGTGGTCTCCCGGAGGGTGCGCCCCCGTGCGAACGCGGCTCGCGCGATCGAGTCGGTGCGGTCCAGATCCCGCCGGGCCCATGCCTGAAGATTCTCCATCTCCCACAAATAGGTACTGCCAGGGTAGGCCGCGTAGAACGCCGCCGCGGTTGAATCGAGCGCCTCGATCCGAGCGTTGGCAAATTGGGCCGCAGCCAGGTTGAGGAACCGTGTGGCGAAGGAAGAGCGTCGATCCACCGCTTCGCGCAACAACTCCTCCGCCCGCTCCCAGTTGCGGAGGTCAATGTGGACCACGGCCGCGTTGTTCAGCGCCCCCGAGCTGCTGGGGTCGATGCGGGCCAACTCCTCGTACGCCGCGAGCGCCTTGGTCCGGTCCGGCTCGGGGCCCCTCGTATAATAGTAGCCCTCGGTCAGCAGCCGCTCCTGCTCGGTGAGTCGGTCGCGGTGGCGGAACGCGGTGGCTACGGCAGCCAGACCCCGCTCCCGCTCACGACCCTCGTTGTTGAGCAGCACCGAGATCTTTCGCCACGCCATGGCAAACGCGGTATCGAGTGCCACCGCTTCCTCCAGAGAGGCCAGGCCGCGCTCGATGTCCCCCTGCTCATCCGCCAGCCGGAGCCCATCCACATACTTGCGGAGCGCGCTCAGCGACGGGGTGGTGACCCGGTCCATGTCCTGGCTGGCGCGAATCGTCTTGAGGGACTCCCCAGCCTTTTCGCGTACCGCCTTCGAAAGCTTTCCCAGAGCTGGCACCAAGTCGTCCTCGGTGCTGGCCGTTTCCCGGAAGGTGGCGAGTTCGGTGCCGTCGAGAGCGGACACCAGCCGGGCGGAGATCACGTAGCTCGAGCCGAGCCGGACCACCTCCCCATCGAGCACCGCCTTGGCTCCCTCGCGCGTCGCAATCTCCCGGGCCAGGGCAAAGGGAATGGTGCTCTCGGACGGCCGGGCCATGAGCGTCAGCATTTCGCGGAGTGATGCCTTGGACAGCACGGTCAGCGCCTGGGACTGTCCCAGATCGGTGCGGAGCGCCTCGGCCACGGTCGGCCCCAGGGTCGAGTCCGACGCCGGCGCCCGGAAGTCCGCCACCACCAGCGTCTCCCGCTCCCCGAACACGCCCGACCCCCGCAATGACGCCGCCGGCCCGATTCCCAGCGCCCGCGTCACCATGAAC
>JBGSKF010000116.1:0-73990 GCA_041741375.1 Gemmatimonadales bacterium | reverse complement strand
ACCAGGGGGGATACCCCACGGGATACCCCCCGGTGGTCGGCGTGCCTTCGGCCCGAGTCCGCCAACATGGGCGGTCACTGGACCCCGGCCTTCGCCGGGGTGACACTCCAACATACGCTGAGGATCCCGCTTTCCTTCGCGTCTCCGCGGCTTCGCGTGTGCCCTTAACTCCCTTCGTGTCTTCGTGTCTTCGTGTGAGTCTCATACACCCTTCGTGTTCTTCGTGCCTTCGCGCTGAGTCTCTGGATGCTCGACCATGGACCCCGGCGTGCGCCGGGGTGACACTCCGACATACGCTCAGGATCCCGCTTCCTTCGCGTCTTCGCGTCTTCGCGTGAGCCTCCTCCACCCTTCGTGCCTTCGTGTCTTCGTGTGAGTTCCATCCCACGGAGAACCCGGGCGATTCGTGTACGAGTACGAGTACGGGTACGTGTACGTGTGTGAGGGCGACGAGGTGTCCTTCAGCCCGGAGACCGGAGGAGATACTCCTCGCGCGCTCGCAGGATCGCCTCCACCAGCGACCCATCCTCCGCGTACCGCACCGGATCGGTGGCCGGAAGTCCCGTCTCCCGCCGGGCCGCCTCACACTCTCTTGCCGCTTGAGCGTCGGTCATTCCGACCGTGTTGAGACAGACGCCGATCACCTTCGTCGGATGCACCATGGAGCCCATCAGCTCATAGGCGCGCACATAATCGGTGAGCGGGGGGATCCGGGTCCACCCCGCTTCCCGGTACTCCCCGATGTGATTCCGGCCCGCCTGGTGACAGAGGATCAGGGCATCGGGACACGCCCCGTGCAGCAGACCCAGGGTGACGCCGGAGTAGCCGGGGTGGTTGATGCTCCCCTGTCCCTCCACCATCACGATGTCAGCGTCCCGGGCCCCCTCCAGCACCAGCTGCTCGGCGGCACCGGCGATGAAGTCGGCCACGACCGCATCCACTCCGATGCCCCACCCCTCGATCAGGATTCCGGTCTGCCCGGTGGGAACGAACCGGGTTCGCACCCCCCGCGCATTCAACGCCGAGGTGAGCTGAAGCTGGGCCGTCATCTTGCCGACGTTGCAGTCGGTCCCCACCGTCAGGAGTACGAACGGTTCCACCTCCCGCGCCTTCCCGGAGCCGACCGGGAGGTTGGCGGGCGGCCGGCGGAGGTCGTGGATGGTCCGCCCCAGTTCCCGGGCCCGGGTGGCGAGGCGGGGATCGTCGGCCAGGAAGGTGTGGAGACCGCTCCAGAGATCGCACCCTCCCTCCAGCGCCTCAAGGAGCCAGTCGCGCCAGGTCTCGGGGAGGCGGCCCCCGATCGGTGCAATTCCGATCATCACCGCATCGGCCCCGAGGGCCAGACCCTCCCGCACCGAGGCTACGACCGGAATGCCTCCCCCAAAGCCGAGCACCGCCTGCGCCGTCTGACCTGCGCGCGACCGGTCGAGTATCGCCACGACACCGTCGGGCCGGTAGCGAATGACCGAGTTGGCGGTCTTCGAGGTCATCGGCGCGAAGTCGCCGTCAGCCAGAATCAGAAACCGAGGCATATGAAGTTTGAAGTTCGAAGTGTGAAGTTCGAAGCTTGAAGGGTGAAAGGTGACATGTGGAAAGGGCCCGCCGCTCGGCGAGCCCGTGGCCGGTCAGGAGGATCTTCCGCCCCCGGGGGGACCGTCGTCCTCGATGACCTCGGCGTCCTCGGTATCATCGTCGCCGGCCTGGAGCTGACGTGTTTCGGCCTTTTCCCCCTCGCCCAGAAGGCCCATGCGGGCCTTGAGGGCAAGGAGCTGCTGGTCGGCGCTTCCCTTGTATTCGAGCGACTCGAACTGCTTCATCAGGTCGTCGCCCTGGAACTCCTCCTGGAGTTCGGCGGCGGCGAGGGCCTTCCGTTCCACGTCCTCGATCCGTTCCGCCATCCGCTCGAACGACTCGAAGGCGCTCTTGTCGGACATCCCCGCCATCGTCTCGTGGATTCTCTGCTGAGCCTCGGCGCGCTTGGCGCGGGCCACCAGGATGTTCTTCTTCCGCTTCGCCTCCTCGATCTTGTCGTGCAGCGACTTGAGGGAGGTCTTGAGCTGTTCGGTGTCGGCCTTGTGCTTGACCCAGGTTTCGTGCAGCTGCTGGGCACCCTGGAGGCTCTCGTTGTAGCGCATGAGCGCCTGGGTGGCGAGGTCGTCCCGCCCCTCCTGCACCGCGAGCATCGCCCGCCGTTCCCACTCCTCGGCGGACTTCTTCATCGCCTCGGCGTCGGCGTGGAGCTTCTTCTCGTCCGCGATCGCGGAGGCGGCCATCTGCTTGGCCTTGGCGAGCTGCGACTTCATGTCGAGAATCAGCTGGTTCAGCATCTTCTCGGGGTTCTCGGCCCGCGAAATCAGATCATTGATGTTGGACCTGAACATCGTGGTGAAACGGTCCCAGAGTCCCATGGCCTTACCTTTCGCGGTATGTCGCCAGCGCCCCGAGATGGGAGGCGAGGGCCAGCGTGATCGAGTCGAAACTTGCCTGGAATTCGCTGAAGTCGAGATCGGCCAGGTCCAGAGTGTCCGTGAGGACGACCTCGTTGCCCTCCAGTCCGTAGGAGCCGTGCACCAGGTCGCGGGCGTTCAGCTCCAGGAGGTGCCGGAAGAGATCGGCGCGCTTCTCGTCATCCTCGGGGCTCTCCATGACTCGGACACGAAGGATCACCACCGGGGGAGCGTAGTTCACCACCAGTTCCGCCCCATCGCTGGTCCGCGCCACCCACAATCCCGGTTCCACCTCCTCGGTGGTCATCACCTCGCTGTCGAGGCGATCGATGTACGACTGGATGTCGTCTTGCGTGACCATGCCCGGATCCCTTCTGCGGTCCGGTGCCGAACCGCGGTTCAAGCCTGAAATCTATACTCACTTCTCACTCCTCTCCACTCACTTCCTTCTTCGTCAACAGACGTTCCGCAAAGTCCACTCGTTCCTCCAGTTCCAGGAGCCGTTGCGCCACCAGGTCGGTTTCCCCGGTCACCGGGCTCCGCGACTCCAGGTCGGCCACTCGAGCCCTCAGCTCATCCATGCCCCCAGGATCGCCATGCCGCCCCTCGATCCGGCGGGCCACCCCCCGGCCGATCGGCCCCAGAAACAGGGCGGCTCCCATGATACCCACGGAGAGGAAGAGTGCAAAATGACCGATCGTGTCCATCAGGCTGTTCCCAATGCCCGATGCCCAGTCCCCGACACCCCAGGGCGGTTCACGAGCCGCCCCTACCCATCACTTCCTGCCGTTTCCCCTCCGCGAGCAATCGTTCCGCGAAGTCCACGCGTTCCTCCAATTCCCCGATCCGTTGATGCAGCATCTCCACGTCCTGCAGGCGCTCCCGCATCTGCTCAACATCCGCGGCCAGTTCCGGGGAGGTCGCCCCGCCCTCGATGCGCCGAGCCCAGGCGCGGAAGAGCGGTCGCAGAAGAAAAAATCCCGCGGCCAAAACGGCCAGGCTCACGAACAGGATCACTTCCTCGGGGGGGCCACCGGGGAGGACCACCACCTCCGGCGGCAGCGGAGGAGCTGGAACCTGGATCAGCATCCCTGCGGCCTGTTCCATTGGTGGCATCGTGGTGTGTCCTCCCGGGATGTGTGTCCGCCAGTGCGCTCTCCACCGCTGGACCCCGGCGTTCGCCGGGGTGACGTTCCGTCTGCGGTCCCAACCGCCAACCCCCTATTCCCCGCTCCCTACTCCCTATTCCCCGCCCCCGCTTCTCGCCGTCCATCGGAGAGCAACCGCTCCGCGAAATCCACCCGCTCCTGCAGCTCAACCACGTCCTGGCGGAGCTGATGCAGTTCGTCGAGAACCTCGGGGTCTTGGGTCGCGGAGGGATGCCCCCGCAACCGTTCAGCAAAGGCCTTCCCGACAGGGCTCACCGACAGCAGGAACAGCGTTCCGCCGCCGAAGATGAAGATGATTGCGAGCACGCCTTCCATGACCAGCCGCCTTGGTTCCGGTTAGGGAGCGATTCCACGCACGGCGAACGTCTCGTGCCATCTCACTTCTCACTTCTCTTCACTCACTCCTCTCGGCGCCAGCAGCCGCTCGGCAAAGTCCAGACGCTCCTGAACCTCGGTCAATTCCACTCTCAGCTGTTCCACCTCGTCCAGGAGCGCCTGGTCCGGCCCTTCCGGACCCTTTCTCCCCCGGATGCGGTCCGCGATGGCACGGCCGATCGGGCTGAACGAGAGTGCCGCCAGCGTGCCACCCCCAAACAGGAAGGTGATGGCAAGGATATCCTCCATCGGCTAGGCCCCTCCGATGCGGCGCGTCGGGTCGCTCAACAACCGCTCGGTGAACTCCAGTCGCTCTTCCGTCTCCACGAGTCGGTGTTCCAGCGCCTCGACGCGCTCCAGCAGCGCCTCGATCTCCGGGAAGGGTTGGTCGCCGTCAGCGCCGTGCCCCATGCGCCTGGCGAGCGCCTTTCCCACCGGCCCGTTCATCACCTTCACGATGGTGATGCCGAGGACCGTCATCACGATTATCCCCGTCAGCATCCCGAAGATCGGCACCAGCTCACCCATCTCGAACGCCCTCCCCGGCGTCGCGCATTCTCTCGCTTCTCACTCCTCTCCACTCCCTCCTCGTGCCGGCGCCGCCAGGAGCCGTTCGGCAAAGTCGAGCCGCTCCTGGGTCTCCATCAACTCCTGCCGGAGCCGCTCCATGTCATCCTCCAGGACCGCCAGCCGATGCTCATCGAGGTGGGCGCCGGTCTCGCCCCCGATCCGCCGGGCCAGCGCCTTCCCGATGGCGGTGCGCGACAGCGCCACGAGCCCCGCGAAAAACACCGCAAGAACCGGGATCATCACCGCCAGCGTCTGTCTGTCCACGGGCACCCTCCAGGTTACCTCAGCCGGTACGGAGCGGGCCGGTGAAATGTTTCAGCTCGCAACGTTTTGCGCAACCCCAGGAAGGCGCCGATCAATGTGACCGGACGTCCATGCCCGTCATCTCCGCGTTCGCGGGGATGACGATTGATCAGAGACTCCCTAGGCCAGTTCCACCGACTCGATCGCCCCGAGGGAGATGGCGATCTCGGTATCCTCGATGCCCAGGGGGCGGATGTAGACCTCGTGCGCCGCCACATGGGTGTCGACGCTGGTGGGAATTCCGTGGACCGTGTTATGGTCGGACGTGGTGATCCGCACCGCATGCTCATGCCCTCCCGCCCAGTCGAGCAGTTCCACAATCGCTTCGTACTGCATGGTGTGCCTCCCGGGTTGAGGTGGATCCCGACCTCACGGGGTCAACGATGCCTCCCGAACAGGTCGGAGCAGATGCTCATCCAGATAACGGGTCAGGGTCGAGAAGAGATGCACCGACGTGGTGCCTCCGGAGATGCTGTGGTTCCGGTTGGGATAGCTCATGAAATCAAACGGTTTGTTGGCCGCCACCAGCGCATTGATGAGCGCCTCGGAGTTCTGATAGTGGACGTTGTCGTCTCCGGTGCCATGCACGAGCAGGAGATCGCCGGTGAGTCCCGCGACGTGCGACAAGGGCGACCCGGTGTCGTACCCCGCGCGATTCTGCTGCGGCAAACCGTTGTAACGCTCGGTGTAGATGTTGTCGTAGTACTGCCAGTGGGTGACCGGCGCCACGGCGATCCCCATCCGATACACATCGTTCCCCTGGAAGAGACTGTTGAGGGTCATGAACCCGCCGTAGCTCCATCCCCAGATCCCCATCCGCGCGGGATCCACCCAGGGCCGCCGGGCAAAGGCCCGGGCCGCGGCGATCTGATCCTCCGTTTCCACCACACCGAGTCGGCCATAGGTGATCTTCCGGAAGGCGCTCCCGCGGGCGCCGGTGCCGCGGTTGTCGATGCTGGCGACCACGTACCCCTTCTGGGTGAGCATCAGGTGCCACAGGTATCGGCTCCCGCCCCAGCTGTCGAGCACGGTCTGACTTCCCGGGCCGCCATAGACATAGAACAGGACAGGATACCGCCGTGTGGAGTCGAAGTCCGCCGGTTTCATGACCCAGGCCTGGAGCCGTTCCCCATTCTCCGCCTCGATGGTCTCAAAGGAGACGGGACCGCGCCGGAGTCCCTCCATCCTCTGCCGAAGCGCCGTGTTGGCGGCAAGGACCCGCACGGGCCGGTGGTCGGGCAACCGGACCAGGTCGATGGCCGGAGGAAGCCCGAAGGCCGACATGGTGTGGAATGCCCACCGGGCATCGGGGGAGATGGTGTAACCGTGGCTTCCCGACGCTCCCGCGGGGGAAAGCCGCTCGGCGCTCCCCTTCCCGTCGAGGCGGGCCCGATAGAGGTACCGTTGGGCCGGCTGCTCGGGAGAGGCGATGTAGTAGACATGTCCCCCGCGCGTGTCGATCGACAACACGTTGAGAACGTCGTAGTCACCCGGGGTGAGGAGCCGCACCGACTTTCCGTCGCGGCTCACCAGGTAGAGGTGGTTCCATCCATCCCGTTCACTGACCCAGGTAAAGGCCTTCCCGTCCTCCATCCAGACCATGTCGTCCACCACGTCGACCCAGGCGCTGTCCTCCTCCACCAGGATGGGCCGGACCGCCCCGCTGCGGGCGTCGCCGAGCAGGAGCTGGAGACGGTTCTGGAGGCGGTTGAGGTACTGGATCACCACCTCCTCCGAGGTGGCGGCCCACTCCATCCGGGCCGGGTAGGTGTTGCGGGGATCGCCGGGGAGAGCGAACCAGCGGATCTCTCCTCCCGTGGCCGGGATGACCCCCACCCGGGCGGCGGAGTTGGCCTCCCCCGCCTTGGGGTACTGCACCGGAACCACGGTGGAGTAGAGCGAATCAGTGGTGCGGATCATGTGGAAGTCGCGCACCCCGGTGGCGTCGAGCTGCCAGAAGGCGATGGTCCGGCCGTCGGGGCTCCAGCGCCATCCGTCCCGCAGGCCGAACTCCTCCTCGTACACCCAGTCGAAGGTGCCGTTGATCAGAGTGCGGGAGCCATTCGTCGTGAGACGGGTGATGGTCCCGGCCGCCAGATCTTCGACGTACAGGTCGTGCTCGCGCACGTATCCGACCCGGTTTCCGTCCGGCGAGAACTTGGCGAACATCAGGGTGGAAGGAGCGGCTTCGGGCCCACCCAGTTTTCGGAGGGCACCGCTCGTGCGGTCGAGCACCCAGTAGTCGCCGCGCGTGTTGGCGCGCCAGACCTGTTCGCTGTTGGTATAGACCAGAAGCTTGTCTCCCGCGGGAGACCAGGCGTAGTCCTCGATGGCGAGGGGAGCGTCCGCACCCGGGGGAACGAGCGCACTCGCCGCCACCAGGATGGTCCGGGTTCCCCGCTCGGTCTCGTAGCGAACCAGATCCCGGCCCCGCCCGTCCCCGGCCCGTTCCAGGGTGGTGTAGGCCACCCCCCCATCGAGCCAGCGGGCCGGTCCGAAGAACTCGCCCCGGAAGTCGGCCGAACCGAAGATCCGCTCCACGGTGAGGAGGGAGGGATCGGGTTGCTGGGCCTGGACCGGCAGGACAACACCAAGCAGGACAAGGAGAAACGGGATCGGGCGGTGCGGGAGACGCATGAGGAAACCGGGTTGAGGGTGAACCGGCACGGGTACCTTGGAATTGTATGGTGGGAAGGCGGCGGGCGGTAGGCGGACGACAGGGAGTAGGGAGTAGGGAGTAGGGAGTAGGGAGTAGGGACCTGGGAATACCTGGTTGATCGTCATCCCGCGCGCAAAGCGAGGGATCTATGGAGACGGGTCGGTGCACTTCCCGTCGGCTGCGTCCTCCACTCCCCGTTCGACGACCGACCTGGCGTCCGGACGGCAGGGTGCAGGCGGGCATAGACAGGCGGTAGGGGCCGTTCGCGAGCAGCCCCGATCCCCTACCCCCTGGTCCCTATCGCCTATTCCCTACCGTACCGGGAACATCCTGGCCTCGGGCGACGCTGCGCCCCGCCCCTATTCCCTACTCCCTACCCCCTACTCCCTTCACCCGGTAGACCCTCACCTTTTCTACATCGCCCTGCCGTCAGGCCTTCAGCACCGGAAGGTCGTAGCAGTGGAAGACGGGATCCCGCGTCACCAGGACGAGACCTTCGCATCGGGCCTGGGCAACCAGCATCCGATCGAATGGATCCCGATGGTTCGGCGGAAGCGTGGCGAGGAGGGCCGCATGGGTAAACGACACGGGGAGTTCCTCGAACCCCGACTCCTCCACGGCTTCGGCCACCGTGCGGCTGGGCCGGAGCTTGCCGAGCGCCGTCTTGATCGCGACCTCCCAGGCGGAGACGGCGCTCACGAACACCTGGTCCGCACCACGGATCGCGGACCGGGCGTCCCGGGAGAGCCGAGTTCCCTCGTCCCACCAGATGAGCACATGGGTATCCAGGAGGAGGTTCACTCCCGTCCCTCGAAGCGATCAAGAATGTCCGGGGGCAACGGCGCGTCGAAGTCCCGCGCCACCCGCCACCGCCCCCGGCCCCGACCCGACACTCGGCGCACTCCAGGGTCCGCGAGTGGCACCAGCAGCGCCTTGGGCCGTCCCGCCTTGGCGATGACGATTTCCTCTCCTGCCGCGGCCCGTTCGACCAGGGCGCTGAGGTGAGTCTTGGCTTCGTAGAGGTTCACTGATTCCCGTACCGCGTGCTTCTTCATGATGGCACCTCCGATTGCCTGAGAAGGTACCGCGGGGCGGCCCTGTTGGTCAAGTTGGTCAAGCTGTCCTCACGCGTCCGCCCTGTGGCAATCGCACCGGGCCGGGATCCGGAATGTTCCCACGCGGAGCCGCGGAGGTGGAATACCGCTTCCTGGAACCGGGAGCAGTGGCGAGTATCACTGGTGGGGGGTGGGGCCACCCATTTCTCATGCACCGGAGTTTCCCAGAATCGCGGCCACGCACTCCCCTCCGCGTCTCCGCGTCTCCGCGTGAGCAGGTGCTTTCTCGGTGACCCCGAGAACACACAGAGGTCGCCCCCACGGACTCGCTGCCGTTGGCGCCGCCCTCACCGATTCCCCACTCTCTGATACCGCCACGCATTTTCCGGGTCACCGCTGAGCCGAAACGGTGCCCCGATCCCGCCGATACCGGTGATTCTTGGGTATGCGCCACCACTTTTTCTCCCCCCCCCTTGCGCAACCTCCACCGCCGAGACGAACGTATGGGCATGCCTGCCTTGTCCCCACGCCGCGAGTTCTGGACCGCCGAGATGGTCCTCGGCCTGCCTCCGGACGGGTCCCGGTACGAAACAGCCCACGGGGAGCTGGTCGTGACCCCGGCGCCCTCGCTCTGGCATCAGATCGTGGTGGTCCGACTAGCGGATGCGCTCACACGGTATCTCACCACCGCACCGGTGGGCATGGTGCTCGCGTCCCCGGCGACATCTCCTGGGGGCCGGACTCCTTGGTGCAACCCGACGTCTTCGTGGCACCGTGGGACGAGATCAGGACGCTCGACTGGCGGCGGGTGCAGACTCTCCTGCTGGTGGCGGAGGTTCTCTCGCCCGGGAGTCACCGGGGAGACCGGGGAGCCAAGCGACGGTTGTATCAGGAGGCAGGGGTTCCGCTCTACTGGGTGGTCGACCCCATTGCCCATCGAGTGGAGTGCTGGACAGCCGGTGCCACGAAACCGGTGGTCGTTCACGATGCACTCCGGTGGCACCCCGCAGGTGCCCGAACCGCGTTTACTTTGGACCTTGAGACCTTGTTCGCCCCGGTCTGACTGCACCAATCTGGAGCCTGAGTGTCGCAACGTCTTGTTCGCCCGGATTGAAGCCCGGGCGCGGCGCGGTGCCCCATGAATGGCGCCAACTCTTCACGATATCCCCCCGAGGCCGGAGGTGGCCATCGCGACTTTCTCCTACCGTTGATTCGTGCTACAATGCGGGCTTGACCGTTGCCTGTGGTGGCACCGAGCCCACTCCTCCTCCCCTGCCCCCCCGCCAGGACCAGAACGTATGGGAACCAGCCCGAGGCGATTCTCCGGAGTTGTGGAAACAGCACCGGTGCCAGGTGTCCTGCTCACGGGCCGGCACAACCAGATCGTCCTGAATTCGGTCGGCAGGCGCGACCGTGCGAGACTCACCGGGTCCGAGCGGTCATGGTGAGGGCTTCCGGCACCGCGCATTCTCCCCGCGGGCCGGCGAGCCAGTCCTCGGCTCGATCCACCTGGTGCTGGTCCACCGCCCCGGCGGCCAGGAGTTCGCGCAGATCCTGACGCGCCACCTCAGCGAAGTGAGACGGCGGATTCCCATACCGCACCGCACTGCACCCCCGGTACACCTGCTCGGCTTCACGCGCCCGGCCGCTCTGGAGGAGTCCGTGGGCCAGGTTGGTGTAGATGTAGGTCTGGGATGAATCCACGACCAGGCCCTCGATCGCCTCCTTCACAGCCTCTTCCCCCTCCCTGCCGAAGAGCCTGCTCCAGGCGGAGTTCCCCAGTGCGATGGCGAGATTGGACCGAGCCGTGCGACCCTCGAAGCGGAGAAGATCACGGCGAACACCGATCAGCTCCGCGCGGGCCCGGATGGCCAGATCGAACCGGCGGGATGCCTGGGCCACACTGCCCATCAGGGTGAGCGCGTTGGCGAGGGTATCCAGGGCCGCCGGGAGGCCGCGGGTCTGGCGTACGCGAGCCGAGTCCAGGCGGAGCCGGAGCCTCAGTTGCTCCAGCGCCCGTCCCGTGTCCGCCGCCGCCAGTTCCAGGCGGATGGCCGATCGCTGGATGCGCTCCAGGTGCGGAAGGGCTGTGGCGACCGGGAGAATCGTGTCCTGCAGCGTGCGGGCCGCATTCGCCCACGCCGTCCGAGCCGCGTCGTACCGGCCGAGGCTCCGGGAAAGGTTTCCAAGCCATTCCTGGGTTCGGCCCAACCACTCCACCGTGGCCCGCGTTCGACGGTGGGACACACGCGCTTCGGCACTCGCCACCGCCTCGGCGTAATGCTGGGCGGCGGTTTCATGGGCACCGGCCAGGGTATCCAACGCTCCGAGCCGGAGGGACAGCTGGCTCCGGGCAAGGAGGAGAGAAAGGGAATCCTGATCGGCGCGGCGGAGGCCGCTGTCGGCGATTCGAAGCCCGGCCAGGACTTCCTCACGGGCGCGGGCATACTCCTTCCGGTCGATCCAGACGTTGCCGTACATCTGGTGGAGCCGTGCGTGACGGAAAAGCGTGTTGCGATTGTCTCGGGCATCCAGAACCCGGGAAACGGTGATGCCCTCCACGGCGGCGGATTGCGCATTGGTCGTGTCGTCCACGAGCCAGAGGTAGTAGGCCAGGTCGGTGTAGAGGATCTGGGCCAGATGCCGTGACCCCGCGTCATCCAGGTCGCGCAGCGCCTGCACCGCTCCGAGCCCCTCCCGGCTCCACCGCAGGATCTCCTGCCGTCGGTTCCGTTCCTGGGCCGCGCCGGCCGCAATGACCTTGATCCGGGCCCGCATCTGGCGGACACAGGCGGCGGAGGAGTCCTGGACATAGAGGCTGTCGAAATGCCGGTTCGTGGTTTGCAGATACTCCTGGAACACCTCGGAGGCGGCCGCCCCTCCTCCGCCGTCCTCGCCACTGCGCGAATCGGGAAGCTGCTGGGAGTTGACTTCCGCCGAGAGCGCGGAGGCGAGGGCCAGGCTGTAGTCACAGATCTGTTCCAGCCGCCGCGCGGCAGCCGCACCGAGATCCCGGGCCTGGGCGGCATTCGATTCGGCATCACGCCGAAGCATCTCCTGCTGGCGAAGCGCCGCAGCCACGGCCGCCGCCTGACGGCCCAGTTCGTCCCTCTGGTTGGACAGAATCGCTGCGCTGTCCACGAGGCCACGGTTCAACCGTGTCACATCCTCGGCCCGCTGCACAGCCAGACTCTCCGCCACCTGCGCCTTCACGCTTGCCTCCCGGGCAAGTCGACTCTGCCGGATCGCAACCAGACCACCCAGGGCCAGCAGTCCCCCGATGCCGAGGGCGGTCGCTCCGATCAGCAGGGAGCGGCGGCGGGCCCGGCGGCTCAGTTCTCGCGCCTGGCCCGCCTGACGCTCCGCCTCCTCCAGGGCCTCCTGATGCCGGCGGCCGACCCGGCTCTGGCGCGCCACCTCCGCCAGGACGTCGTGGGTGAGCTCCACACGCTGCACCCGGAGCCGTTCCTCCACCTGCAGGAGACGCCGGTTGATGAGCACATCGAGAGCCCCGGGCCGGGCGCCGCGGCGGGACAGTTCCTGCTCGGCCCGCTCCCGGGTGAGACTCTCCCTAAACCCCGACTCGGTGAGGAGCTCCTCCTCCACGAAGGCGCGGACCGCCGGAGGCTGGTCGGCAAAACACCCCTCGTAGAACTCCTGGAGAATCGCCTCCCGGCTACCCCGCACCAGGTCGAGGGAGATCTCGGCGTCGCCCCGGGCGATTCTCTTCTGGTTGAGTTCGCGGCAGAAGAGACTGAGCAGGGCCGGCTCCACCTCCAGGGCGCGGAATTCGGCCCCCGCGCTGGAGGCCGCATGACCGGTCCTCCGAGCTTCCGGGGTCCCCGCCACGAACCGGACGAGGGCCTGGGCCACGGGCAGCGCCACCAGGTCCGCCCCGGGCCGCAGAACGGCCTGGAGAGCCCGCTCCCCATCCATCCGGCCGAGCCGCATGCTGTTCAGGGTGATGGAGGGGATCTTCCCCCGGAGGTCGTGCAGATGGGGGAGATAATCCTCCCGCAGGCTCAGGAGAACCCGGTAGTCCTGTCGCTCGAAGTCGAACCGCTCCACCAGGCCGGGGTGGCTCTCGAAGCGGGCCTCGAGGGCACGGGGAGGACGGTTCTCGATGAGAGAGGCAAGCTCCTCGACCACGAGATCGCCCCGGGATTGCGACTCGCTCGGGCCCCGGCCCACGGTGAACAGTTCCTCGAACTGGTCGAACACCAGCACCGGGACCGGGCGCGCGGACGTCTCCCCCTCTCCCTCCTCCTCGAGGCGGTGGAAGCATTCCCAGACCGAGCCCTCGACAAACCGGTTGCCCGCATCGAGGCCGGCGGACCGAAACGCCTCCGCCAGGGCGTGCCTGATCTGGGCGGCCGGATCCTCTGCGGCCGCGGCATAATCCAGCCGCAGGGGAACCGGAAGGAACCCCTCGGCGCGGAGCCGGGGAAAGAGCCCCGCCTGCAGCAGGGAGGTCTTGCCCAGTCCCGATTGGCCATAAAGGACGGTGAGGGGTTTCCGGCGCACCCGGCGTTCGAGATCCTCGATCTCGGCCGCGCGCCCGTGGAAGAAGGCGTGGGCTCCCTCACGGAATGCGGCCAGCCCCGGCCAGGGATTGGCGGTGTCGACGGGATCTTCCCGCCCCGCCGGGACGGGGGACGCTCGCGGGGTCATGGCGCCCCCCTCCTCCCCTCCGCCGCCGGTGCGACCCGCTCCAGAATGTGCCGGACCCGGTCGCCGAAATCCGGGGAGACCTCCCCTCCGGGTACCCGGGCGATGTGAAGTTCGAGAAAACGTCGCTCGGCGGTTGTGAAGGTCTCGGTCTCGTCGATCACGACGGGGAGAATGAACACCCGCCCTCCGGCCATCCGCTGCTCGCGATCGAGAGCCCAGCGCCACTCGCGACGGAACTCGCCCTCGATCTTGCGCTCGGTGGTGGCGGAGAGCACGGGGATGAAAAGACTGCACTGATCGATGTTGTGCCGCAGCAGATCACGCCAGTGATCACCGGCCTTGAGCTGATCCCGGTCGAACCAGACTGGAATCCCGCTCGCCTCGAGCCCCGCCTTGAGGCGCTCCACCGCCCGCCGGTCCTCGCTGGCATAACTCAGGAAGACCGACCCCGGGCGCATCTCGTCGTGGTACGCGAGCCCGGGACCGGTCTCCTCCGCGGGGTGGAGTTCCCGGTACCGGCGGTGGAGTTCGTCCACGAACTGGACGGCGGTCCCCTGGAACACCCGTGTGCGGCTGCTGAAATGCGCCAGGAAGGTGACCAGCCCCTGCTCGCCCGGCGTGCGGGAGTCGGCCAGGATCTCCAGCACCTCGCGGGCCTCCGACAGGCGGTGTCCCTTCGCGGTGCGGAGAAACATCCGGGCAAACCAGTCAGCGAAATTCACCCCGAGAAGCAGCAGGTGGTTGCGCTCCAGTTCATCGAACAGTCGCTCCGGCGCCCGGGCCGGGGATTGCAGGGCGAAGATGAATTCGAGCAGGTCCTCCTCGGACAGGACATAGGAGGGAGACGCCGAGAGTCGGCCGAAGAGGTGGTAGACCAGCGGGGCCCGGAGGTCGCGCTTCGGCACCGCCAGGTCGTGCGCCTCGCGTGTGGAGTAGGCCATGGTCTCCGTTCGCTGTTCCCCGCTGAATCGGACGGCATTCAGGGCCTCCTCGAGCAGGGGGTCGAACGTGGTGGTGACGAACAGGTCGAAATGGGCGATCTCGGCGAGCTTTCGCAGGACCGGCGGCGGGGTGATGGCCGCCTCCTGGAAGATCGTCTTGAGACGGGGGTAGAGCGCCTCCCGGCGCTGTCCCCGGCGCAGGTGGGCGCAGACCACCTCATTGAGCGTGCGTGGGGCGGGCAGATCGTGCAGTCCGACCCGCTCCGCCAACTGTGCGGCCAACCACGTTTCCAGGCGGGCAGGACCGGTCGGCGTCTCCACCTCGAGGAGATCCGGACCCACAATGGGGATGACGCGCCGCTCGTCGAGGTTGGCGAGCAACTCGTCCCACAGTTCGGATTCCCAGAGGCCCACAGCTGCGGGCAGCGGAGCGGTCACGAAGCGGCTCGGGTCGAATGGCGGACCCGGGATCGCGGGGCGATTCCCGGACAGGACTCTTGCTTACGGAAACAGTAAAGGGCACCGCTGCGGGTCGGTTGTCAAGCGGAGGTCGACGCGGTCCGCCGTCTCCCTCCTCCTACTCCCCACTCCCGGGCAGAGGCTCCTCCCAGGTCGCCTCGAACCGCGGATCTCCTCTCAGGGACACGAAGAACGGCATCGATCGGTGAAAGAGAAGTTCGCCCACGTGCTGCCGTTTGGCTCGCTCCAGGAGCGCCAGCGCTCGGCCCCGCTCCCCGAGCAGGGCGTAATACCCGGCAAGACGACCCTCGGGTTCCCAGATACCGCGTTGCAGGTCGTCGAGCACCTCGATGGCCTCCGACACCGGGCCGGTACCCGCCAGGGCGCGCCGGACCTTGTCGGTGGCCGACGCGGGGTAGCCGCGCAGCGTCAGGAACCGGGTGGCGGTGTCGGCGCCCGCGCCGCGCGCCCCGGCCTGGAGTTGCAGGGTTCCCAGCACCATGAACGCCTGGGCAAAATCGGGGTTCCATCCCACCACCCGCCGGAGAATCGCGATCGCCTCTTCGGTCTCTCCCATCCGGGCGAGGTCAACAGCCAGAAAAGTATTCGTGACCGGGTGCAGAGGGTCGAGATCGATCGCCCGGCGCGACACGGCGAGGGCTTCAGGAAACCGGCCCGCCGCGACCAGGGCCATCCGGTAACGCTGCTGGGCGTAAAGGTCATCCGGGGCTTGAAGGGTCAACCTGTCCAGCGACGCGACGGCAGCACGGTAGTCCCACGAGATATAGAATCGGGCCGACTCCAGCACGACACGGGCCTCCACCAGCGTGGGGTCGAGTCGCAGCGCCTGACCTGCTGCCTCCTCCGCCCGCCGATAGGCTTCGAGGCTGTTCGGCGCGAGGTTCCCGGTCGAGTCGTGACGGTCCCAGAAGGGGGGGAGGTGAAGCCAGGCAAGCCCCAGACCGGCCCAGGCGAGTGCGAAGGAGGAATCCAGCGCGATCGCACGCTCGAACGACCGGAGCCCCTCCTCCCGAGCCGCCTGGGTGGTGAGGGCCACTCGTGCGAGTCCGGTCAGGTAGTGTTGATACGCTGCCAGGCTCACTGTCGGAGAACGCCTTCGCGCCTGACGTTGCGCCTCCGTCGACCCTATCCGAAGTTCGTCGAGCACCCGGTCGGCCACGGTGGCCTGCAAGGCGATGATGTCCCCGACCGGCTGGGGATCGGGCGCCAGGGTCCAGAGCACCGTGTTGTCGCCGGCCCGCTGAAGCTCCGACCGGACCCGCACCAGGGCCTCCCCGTCCTCGCGCCGGGTCCACTCCACGGTGCAGCCGAGCACATAGTCGACGCCCAGGTCCCCCCCGATGGTCGTGGCCGGCGTGGCCCTCCCCTCGTAGCGCCGCATGCTCTCCTGCCCGATCACCCTGAGTCCGGCGATCCCACGCAGTTTCCCGGTGATTTCCTGGGTCAGCGCCTGGGCCAGGGCCAGGTCTCCTCCGGTCCCCCTGTTCTCACACACCCGGACGGCGATCCTGCGATCCGACACCGGGGCCACGGCGCGCGGGAACAGCACGACGGTCAGGACGCCTCCGGCCAGCACAGCCAATGCCCCCATGCCCACCAGGGACGGCCACCGGCGGCTCCGCGCCACCCCCCCGGACAGAGCAGCCCGAGCCATCCCCCGTTCCAGGCGTTCCAGCACCGCCTCGGCGCTCGGCGGTCGGTCCGCCGGATCCTTGGCGAGCAGGGCCATCACCAGGTTCTCGATGTCCGGGGGAAGATCGGGACGAGCGGCGCGCAGGGGAGCAGGGACCCTCTCCCGCTGGGCAGACGCGGTCGCTTCCTGCGTCTCGGCCGTGAACGGGTTGGTTCCGCCGAGCATTTCGTAGGCCACCACGCCGAGAGAATAGAGATCGGCACGGACATCCGTGGTCCACCCGGGTGTCATCCGCTCCGGCGCCATGTAGGCGGGAGTTCCGATCACGGTGCTCTCCCGGGTCTCCGTCGCGACCCGTCCCAACTCCGGGCCCTCGACCTCCCCTTCCTGCCCGAGCGCGGTGTCCAGGGCCTGGGCGATCCCGAAGTCGGCCACGACCGCATGGCCATCCAGCAGGAGGATGTTCTCCGGCTTGACGTCTCGGTGCACGATCCCCTGCCGATGGGCATGGGCGAGCGCGCCGATCACTTCCCGGAGCAGGCCCAGGGCCTCGGGCACGGGGAACGGACCCTGCCGGGTCAGCCGTGCGCGGAGGGATTCCCCCTCGACGTACGGCATCACGTAGTAGAGGAGGCCTCCCGCATCGCCGGAATCGTGGAGCGGAAGGATGTTCGGGTGAGTCATTCGGGCCGCGAGCCTGATTTCCCGCAGAAACCGGCTGGCCGAGGCCGATGCGGCGAGGCGGGGATCCAGAACCTTGATCGCCACCGCACGATCGTGCCGGCGGTCGTGCGCCAGGAATACCGTCGCCGAGCCTCCCCGTCCCACCTCGCGATCGATCTCATACCGGTCGGACAGGAGGGACGTGAGGGTGGCCAGGGCAATCTGCCGATCTCCGTCCCCCGTCTCCCACCGCTCCACCTGCTCGAGCAGGGGGGCCGCGTGTTCCGCCGCGCATCCGTCGAGAAACCCCTCCTCCCCGCTCGCCGTACAGGCCCGCACCCAGGTGTCGACCTCGTTCCGCAGTGGGCTGTCTCCCGCGCAGGCCTCGGCGAGGTAGGCCCCGCGCTCCTCGACCGGGAGGTCGAGCGCCCGCGCGACCAGCCGTTGCACCAGGGCTCCCTGCTCGGAGCCAGGACGGTCAGGCGACGTCACGCCGCAACTCCCGATAAAGCCATCCCCGCGCCAGGCTCCACTCGCGCGACACCGTGCGCTGGGACACCCCGAGCGCCGCGGCCGTTTCGTGCTCGGTCAGCCCGCCGAAAAACCGACACTCGACGATCCGGGCCTGGCGCTCATTCGCGTCCTTGAGCCGGTCGAGCGCCTCATCCAGCGAAAGCAGCCACTCCGCCCGTGCAACGATCTCCGGGTCGTTCTCGGCTAGGGCGGAATTCTGCACCTCAGCGGCATCGAGAGAAATCACCTGGTGGTGGGGCCCGCCCCGGCGCAGGGCACGATGGCGGCGCGCGTAGTCGATCAGGATCCGACGCATCATGCGTGCGGCCACGGCGAAGAAATGGGCGCGGTCCACCCATTCGACCCGTTGCTGATCCACCAGCCGCAGGTAGGCCTCATGGACGAGACCAGTGGTGGAGAGGGTGTGACCGGCTCTCTCCGAACGCAGGTGACGATGGGCGATCTGGCGAAGCTCGTCGTAGACGCGGGGCATGAGAACTCCCATCGCCTCGGGGTCGCCCTTCCGGACCCTCCCGAGCACGCCGGTGATGTCCTCTGGGCGGGGTGCCTGTCCGGTCATCTCCCCTCCTCTGACCAGGGATGGCGTTGTTCCAACCCCGGGTGCGCGTCTCTGAGAGGGGGACGGCAACGGGCCCCCCACCACGCGGGCGCAGGGGAAATGCCACGCCCGCTTAAACGGCACTGAGATTTCGCCAATACGGGATCGTACCGGGAATGCCCCGGTCCGGCAAGGGTACCTGCGCTCAGAAACCCAACCCAGGGGAGGTTCGCATGTCTCGCACTTCGTCCACACTCTTTCTGATCGCCCTCGGCCTGCCGCTGGCCGCCTGCGACGGATCGTCGCTCGCAGACCCGGGTGGCGCGGAGGTAACCCAAAGCGCCAACATCGGGCTGGCTCCGGGGTTCACGGGTCTCTTCTCCGGGACCGCCACCCTGGTTCGACACGCCGAGGGACTCTCGCTCTCCGGCCAGTCTGACGATTTCGTGGAGGGTCACGCATACACGCTCTGGTCAGCCATCTTCGAGAACCCGGGAGCCTGCGTGGATGGATGCAACGCGGATGACCTTGATCTTCCCCTGGTGGAGGGTGCCCAGTCAAACTTCGGTGGATTCGTGGCCAACGCCAATGGAACGTTCGAGGTCCGTCTGGCGCGCCACGATGACTCCCGCGAAACCCTTCGCGGCGCCGGTCGGTCCGGGATCGACAATCCGTTTCAGGCGGAGGTCCATTTCATCTTCCGGAGCCACGGACCGGCGGAGACCGATCCAATCCTCCTGGCCGCTCAGACCAGCACCCTCGCCGCATCGTGCAAGAGAAATCCGGGGCCGGGATGCCAGAATCAAGGGCTGGTGATCTTCGCGTCGCCGGGCGCACCGGGACAGGGTCAGTAGGCGGTAGGCGGTAGGGAGTAGGGAGTAGGGAGTAGGGAGTAGGGAGTAGGGGCGAACGGCGTTCGCCCATGGTGTAGGAGGAAGCAGGGTGTAGAGAGCAGGGGTCGCGAATGCGGCCCCGAGATGAGGAAACGGGAACTCGGCGGTGCCGGTACGGGCCGCCGAGTTTCGCGTCAACGAGGACCTCAAGCCCGCACAGCGGCTGGTATTGGAGGTAGGCAAGCTGTACGGGCCGTTCGCGAACGGCCCGTACGACCACCATCCAGGCCTCGGGCGACGCAGTGCGTCGCCCCTATTCCCTACCGCCTACTCCCTATTCCCTGCTCCCTAGCATTCAGTAGACCCTCACCTCTTCCACCCCGTCGGCATCGCGGGCAATGCCGAGGATGCGCCTCGCCTGAATGCTTTTGACCTGCAGCCCGCGCGGCATGGTCACCGATCCGAGCCACCGCCCCGTCGTATCAATGACCCACCACGACTCGGCGGGATTCTCCGGGCCGGGAACATGCGGGCGAGCCCGGCCCGAAGGGGCATTGGGAAAGCTCCGGACCCAGATGTTCCCGTCGTCATCCACCTGCAACTCGGCGAAGAGCGGTCTTGCGTCCGGCCAGGGAAGGTCGGCGCTGGGGGGGATCAGATCCGGGGGCTCCTCCGGGTTTCGTTCCAGGAAATCCTTCCTCCAGGTGTCGTAGGCCTGTCGATCGGCGGAGCCGAGCGGCCTCGCGTCGGCACGCCAGCGGACAACTTTCCCGAGCACCCGATCCCGGTCGTGGATCCGGATTTCGGGACGGTCGGTGACCCCCACAAACACGTGATCCCCGTCGGTGGTCCAGATGCTCAAGCTCCCGAACGGGACCGCGATCCCGAACACCGCTCCCAGCGCCGCGAGGGAGACAAGTTGGGCACCGGGGGTCACGGCCACGGTGTCCCACACGCCGGTTCCAAGTCCCGCCCAGAAGAGCAACACCATGGGCTGGTAGGTTGTGCCCGGCGGGTGTGGTGACTGGGGTACGTACGCCACCATGAGTGCCGCGCGACAGTCCGCGGTGCTTCCGAACACCTGATTCGCGCTCGAGCCGGGTGGAGTGGACGGTCGCCGATCGTCGACGAAGGCGCCCCGCGAATCGAAGACACTGATGTAGTACCCCTGGTTGATCATCACAGTGTCCTCCGCACACCTGACCATCCTGAGCATCCAGTTGAACTCGCCGGGACCTCGGCCCTCCCGGCCGATCGTTCGCAGGAACCGGCCGGTGGAGTCGAACAGGTCGAGCCCCGACAGACCTGCGTTGGCCACCACCAGGTCCCCGTTCGTCATCCGTACGATATCACGCACGTACAGGAGGTCCCGCTCCCCCTTGGGTCCGGCCGCCCCGATCACGACATCGGGAACCGAATCGACAATCCACCCGCCCCCCTCTGCCCACTCGGGCGTCCGGTTGTCCACGATCGTGACCCCCGCACTGTCGAGGATGGTTAGCGTGCCGACTCCTCCCTCCGGTGCCCCGCACGCCGAGGCCACCAGCACCGCGAGGGCCGGGAGGATGGGCCCGGGCTCGCATGGAATCATTCTGATCGTCGGCATCGGTTTCTGTTCTCTCTGAGTCGAAGTGGACCAACCGCCCGCTCCCAGGGAACGCCGGAGGTCCGACCTTTGGATCCCGAACTCGGTGGCCGTACGACGGAAGGTAGCAGGCGCCAGCAAGGGGCATCAGCCCCGGGGAGCACCAATCGAGGCCGGGGGACACCGCGTTTTCCGGGTCATCGGTGAGCCGAAACGGTGATCGGATCCGGACGATCCCGGGCGATTCTTGAGAATGGCCCCGCCATCCTGCTCACCAACCCCCAACACCCGACACCCAACACCCACCCCACCCCCCTTGCACAACCTCCACCGCCGAGACGAACGTATGGGCATGCCTGCCTTGTCCCCGCTCCCCGAGTTCTGGACCGCAGAGATGGTCCTTGGTCTCCCCCCGGATGGGTGCCGGTACGAAACGGCCCACGGGGAACTCGTCGTGACTCCGGCGCCCTCGCTCTGGCATCAGATCGTGGTGGACCGGCTGGCGGATGCACTCAAGCGGTATCTCGCCACAGAACCGGTGGACATGGCCTTCGCACTCCCCGCCGACATCTCCTGGGGGCCGGACTCCCTGGTACAACCCGACGTCTTCGTGGCGCCGTGGGACGAGATCAAGACGCTCGACTGGCGGCGGGTGCAGACCCTCCTGCTGGTGGCGGAGGTCCTCTCGCCCGGGAGTCACCGGGGAGACCGGGGAGCCAAGCGACGGTTGTATCAGGAGGCGGGGGTTCCGCTCTATTGGGTGATCGACCCGATGGCGCACACAGGGGAGAGCTGGACACCCGGTGCCAGGAAACCGGTGGAGGTTGAGGACGTCCTCCGCTGGCATCCCGCAGGTGCCCGAACCTCGTTTGCGTTGGAGATGGAGATGCTGTTCTCCCCAGTCTGACGACACTCCACTCGAGCGTAGGCGGTACAACATCTGGCTCCCCAGATCGATACCCCGCGCCCCGTCTTCGCGGCGAGCCTGAATCCTACTGCTCCGCACGGCACTCACCTGTGGCCGCGGCGGCTGGCATCGGACATCAGGTAGTGGGTTTTGGGTGTTCGGTTTTGGAACAGCCGGTTGGCGGTTGGCGATAGGCTGTAGGGGCCGCTCGCAAACGGCCCTCACGCCAAAGGATCGGTTGGCCCGGCCCTGTGGTTCCGATGGGGTGGCGATCCGCATCGAAATGCCCTGCTCTGCGTGAATCGGGTTACCGCTGTGGATGGCGCCTTCGGCATCGTGGGGAGATGTCTTGCCAACCCCCCTTCGCCGAGCCGATACTATGGGCATGTCTCTCTCGTACTTCACCGCGGCCATGGTCCTGGACCTGCCGGAGGACGGCAACAGGTACGAGACCGTGCACGGGGAGCTTCTGGTGACTCCTGCGCCGCGGGCCTGGCACCAGTTCGTACTCTTCCGGCTGACCCACGCCATCGCCGGTTATCTCGAACGGTTTCCGGTGGGAGTCGGGGCTACGGGGGGCGACATCTCCTGGTCGGACGACACGCTGGTGATTCCCGACCTGCTCGTGGCGGATCGGACCGAAGCCCGTGCGCTGTCGTGGGACAGTATCAAGACTCTTCTCCTGGTGGTCGAGGTGGTGAGTCCCTCCAGCGCCCGCCAGGAACGTGTCACCAAGCGGCGGCTCTACCGGGAGGTGGGCGTCCCGCTCTACTGGCTGGTCGACGCCGACCGGAAGGTGGTGGAGGTCTGGACTCCGGAGACTGTCACCCCGAGCATCGAGCGCACGGCGGTCCGTTGGCATCCCTCCGGAGCGGGCGAGGCCCTGGTGATCGATCTGGAGAAGCTGTTCCGGCCGATCTGAGGGGGTCAGGGACTCCCCGCGCAGCGGCTGGATCGGATGTCAGGAGGCTGTACGGGCCGTTCGCGAACGGCCCGTGCAACGGCGCCGACGCGTACCCAAGGCGGCTCGCGCAGGTGGGCCGTCCTGCTCTACTGGCTGGTCGACGCCGACCGGAAGGTGGTGGAGGTCTGGACTCCGGAGACTGTCACCCCGAGCATCGAGCGCACGGCGGTCCGTTGGCATCCCTCCGGAGCGGGCGAGGCCCTGGTGATCGATCTGGAGAACCTGTTCCGGCCGATCTGAGGCGGGGTCAGGGGCAACGCGCAGAGCCCCCCGCGCAGCGGCTGGATCGGATGTCAGGAGACTGTACGGGCCGTTCGCGAACGGCCCGTGCAACGGCGCCGACGAGTACCCAAGGCGGCTCGCGCAGGTGGGCCGTCCCGCTTTACTGGCTGGTGGACGCCGAGGCCAAGGCGGTGGAGGTCTGGACTCCGGAGGTCGTCACGCCCGCCATCGAGCGCACGGCGGTCCGCTGGCATCCCTCCGGGGCGGGCGAGGCCCTGGTGATCGATCTGGAGAACCTGTTCCGGCCGATCTGACAGCCGATCTGACATCGGGGGGACGAGTACGCGGAAGGTGGTCGTCCTCGCGGCGGCCGGTATCGGATGTCAGGTGCTGTGTTTCGGGTGTTGGGTTTTTGGGATAGGTGCCAGGGGCCGTTCGCGAACGGCCCCTACCACCTATTCCCTACTCCCTATTCCCTGATTATCCGGTAGACCCTCACCTCTTCCACATCGTCGGCATCGCGGGCGATTCCGAGGATGCGCCTCGCTTGGATCGCCTTGACTTCCACGCCGCCCGGAATCCGGACCACGCCGAGCCAGCGGCCCGTCGAATCGATCACGGTCCACTCCTCCGGGGGATCGCCCTCCCGGGGCCGGCGCAGCCACGGGCGGCCCGCTGCGGACACCGGATACTCGCGGATCCAGAGGGTCTGTTCGTCATCCGCCAGTACACGAGAAAACAGGGGCTTGTGGGTCGGCGGCGAGAGTTGTTCCAGCGGAGGGAAAAGAGGAGCCTCCTCGGGATTCAGGCGGAGGAACTCTTCACTCTCTCTGGCGAATCGCTCGCGATCCGCCTCGCCCACCGGCTCTGGACGAGCATTCCATCGGACGACCCGAGTGAGTTTGCCGGCGTCACCCCAGGTGCGCAGTTCCGCCGTGTCGCTCGGCACGATCACCATCTGATCCCCTGTCACCGTCCAGAGATCCTCCCGGCCGAAGGGCTGGGGGACAGGATTGATGGCCCAAGGCCCCGAGAGCGGGACCAGATCCGGGCCGGCGAACGAGCCGATATTCGATTTGGCGCGCGTTCCCGACTCCCGGGAGAAAACGTATCTGTGGTAGTACACGCTCGTGCCGGGAGCCCTCGGCTCCCGGTAAACGGTGAGCCCTATGGAACAGTCCGCGGCGACGCCTCCAATCTCGTGACGATCGTACCCTGGGGACCACGAAACGCGATGGCTCCGAACGAAGTGCCCTGATGGGCTGAAGACACTGATAGCGTTCGCTTCTGTTACCAGCAAAGTATCGCCACCACATCGGAACAGGCGCAGCATGCCGGACAGTTCCCCGGGACCTCGGCCGGGGCGGCCGACCGCCTGAAGAAACATGCCGCTGGAGTCGTAAAGGAGAAGCTCGCTGGTCCCGCTGTTCTGGACAACGATCCTGCCGTCACTCAGAGGGACAATGTCTCCCACCCGCATGAGATCCGGGCCGTGGCCGCCACTCACCGCCCCGATCGCCACCGTGGGAACCGTGTCGACCTGCCATTCCTCTCCAAGCCGCCAGAGAGGCGCTGAATTCTCGATCACAAGAGTCCCCATCTCGCTATCAAACTGGGAACGCGGACTGGAGCGGTCCTCGTGCCTCGCGCCATCCGGGCCACAGGCAATGAGGACCAGTGTCACAAGAGCGACTCCGCAATTGCTCTGGTTTGAACGGAAGGGAACTGACTGTCGGCGTTTCATCGCGGTACCGGAACCAACGACCGAGTGAGGCGTGTCTCCCGGTCACGGAACGCGGAGGAATTGTAGCCTTCGGCCGGAGGAGTGTCGTGCGACAGGATGTGCACCGTCTCGGGAACTCCAGAGCATTGATCAGGCAGCAGGGGGTTGTCAACGAGAAGTAGAGAATTGGTCGCAGTCAAAGAGTCGGTCGCGGTCAGGAGGAAGATCCGTCCATTGGGAGCGACATTCAACCACCCCAGAAGGCCACTCGGCAGCCGATATCTACCTTTCACCCGCCCTCTTAGGTCGAACATCTCCAGGATGTGGTTCGCCCCGACCCACTGGCGCTTAATCTCGAACCCACCCCCGCCACCGATGGTCCTCCGTCTTGACGTAGGACGGATCGCGTAAACATTGCCGAACCGATCAAAGGCGGCCACAGTCACCTGCGGAAGAGACACGACCGACCACGGAGCGTTGACGACCCACGGTGCGTCCATGACTTCCTCACGGGGGTCACTCGTGCTGATGTATCGCGGCAGCTCCTCCGACCATAAGGCCCTGTCGGCGGTACCGCCTGCTGTGACATCATAGGCGGTGAGGGTTGCGTCCTGGAAGGTCAGTACCAGAACAGTGTCTCCGACAGCTCCCACGATTGACTTTGCCATCAATGACGGCCGATAGTGCCCCCTGCCGCTTTTCAGCTCACCCACGCGTCCAATGCTTTCACCACTCGAATCCACGATCAAGACCAGTGGCGTGTGTGACGACTTCTCGGGCATTCGCCGACCCTTGGTGCCGCCGAATATCGCCATGGCGAAACGACCGGCCGAGAGGGGCACCACTGGGCCAATAGCCAGGCCTCCCCAAGGATGCTCAGGCGGGCTAAACGGTCGTGCATCGTCCCCTCCCAAGACCATCCCCCACCCTTCCGGCTCCTCGTACCAGTAGACCACCTCATGGTTCCCGCTTCTCGCTACATTCGCCCCCTCGGGGTAACCTGGTAGACGAGTCACGGTGCCCGCGCCACCGTTCGGATTCTCGGGCATAACGCTAACTGCAGTACCCCAATCGCGCCCAACAACCACGATTCCACACGAGTCTGTCGCGGTTGCGCTCGATATCCTAAACCTCTGGTTACCAGTCACCTGGCCGGTCACATGAAGCTCAGGGAGCGTCGATGGATCTATGGACGTTTCTCCTGCATCAAGACATCCCATACCAAGCAGGACCAGCGCAACTGATCGGACGGAGGCGCGGTGGGCTCCAACTGGCATCAGGTGTCTTGGCATGCGGTTCGACCAGAGTCCAGAGACGGGAAGTGGTCCCCCAAATACGCTCCACGGAAGGTTCCCCTGACATCCAGCAGGTATGTCATCGGGGTTCCCACCACGCCCAAGGACTCTAACGACATGTGAGGAAGCACATAACCCAGTGTTGCATCGCCAAGCGTGAAACCGCCATAGAACTCCGCGACCTGAACCGAGTCGCCTGCTGTAATCCATGTCGCGCCAATCTCAGTCCCGACAGAATCTCTCCAGATGCGGAATCGCTCTCCCCAGGAATAGCGCATTCTGCGACACGTGGCACAGCCGGCACTGGCTACGACCACAAGCGCGCAGGTCATCGGATGTTGTTTCTGGATGTCCGTGAGGCGAATGGCAGTTCCGCCCTTGAACATCCTGATTCCCACGTCCGGAAGAGGCTTGCCGATCAGTGGCCCAAGGAGCGACAGAGGCCGATGCCACCTCTGCCACCCCCATAGGCCCACCTGTGCGACCACCAGAATAGATAACAACCCGACGGTCGCGCGGAGGGAGTCGCCCTTCACTCAACCAAGCGCGGCTTGGTACAGTCGCTTGATTCCGACCCGCTGAAGCCACACGTACTGCCAGACCCGATGGTGGCACACCACCCCCCGCGCGTGCCTTCATTGGCACAGTTGCAGCCTGACCCGGTGCAGGCATCGAGAATAGGCTGCGCAGTGGCCTCGCGCCCAGAACTCAGCATGGTCCACGCGAGGAAGAGGTTCGCCGCCACCAAGGCCGCGAGGTAGACCCTACGACTAGTAGTGATGTTCGTCATACTGACCCTCCGTTTGCAAGAAAGTGTAGTTCTCCGTTCCCCTCCCCGGCTGCCCCATGAACGCATTCCAAAGATGCGGTAATTGCCCGCAGAGGTGTTATCACTTGGTGGAGTCATATTCTCCCGGTTCTCCCGGATGATCAGGAGGGAGGGAGGGAGGGAGGGGCAAGATATGGGCCCCAGTGACGGCATGCTTCCGCCCGGGCCCACGCCACACCGTGCTTCTTGACCTCACCCCAGGTGAGTCCTGTCAGCTGGAGCACAAACCGATAATACGTCGCCGGATTTCCATTCTGCTTCTTCACCCACCCTGACAAGGAGATTCCCGTCGCATCCTGCTCCAGCAGGAGCACCAAGTAGATCCAGTCCCGCAGAACCCGGAACGGCGGCAGACGGCGCTGCCTGAAGTCACGATCGAGCGCCTGACCCGAGGCACACCCCAGGATCCGGGCTGCCGCCGCTCGCGAGAACCCCAACCGGCACTCCGCGAACATTGGCCACAGGTTTTGAACCGCCTGTACCACCTGATCCCAGCATGCGGGCATGATTCTCCCTCTCCGGATCGGTTCATCCTGGACTTGCGCGTCCGCCGTCCCCCGGAGGCTCTGACAGCATCACCTCTCCGGAGTGGCACGACAGAAAGATGGGATCGGACCTTGAACTATCTCTTAACACACTGTACGGCATGCACTTGCGGTAGCGCCCAAGAGCCATGGGCAGGTGCCCCCGGACTTGGCTCCTGTTTCCCACGCACGCGGGGACGACGATCAAACAGGGGCTTGGGAAGGTCGCTTGTGAAATATTTCACAAAGTGGGGGGGGGGTGACGCGACAACTATCCTGACACAGGGGGACCTCCTCCTCCACACCTCCAACACGCCTCGCTTTCGCGGACAGGGGGTGTGATCAGAGATTCCTTGGAAGCAACGAGCCCGGACGATGGGAAGTACACCTACGACGTTCTCAGATCCCTCGCTTCCGTTCGGGATGACGCTCCGGGGAACGATCGAGATCTCGCTCTCCTTCGTGTCTTCGTGTCTTCGTGCCTTCGTGTGATCCATTCACCATCACAGCGCAAGGCCTCCCCACGTCACACCCCACACCGTGACCGACCTCGGCGCCCTCCAGCATCGTCGTCCGGACGACGGGAAGTACACCTACGACGTCCTCAGATCCCTCGCTTCCGCTCGGGATGACGCTCCGGGGAACGATCGAGATCTCGCTCTCCTTCGTGTCTTCGTGTCTTCGTGTGATCCATTCACCATCACGGGCGAAAGGTCTTTCGCCCTTACGTCACACATCACACATCCAATGGACCCCGGCGTGCGCCGGGGTGACGCTCCGAGGTGGGCTCCGTGCCCCGACGTCCTTTTTGTCTTCGCGTCTTCGCGTCTTCGCGTGATTCATTCGCCCTCACGGGCGAAAGGTATTTCGCCCCTACGTCACACCTCACACCTCCCATGGACCTCGGCGTCCGCCGGGGTGACGCTCCGTGGTACCCTCAAGCTCCGGGAAGAACCCGGACGAGGAACCGCCCGGTATGGCTCGCCTCGCACGCCGCCACCGCCTCCGGCGGCCCGGCCACCACGATCTCCCCCCCGCGGGCACCCCCCTCCGGCCCCATGTCGATGATCCAGTCAGCGGTCTTGATCACGTCGAGGTTGTGCTCGATCACCAACACGGTGTTTCCCTTGTCCACCAGGCGGTGGAGCACCTCCAAGAGGAGCCGCACATCCTCGAAGTGGAGACCGGTGGTCGGCTCGTCGAGGATGTACAGGGTGCGCCCCGTGTCCCGCTTGGCGAGTTCGGTGGCGAGCTTGACCCGCTGGGCCTCCCCGCCCGACAGCGTGGTGGCCGCCTGGCCCAGATGGAGATAGCCGAGCCCCACGTCGTTGAGCAGTTCGAGCCGCTCGGCGATGCGGCGCTGGGCGCGGAAGAACTCCAGCGCATCGGCCACGGTGAGATCGAGGACGTCGGCGATCGACTTGCCCTTGTAGCGGACCTCGAGGGTTTCGCGGTTGTACCGTCTCCCTTTGCATACCTCGCACGGCACGTAGACGTCGGGGAGAAAGTGCATCTCGATCTTGACGAGCCCGTCTCCCTGACACGCCTCACAGCGCCCGCCCTTGACGTTGAACGAGAAGCGCCCCGGCCCGTACCCCCTGAGCCTGGCCTCGGGCAACTGGGTGAAGAGCTCCCGGATCGGGGTGAAGAGCCCGGTGTAGGTGGCCGGATTGGACCGCGGCGTCCGGCCGATCGGGCTCTGGTCGATCTCGATCACCTTGTCGACCTTCTCGAGACCCTCGAGACGGGTGTGGTCGCCGGGGACCACGCGGGCCCGGTAGAGGTGGCGGGCCAGGGCATGATAGAGAATGTCGGTCACCAGGGTGGACTTGCCCGAACCCGACACCCCGGTGACGCAGGTGAAGACGCCGAGAGGAAAGTCCACCGTGAGGTTCCGGAGATTGTTGGCCCGGGCTCCGACCAGACGGAGGCGCTGCCCCTTGGTCGGGGTCCGGCGCACCGACGGCACCCGCACCCGGAGCTCGCCACGCAGGTAACGCGCGGTGAGCGATTCGGGTACGGCGAGAATCTGCTCCAGCGTCCCCTCGGCCACGACGCGACCCCCATGCCGGCCCGCCCGCGGCCCCAGGTCGATCACGTGGTCGGCGGCCCGGATGGTCTCCTCGTCGTGCTCCACCACGATCACCGTGTTGCCGAGATCGCGGAGCCCCTCCAGCGTGGCCAGGAGGCGCGCGTTGTCCCGCTGGTGGAGGCCGATGCTCGGCTCGTCGAGAATGTACAACACCCCGACCAGCCGCGATCCGATCTGCGTGGCGAGCCGGATCCGCTGGGCCTCGCCGCCGGAGAGACTCCCCGCGCTGCGACCGAGGGTCAGGTACTCGAGCCCCACGTCCTGGAGGAAACGGAGCCGTTCACACACCTCCTTCAGGATCGGCGCCGCGATGTCGGCGTCCACCGCACCGGCGCCGTGACCCACCGGCAACGCGTCGAAGAACGCCCGGGCCCGGTTCACCGGGAGGTCCACGATCTCGCCGATGCTCTTTCCCCCGATGTGAACCGACAGGCTCTCCGGCCGCAGCCGTCGCCCCCCACAGGTGGGACAGGGCACCTCCACCATGAACTCGGCCAGGGCATTGCGGACCGCATCACTGGTGGTTTCCTGATAGCGGCGCGCCGTGTGCCGCACCACCCCCTCCCATTCGGCGGCATGTTCCGCCCGTCCGCGACCTTCACCCCGGAATTTGAAGGTCTTGCCCGGGAGGCCCTGGAGCATCGCGTGCTGGGCTGCGGAGGGCACCTTGTCCCACGGCGCGTTCAGGTCGAAGCCGAGGTGTTTCGCCAATGCGGGAAGGATCGTGGTCCGGAGATAGCCCGTGGGCTCGCCCCACGGCAGGATGACCCCTTCCAGAATGGAGATCTGCCCGTCGCCCAGGACGAGGGCATCGTTCACCTCCCGGCGGGTGCCAAGTCCGTGGCAGTCGGGGCAGACACCGAACGGGGAGTTGAAGGAGAATTGGCGGGGTTCCAGCTCGGGGAGCGAGAGGCCGCAGACCGGGCATCCGAACCGCTCGGAAAAGAGCATCGACTCGGTCTCTCCCTCGCGGTCCCCATGCCGCACCACCTCGACCACACCGTCGGCCACCGCCAGCGCCGTCTCGATCGAATCGTGCAGTCGGCTCCGATCGTCGGCCCGGACCACGAGACGGTCCACCACGACCGCCACGTCGTGATTCTGGCGGCGATTCAACTTGGGGACCTCATCCAGCTCGACCGTGACGCCATCCACCCGGACCCGCACGAACCCCCGCTTCCGCATGTCCTCGAAGAGCTCCCGGAATTCCCCTTTCCGACCCCTTACCACGGGCCCAAGCACCTCGATCCGGGTCTCGGCGGGCCAGGCCAGCACCGTGTCGGTGATCTGGGCCGGGCTCTGGCGCTGCACCGGGCTCCCGTCGTTGGGGCAGTGGGGCACCCCGACCCGGGCCCAGAGGAGCCGCAGGTAGTCGTAGATCTCGGTGACGGTTCCCACCGTGGACCGGGGGTTGTGCCCCGTCGTCTTCTGTTCAATGGAGATGGCGGGGGAGAGGCCCTCGATGGCGTCCACATCGGGCTTTTCCATCAACCCGAGGAACTGGCGGGCATAGGCGCTCAGCGACTCGACGTATCGCCGCTGGCCCTCGGCGTAGATGGTGTCGAACGCGAGGGAGGACTTGCCCGATCCCGAGAGCCCGGTGATGACGGTGAGCCGGTTGCGGGGGATGTCAACCGAAATGTTCTGGAGATTGTGCTCTCGCGCCCCCCGGACCCTCAGGAATTCTTCCATAAGTCTGGAAAGCTAGGGGCATTCCGGTCCGGGAAACAAGGCGGCCCCCACGGGGGAGCCGCGTTATCTTCCGGCTCATGCGTTTCCTCCACAACGACCGCGCGCCCCGGCTCGGCCCGGCTGCGGACCTCGATGGCTCCATGCCGCTCCCGCTCCAGGGCGACCTGCTGGAGGTGTCTGGAGACGAGGGATGGGCGCTGCACCCCGGGGCGAGCAACGTCCCGGTGGCCCATCTGTCCACCACTCCCACGGCCGATGCGGGCCCCCTGGAGCGCGCCGAGGAGTTGATGCGTCTGGGCCGCCGGCTCGACGCCCTGCATGTCCTTCGGACGACGCTCGCCGACGATCCGGACGACCAGCTCTGCCGCCTTCGGCTTGCCGCCTGCCTCGAGGCGAACGGCGACCGCCGCGAGGCGCTGGATGAGCTGGACCGGATCGTGGCGCGGGAACCGGACCACGGGGAAGCGCGGATTGCCCGCGCGACATTGCACATTGCGGATAGTCGGCCGGAGATGGCCGAGGCGGACCTTCGCGTGGTCCTGGCACGCCATCCCGATCACCCGGAGGCCCGGCTTCGGATGGGGATTGCGGCCCTGCGGCGTGGTCGGGGATCCGAGGCGGTAGACCATTTGCGGCGGGCCGCGGAACTCATGCCCGATCGCGGGGAGGTTCATTTCCACCTGGGGGAGGCCTTGGTCCGGGCCGAGCAGCACACCGAGGCCCTGCAGGCGTTCCATCGGGCGTCGGTCCTTTCGCCCCTCGAGGCACGGATCTGGCAACAGATGGGCCGTTTGCTCGACCGACTCGGACGGACGGAGGATGCGATGGCGATGTACCGGAAGGCCCGTGAGGTGTCGCTGCCATGAGGCAGGTCGCCGGAGCCGTGATCCTGCTGGCCTGGGCCGCTTCCCTGGGGTGGCTCGGAGTGCGCAGCATGAACTCCCGTCAGAACCTCGAGGCAGCCGGGCAACGACTGGCCCCGTTCAGCGGGTTCTACACGGTGATGCTGGGGTCCCGACAGGCCGGGATCGGGTCACTCTCGGCGGACACGACGGAGCACACCTGGCATCTCAACGAAACCCTGTCCCTCGATCTGCGCGTGGCCGGCACACCGATCCGTCTGGGCTACCGGGGGTCGAGCGGATTCAGCCGTACCCTGGTGGTCCAGACGGTGGAGGCCACGCAGAGTCAGGCGGGTCAGTCAGCCCGGTATTTTGCCACCACGGATTCCGTCGGTTCGGAGCTGGTGGTCACGGTGGCCGCTCCGATGGACGCCCCCGCCGGCCCCCCGGTGACCCTCACCTCTCCCGAACCGTTTACTCCCGCCTCCGCCCTACCTCATCAGATGGTGCTCACCGACCGACTCTCCTCCGGACGCTCGATGTCCCGCCTCGTGTTCGACCCCGCGGACCGGAGCTTCCGCCTCGACCGGGTGACGGTGGCGGCGGAGTCCTCGTTCGTGGTGGTGGACAGCGCGGACCGGGACCCACAGGGCACCTGGATCCCCGCCACCCGAGTGACCATTCGTGGCTGGCGTCTTGATCACGCGGCCCACGGGCTCCCGATGACAACCTGGGTGGATGATCGGGGCAATCCGCTGGCCATCCAGCACGGCTTCGGGATGTCGTGGGAGCGCACGGCGTTCGAGATCGCGCGCAACAACTACCAGCGCGACATTGCGGAGACCGGTCCCGTGGTCCACGACCCGGCGGGAAGCCGCTCCTGGCTCGGCTCCGGCGCTTCCCTCGCCCCGGGGGACACCGTGGCGGTCCTCCTCGGGATCACCTGGGGACGCTCCCTGGTGCCGATGTTCCCCTCCCTCACCCGGTCCCTGGAGGGAGGGCGTCAACGCCTTGTAAGGGGTGTCCTTCACATCACGCGCACCACCCCACCCGGCGATGCGGAGGAGTCCCCCGTGGGCTATTCGGTCCACTACCCCTCGCCGGGCGCGGCGGGGGATTCGGCTCTCCGGGCCCTGGCCCTCGGCGTGGTGGGCCAAACCCGGGACCGCCTGGCACAGGTCCGGGCTTTGGCCCGTCATGTCTCCACCGCGATCGCCACCGACACCTCCTTCGAGGCCCCGTTGGAGGCGGAGCGTGTCCTCTCGGCCGGCCGTGCCGGGGCGGATGGAAAGGCCCGGCTGCTCATGACCCTCGCACGGCATCTGGACATTCCGGCGCGGGTGGTGACCGGCGTGGCGGTGACCTCCGCCGGACTCCTGGGTCATGCCTGGACCGAGGTCTGGATCGATGGATGGGTCGCCGCCGATCCGGCCACGGGCGTCGTTCCCGCCAGCCCCGCCCTGCTCCGGTTTCGTGAAGGGGGCCGGAGCCGCCCCGCCGACCTCGTTCCCCTCCTGGGCGCGCTGGGTCACGAGATCGTCCCTCTCCGGACCACTCCATGATTCAGATCACGGACCTCACCAAGAAGTATGGGTCGTTCACCGCGGTGGACCACATCGATCTCGCCATCCCCGCAGGGCAGCTCTTCGGCTTTCTCGGCCCCAATGGAGCCGGCAAGACCACGACGATGCGCATGATCGCCGGGATCCTGCAGCCCACCAGCGGACGCATCGAGGTGGCGGGTCTCGACATCACGCGGTTCCCGATGGCGGCCAAGGCCAAGCTGGGGTTCATCCCGGACCGGCCCTACGTGTATGACAAGCTGACCGGGGCCGAGTTCATGCGGTTCGTCGCGGCCCTGTACGGCCAGGAGGGGGAGGCGCTGGAGCGCCGGATCGACGAGCTCCTCGATCTCTTCGAGCTCACGCGGTGGAAGGATGAGCTCACCGAATCCTACAGCCATGGCATGCGGCAGAAGCTCATCATCTCCAGCGCGCTGGTCCACCAGCCCGAGGTGATCGTGGTGGATGAACCGATGGTGGGACTTGATCCGAAGAGTGGTCGCCTGCTGAAGGACATCTTCCGGCACTTCACGAGCCTGGGGGGTACCGTGCTGATGAGCACGCACACCCTGGAGATCGCCGAGGCGATGTGCGACCGGATCGGCATCATCCGGAACGGGCACATCATCGCGGAGGGGACGATGGAGGAGCTTCGCCGGGAGCACGATGCGACGGGCTCGCTGGAGCAGCTCTTCCTCAAGCTCACCGGCGGGGTCACCGAGCGGGAGCTGGGAGCGATTCTGGGTGACTGACGTGACAGTGCCCCTCCCGGACGCGGTGGCTCCGCCCGCGACACCTGCTCCGCCGAAGCAACCCCACCTGTGGACCATTCTGGTGCCCAAGTGGCAGAGCATGCTCGCCCGGGGTCGGCAGGATCGAAGCCTCCTCCGCGTGGTGGTTCTGGGTCTCATCTGCCTCGTGTTCTGGGCGGCCGTTTTCGGCGTGTCCTGGCGGGTGGTCCACTACTTCCGGACCGTGGAGGAGATCGGAAGTCTCCTGGCGGGGAAGGTGCTCGGCCTGATCCTGCTGGCGTTCAGCGGCGTCCTCCTGCTGTCCAACCTGGTGACCGCCCTCTCCACCTTCTTTCTGGCCAAGGACCTCGACACCCTCGTCGCGGCCCCGGTGGACTGGCTCCGGGTCTACCTGGCCAAGCTCGCCGAGACGCTGGTGCACAGCTCGTGGATGGTGGCCCTGCTCGTCCTTCCGATCCTGACCGCGTATGGGGTCGTGTACGGGGGAGGATGGCTCTTTCCCTTCGTGGCCTTCGCCTCGCTGGCTCCCTTTCTCATCCTTCCCACGGTGGTCGGATCGGCGATCACCCTGGTGCTCGTCAACGTGTTTCCCGCCCGCCGAACCCGGGATCTTTTGAGCCTGGTGGCTCTCGGGGCGGTGGGTGGCATCGTTCTCCTCCTCCGGATCGCCCGGCCCGAGCAACTGGTGAGGCCGGAAGGATTCAGCAATCTGGTGGACTTCCTGGTGGTTCTCCGGGCTCCGACCAATCCATTTCTCCCCAGTGAATGGGCCAGCCAGGCCATCATGAACTGGCTGCTCCGCGTGGCCGATCCCCTCCCGCTCGCCGTGCTGTGGAGCACCGCGGCGGCCTTCGTGGTCATGGGTGCCACCCTGCATCGCCGTCTCTACCTCACCGGATTTTCCAAGGCGCAGGAGGGGGCGGAGAACTTCGTGCGGGGGCGGACCATGTCCCGCATCGTCGGGCGACTCCTCGCCTGGCTCCCGCCCACCCGGCGGGAGTTCCTGCTCAAGGACCTCCGGCTCTTCTTCCGGGACACCACGCAGTGGAGTCAGCTCATTCTGTTGGCGGTCCTTCTCATCGTCTACATCTTCAACATCCGGGCCCTTCCCCTGTTCACCGGCGAGCGGGTGCCGTTCGCCCTGATCACGCTGGTGTCCTTCCTCAACCTGGGGCTCTCGGGGTTCGTGCTCGCGGCCATCGCCGCCCGGTTTGTGTTTCCGTCGATCTCACTCGAGGGACGGCAGCTCTGGCTCCTGCGCTCCAGCCCTCTGGACATGCGCGGGATGCTCTGGAGCAAGTACTGGATCGGCACCCTCCCCCTCCTCGTCCTGGCGGTCCTGATCACCGGGGTGACCAACATCCTCCTGCGTGCCAGCCCGTTCATGCTGGGTCTCAGCCTGTTCACCACGATCGCGTTCACGATTGCCCTCGGAGCGATGGCGGTGGGTTTCGGCGTGCTCTACCCTCAGTTTGACACCGAGAATGCGGCCCAGATTCCCACCAGTTTCGGGGGGTTGATGTTCATGATGACCGCGATCAGCGTGCTCGCGGCGATCATCGTGATCGAGGCCGCTCCCCTCTCCTCCTGGCTCCGGGCCCGCCAGGCCGGCCAGGATCCGGGCCTGACCGGCGAGATCGGAATCGCCCTGCTCCTGGTCACCGCGGTCTGCGCCCTCGCCACCCTCATTCCCCTCCGCCTCGGACTCCGCCGCCTCGAATCCCTGGAAGCCTGACCGGACGCCCCCCGGACTGGTCCGCCGGGGGGCCCGCATAGAAAGAGCCCTGCCCCGCGTTTCCCGGATCCCGCTCCCCATCCTCTCTTTTGTGACATTGCCCCCGAGTTGACGCGGTGCGTTGCGCCGCCCACCCGGAGGGCACGTTGTCTCGTTCAGATCCTCAGCACGGCACCCCTTCCGCCCCGCTCGGCACCCCGATTCGCCCGTGGCAGCGACTCGCGGGAGCGGCGCTCCTGGCCGGAACCTGCACGCTTGGAGCGGCCATCCCCCTGCTCCACCCGGACCGGATCCTCGCCCGTGCGCGATCCAGCCTCCGCACCACCGACCTCGCGGCCGGCGCCCGCCCCCTTCCCTCGGACGGCATGATCTGGCAGCAGGGGTGGACTGACTGTGGTCCCGCGGCGCTCGCCAACTGGCTCCGATTGTCCGGACAGGTCTCCCCATCCCTCGACAGCCTGTCCCGCCTGACCGGTCTTGGCCCCCGGGGAACCCGGCTCGGGCGCCTCGCGGAGGCGGCTGCCACACTCCACGCACCGGTCGGCCTGAAGGCTCTGAACCCGGCCGCTGGGCCCCGGGCTCTGGCCCGGTATCGCCCTCCACTCATCGTCTGGATGCGGCCCGGGCACTTCGTCACGGTGGCGGCTCTCACCCCCGGCGACTCGGTGGATGTGCTCGATCCCCTGCGCGGCCGCCAGCTCCTTCCCTGGTCACTTTTTTCCCGCCGTTGGAACGGCGTTGTCATGCACCCCGCCGACGCAGGATGCCGCGGGTGCATCTCCTCCTCTCCCATTCCGGGAGAGGATCTCACCCGTTGAAAGGAGGTTCCCATGTTCGATCTCGTGCGACTCGCGGTGGCCCTGTATCTGGCCATCCTCGCCCTCACTCTCCCGGATGGGTCCACGGACTTTCTCCATGAGCCCGCTGCGGTCACATCCACCACCCCTCGCTGACGGAGGATCACATGTTGAACTACTGGGCCATTGCCATAGCACTCGCGCTGGCCGTCTACGTGGCCACTCTCCCCGCCAAGGACACCACCTCCTCTCCGCCCGCCGTGGAATCGGTGGAGGGCAGTGGTCCTGAAGTTCTCGGCTGCCTGGGTTGCGTCGGCGGAGGGATCATCCTCGGGTTGCGAGGATGGGGGGCAGTCCTGGCAGCCGCATTCACCGAAGGCTCCGCCCTGGTGGTGGCCGGATGCGTTGGAATGTGCTGGGCTGCGATCACATGATTACCACCTTTTGTCCACCAACCATAACTTCACTCCATCCAGGAGGTTCATCATGCTTCACACTGTTGTGCAGGCCGGGATGCTCGCCCTCATTCTCGGAATGTCCTCTCCCCCGGCCCGACCAGCAGCCCCGGTCCAAGCCGTGGAGAGACCGGGTATCGCACGGGAGCATGCTCCCGAGACCGTGGGAGCGGGACCCTTCGCCAAGGCCGTCTGCCTCTTCTGCCTGGGCTTCCTTCTGAGCGGAGGAACCTCGGTCGCCGCCGTGGTTGTGACCGCGCTGTTCAACCCCGAGCTCGCGTTCGCATGCGGAGGAATCTGCCTCGGTGCGTTCTGACGCCCTGGTCTCACGCGGTGGAGGGGGCCCTGCCCCCTCCACCCTTCGCCGGGTCCTGGCCCTGGGAGTGCTGGGTCTCATGCTCGCGGGAGGGGCGTGGACACTCACGCGGAGATCACCGCGCCCTGGTGATCCCGAGCTCCCCGTCCCCCTACCGGCGGATTCCCTCACCGGGGTTCTGGCCTCGGGGGGAATGTGGCGCGCCGAGGATCTGCGCCAACCCACCCTCCTGCTCTACGTGGATGAACAGTGTTCCTGGTGCAAGGCGGAACTCCGCACCTGGACGGAACTGGTGAGCCGGGCACCAGAGCGTGCTCCGGTGGTGGTGGTGTCCCGGCGATCGGATCCCGGGTTTGTCCAGCCCCGGTTGGCCCGCGTCCTCGTTCACGACCGGACCGGAGCGATCGCCCGGAACCTCGGATTGCAAGGCGTCCCCGCGATCGCCGTGATGACCCCTCGTGGAGTCACCCATCTGTTCTACGGCGTGTCGGGGAGGGACCGACTCGATTCCCTGCTCCATCTCCTCGACGATCCCTCACCTCTCCCCTCCATCTCACCCATACCCGAAGGAGCCCTTCGATGACCGAGGTCCATCGTCCTCCCCCCCCTCCAGGCTGGTGGCGCCGCCAGGCGCAACTCTGCGCCCCGACGCTGGAGGAGATCGGAACCATCCGGCCCGTGGGGCTGCCCCTCCTCCTGGTTGCGTTTCTGCTCACCAGCGCCGCCCTCCTCACCGGAACTCTCATTCCGTACGCCTTCCGGGAGAGTCCCCCGGCGGTGGTGGCCGGCCTGCGCACCTGGTTTCTGATTCTGGGCCTTCTCTCCCCGATCCTGGCCCTCCTCCGAGCCGGGGTGGCCACCGGGGTGGTCTGGAGTGTCCTGACCCTCGGCGGCCATCCGGTGAGAACCCGGGGCGTCTTCTCCCTGCTGCTCTATGGTGAGATCATCCTGGCCCTCCAGGGGGCGGTGATCGCGGTGACGGCCCGGATCCTGGGGCCCGGCCGACTGCACTCCCCGCGGGATCTCCTGATCCCGACGGGACTCGATCTCCTGATCACACCGGACGGTCCCCTCATGCAGACGTTGGTCTCCCACCTTTCGCTTTTCCATCTGGGGTGGTTTCTTCTCCTGAGTGCGGGGATCCCCATCGTGACGCATACGTCCCGGCGGGCGGGGGTGGCGGTGGCCCTCCTGCTCTGGATTCTCTCCCTCGGCGTCGGTCTTCTTCGGAGCCTGGCTGGCACATGACACACACCCCCCTTCTCGCCCTCGATCAGTTCACCGTCACCCGCGGGGCCTTCACCCTGGGCCCCGTGACACTCGCGTTCGCCCCGGGGGAGCGTGTCGCGTTGCTCGGCGCCAATGGGGCCGGCAAGAGCACGATGTTGCTGGGAATGGCGGGGCATCTCCCCCAGAATCAGGGTGAGGTGAACTGGAGCGGTCGCCCGGTGGGCACCATCGCCCGGTCCGACCGGCACGGTGTGGGATTTCTCCCGGACCAGATGCCCGGGTTCGGGTGGATGACGGTCCGGGAGCACAGCGAGTTCCTGGCGGGATTCTATCCCACCTGGGACCCTCAATGGATGGATCAGCTTCGCACCCGGATGGCCCTCCCCTGGGACACGCCGCTCGCCGCCCTTTCCCGGGGGATGAGGGTCAAGCTCGGGTTCTGTTGCACGGAGGCGTTCCGTCCTCCGATTCTCCTCCTCGACGAACCGACCACCGGACTCGACCCGGTGGTCCGGGGCGAACTGGTTCGCTTGTTGGAGACGGTCTGCCCCGCCGAGGGAAACCGTCTCCTGGTGTATTCCACCCACCTGGTCGAGGATGTCGACCTCCTCGCCACCCGGATCCTTGTCCTCCACGGAGGCCGCCTGGTCCACGATGTGTCACGTCACGCTCTCGCCGCACGGTATCCCGGCCTGACCGGGATCGCCGCCATCCGCTCCCTGCTGGAGGACCATGACATCGTCCCCATTGCGCCGACTGACCCTGCTTGATCTCCGGAGAGTGCGCCCCCAACTCGGGCGCAGCGTGCTCATGCTGGCCGTGATCTTCGGCGTGCTGGCCCTCACCGGTCGCGCCACCGGCGAGATCGCGGTCATCATCCTGATGGGAATGGGCCTGGCGTTCGTCCTGTTGCTCCCTCCGAACCAACTGCGGGACAAGCTCGACGGCAGCATGTCCTTCCTCCTGGCCCTGCCTGTGGACCGCTCCACACTTGCCTTGGCCCGGTGCATCGCCACCGGCATCGTCATGGTCCCCGGGGCGCTCTTCCCCGTCGTGGCCTGGTCCCTTGCTACCCCGGCTCTCTTCCCGCCGGGACTCACCCGGCCCGGGTTGGTGGGAGTGGCGGTCGTGTCGTGGAGTGCCATGACGGCCCTCTCCATCCTGCTCTCCTCCCTTCTGGTGCGGTTCCGGCTCGATCAGATCAGTGCCATTCCCTTCCTGGTCTTTCTCGGGCTCCTGTTTGTTCTCGACCCCCTGGTCACCCCCTTCCTTCCGCACCAGACCCGCGTCGCAGAGTTCCTTTCCCGCCCGGAAGCGGCGATTCTGGTCGAAACGGGGCTTGTTCTCGTGAGCACGGGGGTGGCCCTGGTGGGTTACCGGTTGCTGCGGGACGGGCTGGAGAGGTACCAACCCATGACAGGGTCCATGACATGGTAGTCTCTTACGGACAAGTTTGAACACAAAAAGCACCAATATTTTGGGCGACGCCCGGAAACCCTTACGGGCAGCGTGTGTGACGGCGTTTGGGAAGGCATCCAACTTTGAGGTATCTGGTGTTTTCGAGTCGCGGAGCGCCGTGGCCGAACGGGGCCTCTGGCGACACCCGGAGGGGGTCTCGCCGTCGCGAAAGGGGCGGAACCCTCCGATGACGCAGATGACACCGAGCCTCCCCCCCCCCCGCCGACTCGACGCGGGACCGGTCTGGGGAGGACTCCTCTGGGTCATCTGTGTCACCTGCGGTCTGCGTCCGGGGGCGCGGTGGGCATGGGCGCTCGGGGTGGTGGTCTTGTGCCTTTTGTGCTTCTTGTGGCTGGCTGTCGGGGAGTAGGAGAGGCGCTCCAGCTGAAAATGAACCCATGCCAAGCCTGAAGACACCCAGTTGGGTTCCGGCTCTGTCGGCGGAGGAAACTTCAAACGTCAGACTTCACACTTCACACTTCGCACGTCCCTCAGGCGTGGGCGGCGACCGGCTCGGATTCCTCACCCCGCGTGGCGAGAGTACGCCCACAGGACCCGCAGAACCGTTGGGCCGCCTCCACCACGGCGCCGCACATTCCGCAATCACCCTCGATCACCAGGGTCGCCCCGCAACCGGAACAGCACCGTGCATCGGGCTCGGGGCGCGGACCACAGCGGGGGCATGAGAGTGCCTTCCCCTGTGCCCCCCCCTCCGCATTCGCCACCGCACGGCGCCGGCCGACGACCAGCGCCTCCACATCCACCACTCCGCCCCTGCGTGCGGCCGGGCGGGCCTCCTCCTCGCGGAGCGCCGTGATAGCCTCCGCGGCGTACCGACCCTTCAACATCACGTAGTCCTCATCCGAGAGTTTCCCGGTGGCGCGATCGAGTTCGAGATCCTTGAGGGCGATCAACGCGACCCCTCGAGGTGTCTCATCGGGGTCCTCGGGCTCCTCCCACGCCGGTTCCGGGGACGCCGCCCCCAGGAGCGGAGCGAACAGAAGCCAGAGAATGGCGAGGGCCACCAGGACGGACGCGAGGGCCTCGGCGAGCATGGATCAGTCCGCCACATCGGAAAGGGCTCGATCGAGCGCCGCCAGTTCGTCCGCCGAGGCACCCGGAACCGAAGGAGCGGTGCGGGCCCCCTGCCCCACGACCGGAGCGGGCTCCAACCGCTGGCGACGCACCAGTATCGCCGCCAGGAGCGTGCCTGCCGCCGCGATGGCCAATCCCGGAACCAGGTACCCGGCCAGGTTGAACCCCTGGGGCGGGGGTGCCATCAGGATCGACTCCCCGTTCTCCTCGACGAACACGGCGATGATCTCCTCCGGCGTCTTCCCCGCATCGTACAGCGTCATGACTTCCCGGTGCATCGCCGGGGAGGTGGTGCAGGTGAAGTCAGTGGTGCGACAGGTGAAGACATCCAGATTGCACCCGCAGGTGCATTTGAGACGCCGCTCCAGCGCCTGGATAACCCGGTCGTTGTCGGCCGCAGTCACCACTGCGCGGGGCTGCACGATGCCCTGGAACTGCAGCCGGTCGGCCGGGGCCTCGGACGGCTCCTGGGCCTGGGCCACGGTCCGGGCGAGCACGGCGCTCCCGGCCACGGTCAGAAATGTCCGTCGTGAAATCATGCGGGTACCGCCTCCTCGGCCGGCTGCGGGATCCGCACCGGTTCCCGGATGGTCCGGGTGGCGGTGCGTCCCCCACCGGGCCACATGGTGATGAGTCCCCCGACCACGAGCACCCCGCCCCCGAACCAGAGCCACCAGATGAGGGGGTTCACGCTGATCGCGAAATTGGCGCGTTCGGTGCCCCCGATCGATCCGGCGTAGACCACATAGAGATCCTCCCGCAGGCTGCTCCGGATGCCCACCTCGGTGGAGGGCTCGAAGGTCTTCCGGCCGAAGCTGTCGACATGCTGGCGCTTCTCGGAGGAGATCACGCCGGCGGGTCGGCCATCGATCTCCACCTGCAGGGTGGCCGCCGAGACGAACCGGTTCAACGCCTGATACTGGGACACTCCCAGATGCGTCAGTCGGTACACGTGACCAAAGGGGCTCCGGATCTCGGCGGTTTCACCCGGGGCCAGTGTCGCCTCCCGGGTCACCTTGAAGGCCGAGCCGGCGAACGCGGCGAAGTAGATGAGAATGCCGGCGTGCACGATGTATCCCCCGTAGCGCCGCCGGTTCCGACCCACCAGATAGACCAGAGCCATCGGGATCGCCTCCCCGTGCATCCGCATGCGGGCCCGCACGCCCCGATGGAACTCCTGCCAGATCGTCCCCGCCACGAACCCGACCAGACCGAGCGCCAGGAGAGCCATGCCATCCCGCATGCCCAGAACGAGAAGAGTGGTCGCCGTCGCCACGCCGGTCGCCACCGGCCAGATGAACTGGCGCTTGAGGTTGGCGAGGGAACTCTTCCGCCAGGCGATCAGCGGACCGATGCCGGTGAGCGCGAGGAGCAGAATGCCGAGGGGAACATTGACCCGGTTGAAGAAGGGGGGCCCCACCGTGATCTTGACTCCGCGGACCGCTTCGGAGAGGATGGGAAAGAGCGTCCCCCACAGCACCGAGAAGGCGATCCCGACCAGCACCAGGTTGTTGAAGAGGAAGGCGGCCTCCCGGCTGGCGACGGACTCGAGTTTTGCCTCCGGCTCGAGATCGGGCCAGCGGGTGTAGAGCAGCGTGAAGGAGACCACACCGATCAGCACCAGGAAGAAGAGGAAGAAGTACCCCACATTCGACTGGGCAAAGCTGTGGACGCTGGCGATCACGCCGGACCGGGTGATGAAAGTCCCGAAGATGCTCAGCATGAACGTGGCGATGATGAGCCCGAGATTCCATCGCTTCAGCATCCCCCGCTTTTCCTGGATCATGACGGAGTGGAGGAAGGCCGTCATGGTGAGCCACGGAAGCAGGCTCGCGTTCTCCACGGGGTCCCAGGCCCAGTATCCTCCCCACCCGAGTTCCACGTACGCCCACCACATTCCGAGGGTGATCCCGATCGACAGGAAGAACCAGGAGAGGAGGGTCCACTTGCGGATCGCGATGATCCACCCGCTGTCGAGGCGCCGGGACAGCAGCGCGGCGATGGCGAAGGCGAACGGGATGGTGATGCTGATGTACCCCAGATAGAGCATCGGGGGATGGATCACCATGCCGGGATTCTGGAGCTGGGGATTGAGACCGTTCCCATCGGCCGGCGTGAAGGAGAGACGCTCGAACGGGTTGGCCGAGAAGAGCATGGTGGCCACGAAGAAGACCACGACCGTTCCGGTCACGGCGGCGACCGTGGGCATCAGGTCCCGATACCGCCGGGAGGTGAGCGCCTGGGCCAAGGCACCAAAGATGCCCAGCACCGTGCCCCAGAAGAGGAGGCTCCCCTTCTGGCCCGCCCAGAACGCCGTGATGAGATAGGAGTCCGGAAGATTCCGGGAGGTGTAGCTCGCCACGTACTCGATGTTGAAGTCGTGGGTCAGGATCCCCTTCCAGAGGGCGATCGAGGCCACGATCATCGCAGCGCACACCGCGTAGGCGGAGCGGATCGTCGTGGTCCCGAGTTCGGGACGGCGGCGCCACGCTCCGGAAAACCCGATCACCGCCCCCCAGAGGCCAGCCAGCAGCGCCATCCAGAGGGCGAACTCTCCGAGCAGAGTCATGGATCAGGCCTTCGCCTCGGCCAGTTCCGACTCATACCGCGATCCGCACTTGGCCAGGACCTCGGTGGCGTGGAAGATGCCATCGCGGCCAAGCTTCCCCTCCACGATGACCTCGATGTCATTGGCATCGGTGAAGGTGTCGGGGACGAGACCGCGATACCGCACCGGCACCCCGGTGACCCCGTCGCTCATCTCGAAGTCGATCTGCATCGTCTCGTCGTCCCGCCGGATCGTTCCGGGAACCACCTTGGCCCCCACCTTCAGCCCGACATCGTGGAAGGAGGGATCCTGAGTCGTCCGGGCCACCAGCTCTGTGGGCGTGAAGAAGTACACCCCGGTGGAGCGGACCCCTTCGGTGATCAGAAGCCCCACACCCACGACGATGACGGTGGCCCCGAGAAAGAACTTGTGCCCAGCCTTCATGATGTCCTCCGGTCAGATCGGTCGTCCACCGGCGACAGCCAGCCGGGGATCCTGTGTACTGCATTATAGCGCATGCCGTGAACCCGTGTCACCGGCCCTTCGGCAGGCTGGCGGCTCGGTCCTTCATCTCGTCCAGCAAGGTCTGGTGACCGGCGTACTCCGGCTTCGGCGAGACCATCTCCCTGGTGTAGGCCTCCGCGAAAGCCGCCAGGGCGGAGGGGGCCCCGGCGCCTCCGCGGCCATCCTCCACCGCGACCCGGAGAGCGAGCGCGAAAAGGTGGTTGGGAGCACTCGCCAGGATCGTGTCGGCCAGAGCCAGTGCCCCCGCCTCGTTCCCTGCCCGGAGTTGGAGCAGCCCGGCATGGTAGCGTGCATCGGCGTCGGCCGTGCCCAGTTGCTGGTAGGCCTGGAGTGCCATCGGCATGAAGGAGGCCACCGTGGTCGTATCCCCCTGCTCCGATGCCCGCATCACCCGGTCGAAGAGCCGGTCAAACTGCTCCAGGGGGGTCATGGTCGAGAGGTCGGGTGGCGCTCCTCCCGATACGGCCGCAGTTCCAAGCGACGCCGCCGCGGGAGGCATGGCGGGACGACGCAGCAGCACGAGGAGGAGGACAAGGGTGACGAATCCCGCCACCCCCGCCACGATCCAGGGAAGGGGAATGGCCGACGGCCTGCGGGGAGCGGTCCCCTCGGTCCGGGGGGGCCGTCCACCCCCGGGGGCCATTGCTCCCCCGCAGGAACCGCAGAACCGGTCGCCCGGAACCACCGGCGCGCCGCACTGTGAACAGGGCCTGGTCCCCACCGAGGTTCCGCAGGAGGTGCAGAACGCGCCCGGCGCAGCAGCGCCGCACGAGGGGCAGAAACGACCTGGGTCCTTCATGGTACCGGCGCTCCTTCACGAAGTCGGGGGCACGAATCCGGAACTTCCCGTCGTGCCCTCATTTGGCTCCAATGTACCCACCGTAATCAGCCACGCCAAGACAAGGCCAGTATGAGACGAGAGTGAAACCTCCTTCATGTTAGACAAACCCCCTTGCTCGTCTTCAAGAAGGATTTTACCGTAGTACTACCGTAGCGGCCGAAGAGCCGCGAGACGGTCACTCTGGACTCACCACCGTACGTTGCAGGGAGCTCCCGATGCTGCGCTCACGGATCCTCCGACTCCTCTCGCTCCTCCCCCTCCTCACGTTCGCGATCTCCTGCACGGATACCGAGATCGTATTCCGCGACCGGGAACCCTTCAACCCACCCCAGGACGCGGCGTTGGGCTTCCTCGGCTACTTCAATGTGGGGACCCGGACCACCACCTGCGGCAACTGTCACGTCGGGACCCAGCGGGACTGGAAGCAGACCCGACACGCCAACGCCTTTCAGACGCTGGCCGACCTCGGGTCGAATGCGCAACCCTTCTGCTTCAGCTGCCATACCGTGACCGCCAAGGGGAACGACGTGTCCGGTCCTGCCGGGTGGGACGCGGTTCAGGACTCGGTCTACCATGACGTGCAGTGCGAAAGCTGCCACGGCCCCGGGCTCAACCACGTGGTCGAGCCCGACAACAGGTCCAACGTCCCCTTGGCACGCGCGAGCATCGGGGCAGGCGCCTCACTGTCCTGCGCCGAGTGCCACAGCGGTGCTCACCATCCCTTCGCCGAGGAGTGGGCCCAGTCGGGACATGCCGGCGTCGTGACGTTTGCCGCAGGGAGGGCCGATTGTGAGTCCTGTCACAACGGGAAGGCAACCTTGGTGGCGTGGGGTGAGCAGGCGAATTATGTGGAAAAGGGTGACGCGGGCTTCTTCCCGGTCACCTGCACGGTCTGCCACGACCCCCACGGGTCGCCCAACTCGAAGCAACTCCGATTCCCCATTGATTCCCCGGACCCCGAGGTGAATCTCTGCATGAAGTGCCACCTGCGGCGCGCCGACACGCAGTCCGGCAGCAGTTCGCCCCATGCCCCGCAGGGCGCCGTCCTCCTCGGCACGGCCGGATACCGGCCGCAGAACTTCCTGTTCGATTCCACTGCGATCCTGACCTCCCATGGCTCGGACCGGAACCCCAAGCTCTGTGCCGGCTGCCATGTCGGCCGGTTTGAAGTCACCGATCCTGCCACCGGTGGGTTCCTGTTCCAGGCCACCGGCCACCTCTTCCGTCCCGTACCCTGCCTCGACGCCCAGGGCAAGCCGACCGGGGACAAGACCTGCGCGTTCACGGAAGCCGCGCGCTCGTTCAAGACCTGCACCGCCTCGGGATGCCACGCCTCGGAGGCCATCGCGGCGCAGCGCTTCACGCAGATCCGCGCCGAGATGGAGACCCTGGTGGGGACGCTCTGGATCGACGTCAACAAGAACGGATCGATTGACGCCGCGCCCACCGACCAGGGGATGCTCCCCACCGTGAAGGCGATGCTCCCCGGTGAGTTCACCTCCACCTCGATCACCCCCGCCAGGGGCGCGGAGTTCAACGCCCGGCTCGGCGGAGAGCGGAACCAGAGCAACTCGGACAACTCGAAGGGGGTTCACAATCCCTTCCTGCTCCGGGCCCTGGTCAGTGCGAGCATCAATGAAGTGAGGACGTTCTACAACCTGCCGGCACCTCCGGCTCAGGTGCTGCAGTTGATCGACGCCTCGCTGGCGGCGGTCCAGGCACGGCAACCAGTGGCGGCAGCCCAGGGTACGAAGTAAGTTCGGACCACGGTGCTTCCCCTTCCCTTCCAGGCCGCGGCCCCGACCCAACTCGGGGCCGCTGCCACAGCTGACACGGTCCTCGTGCCGCCCTCCCCCCTGCCGGGGGGAATAGCCGAGGTCGTCCGGTTCCTTTTCAACTTTCCCCAGTGGGCCCAGATTGCCGGCGCCGTCGCGGGGGCACTCCTGGGCGTCGTCGCCCTGGTGCTGCTGTGGCGCCGCCGCGTGGAGATCCAGACGTGGCTGATCACCAGGCCTCGTGGGGTGCAGGCCTCGTTGGCCGGAGGGGCCCTCCTCGTCGTTCTCGTGGGAGCCGGCTTCGGGCGGGTGAGCTGGAACTACATGCAGCACGACAATTCGTTCTGTACCGGGTGCCACATCATGGAGTCCCCCTTCAGTCGCTTCCAGGAGGGGGCGGGCAAGCACGACTCCCTCTCCTGCCATGATTGTCACCAGCAGTCGATCTTTGCCAGCATGAGGGAGCTCTACCTCTGGGTGGCGGAGCGCCCGGTGGAAATCCAAGCCCACAGTCCCGTCCCCACAGCCATCTGCGCCGGGTGCCATGTCACGGGTGATCCGGAGAAGTGGCAGCGGATCGCCAGCACGGCCGGCCACCGGACCCACCTCGAGTCCGACTCCACCGACCTCAAGGACGTCATGTGCGTGACCTGCCACGGGCTGGAGGTGCACAAGTTCGTGCCGGTCGACAAGACCTGCGGGCAATCGGGCTGCCACGAGAACACCGAGATCAAGCTTGGAGGCATGGCCGACCAGACGTCGCTCCACTGCGCCACCTGCCACGAGTTCACCCTCGACGTTCCCGCCCTGGCCACCCGGGACAGCGCCGCCGGAACCCTGCGACCCAACAACACTCAGTGCCTCGGCTGCCATGAGATGAGGGAGGTCCTGGCCGATTTCGTCCCGGAGTTGGACCCGCATCAGGGCACCTGCGGAATGTGCCACAATCCGCACACCCAGGAGCAACCCTCCGATGCCAAGGCCACCTGCACCAGCGCCGGGTGCCACGACAACACCGAGACCGAGCCGTTCCATACCGGCCGGGATCACCGATCGGTCCGGCAGGAGTGCACGACCTGTCACATCCCGCATCGGGCCAAGGTGGATGCCAGCGACTGTACCGGGTGCCACGAGTCGATTCGAGTTCGTACGGCCCGCCGGCCCCCGTTGCCCTTCGATACCACCGCGGCCCTCAGGGCCGTCCCTCCTCCTTCCCGGCCCGAGTCCCCGGTATCCTCGCCCGCGGGCAAGGGAGATGCGAGCGACGACGAGGGGCGCCCTCCCCCGGTACCCTGGCCTCGGGTGGACCCGGCGACCCCCCAGGACACCTTTCCCCATCCCCGTCACACATCCCTTGCCTGCCTGACCTGTCATGTTGCCTCCGAACGGCATGGAGGTCTCACGTTTGAACGCCCCCGCGGCTGTCAGATCTGCCATCACCAGCAACCCGCGACGCGCGACTGCTCGGCCTGCCACGCCGACGGCACGGTACCCCAGGCCCTTCCCAGGACCGTCTCGGTCACCACGCGTGACCACGCCCCTCGACCCCGGGAGGCGGTGTTCCGTCACGAGGTCCACACCGCCAAGGAGTGCACCGTCTGCCACACCACACCGGTGTCCCTGGCCCCCCGAGACGAGGTGCTCCAGTGCGCGGCCTGTCACGAGGACCACCACGCCGACGGGCCCAACTGTGCGATCTGTCACGCGGTCCCGATCGCCGTCCTGACCGATGCCCACCGCCCTCCCGAGACGTCGCACGTGGAGTGCGACGCCTGCCACACCCCGGCGACGGTGGCCCGTCTCGTTCCCACGCGACCGCTCTGCGCCACCTGTCACCAGGACAAGGCCCGGGAGCACTACCCGGCGAAGGAGTGTGCCACCTGCCACTTCCTGACCTCGCCCGAGTCCTACCGGAGCCATTTGCGGAGAAAGACGGGATGAGACCGGTGCGATGGGCCACCCTCGGGCTCGCCTGCGGCGCGCTCCTCCTGCTCCCGGACGCCGCGACCGCCCAGGGATACCGGATCCGGATCGAGACCCGGGTCCAGTCCGCCGCGTTCCGCGGGGTGACACCCGACAGCATTCTCCCCTCGCAGGCGCTGGCCGGCCCGACCGGGGGTCTCGTGACACCCGATGGCATTGCCGTGACCTGCCTCAGCGAGATCTGCCGGTTCTTCCGGCCAGGACCCATTCAACGCGGAGGTCCCCTCGTCACCCGAGTCGACCTCCTGGGGTGGGGCCTCGGGATTCCCGGCCTCACGGTTCGAGCCAGTGTCCGGCATGCCACCGACCTCGCGTCCAACGACGTCTGGCCCGCCGTCACTCCCGAGCTGCAGCTCATCGAGGGGCTCGCCGAATATGTCCGGGGTCCCCTCACCGTCCGCGGAGGCCGCCAGGTGATCGACGGCCGGCTCGGATCCTATGGATTCGACGGGGGATGGGCCGTGGTCCGGATACCGGGCACGGGGCTCGACGCGGCGATCTACGGCGGCTGGGGCCTCGCCCGCGCCACCGCCCTACCCGTCACCAGCGACGCCCTCAATCCGCTCGACGATTTCCAGCCCCGCGACCGACAGATCGTGGCCGGTGCCGAAGTGGGCTGGCGCCCGGGGTTCGTGGATGTCCGCGGCGAGTACCGCCGGGAGGTGGACCCCGCCACGGACTTCTTCGTCTCCGAGCGCGTGGCCCTCAGCACCTCGGCACGCCCGTTCAGCCGCCTGATCCTGACGGCCGGCGGGGAGTATGACCTCGCCATGGGCCAGAGCGGCTCCGCGGAGGCCTCCGCCACCTGGATCCACGACTGGGCTACGGTCACCGCGATGGTCCGGCGCTATCGGCCCTTCTTCGACCTCTGGACCATCTGGGGCGCCTTCAGCCCGGTTCCCTATCACGCGTACTCGGCGAACTTCACCGTGAGTCCCCTCCCCGGCGTGACCCTGTCCGGCCGGGGCGAGCGCTACGCCTTCGAGAACGCCGACGCGGAAACCGGCCTGACCGATGTCCAGGACGACGGCTGGCGCTGGAACGCACGGGCCACCTGGTCCCCCACGGCCGATTGGGACCTGGCCGGAGGGATCCACGCCGAACTCGGCCCCGGCGCCTCCTCCCGGGGATTCGATGCGCGGGCCACGCGCCGGTTCGGATCCGGCATGCACCTCTCCGTCGAGGGGGGTCGCCTGGAGCGTCCCCTGGAGTTCCGCTTCGACGAGGCCACCGTCTACTGGGTCGGGGCCGATGCCGAGGCCCGCCTCGCCGACCGGTGGCGGTTCACCGTGCAGGTGGCGCGCTACAACGAGTCGCGCGACCGGCCCGACGCCGCCGCATTCGACTGGAACCAGGTTCGGCTCAATGCCCGCATCAGCGTGCAGCTCGGGTCCGAGACCGACCGGGCCTGGTTGCCCCCCCGCATCGGACGGGGTGGCCGCCGATGAGCCGCCGATCGATCGTCCGGGTGCTCCTGCCCCTGCTCGTCCTCGCAGTCGGCACCGCGTGGGGATGGAACGTGCGACTCCGGGACACTTTCGACCACCGCAAGCACGCCGGCCTGTTCCCCACCTGCACCACGTGTCACCTGGGCGCTGCGGAAACCGGACAATCCATCTGGCCCTCGGCCCAGGCGTGCGCGTCGTGCCATGACGGGACAGTGCGGGATTCGGTCGACTGGAGGCCACGCGAGGCACCTCCTCCAACCAACCTCCGGTTCGAGCATGCGGTTCACCGCGATGCTCAAGCGGCCCCCCCCGCCAACCGGGTGGCGGTGACCTCCTGTACCAACTGTCACACCCCCACCGACTCGGTCCCGATGACCGTGCAGCGCACGATCTCGGCCCAGTGCCTCGATTGCCACACCATCACGGGAAAACACCTGGCGGCCCCGGACAGCGCCTGCGCAAACTGTCACCTTCCCCTGGCCCACGCCCCCACCCTGACCACCGCGCGCATCGCCGGCTTCGCCCCCCCCCCCAGTCACGCGGAGCCCTCGTTTCTTCTGCGCGGTCCCGGAAGTCATGGCGATCTGGCCTCGCGGGCGGGCGCAGAGGGAGGAGTGAGCGCCAGCTGCGCCACCTGTCACGCGCAGAACTTCTGTCTCAACTGTCATGTGGACGCGCCGGAACAGAGAACCATCCAGGCCCTGGCCCCCGACCCCCGGTCGCTGGCCATCGAGGCCACCCTGGCGGCCCCGGCCTCCCACAGCCGGAGCTCCTGGGTGGAACGCCATGGACGGGATGCGGAACGGACTCCTACCTCCTGTGCCACCTGTCACACCCAGGAGAGTTGCCTGACCTGCCATGTGCCCCCGGCCGTCGCGGCGGTTCAGTCCCAGCATCGCGCCGGCCCAGGCCGGGCGGAGGGAGCCCCCACCAGGCGGGTCGCCCCCGTGACGCACACCGACCGCTGGGTGGAGGGCCACGGGCCTCTCGCCACGGCGTCACCCACCACCTGCCTCACCTGCCATGTGCGCAACGATTGTCTCTCCTGCCACCGTCCCGACGCCACCCGGCAGGCCGGCTTCCACCCGTCGGATTATCTGACGCGGCATCCGATCCAGGCCTATCAGCGGGAATCCACCTGCGCCGATTGCCACAACACCGGGCAGTTCTGCGCCTCGTGCCACCGCCAGGCGGGCCTGACGGCCACCGGAGCACTCGGGACGGCCAGTTATCATGACGGGAAGAGGTTCTTCATCGCCGGCCATGGACAAGCGGCCCGGCAATCGCTGGAGACCTGTGTGGGCTGCCATGTGGAGCGGGACTGCCTGACCTGCCATTCCGCCGTGGGAGGGCGCCGGTTCAATCCCCACGGCCCCGGCTTCGACCCCGAACGGCTGCGGCGCAAGAACCCGGAGATGTGCGTGGCGTGCCACGGGACCAACATTCCGCGACGGTGAACCAGGGCGGCCACTCTGCGCCGCACACCTCGCCGTCCCTCACGGACCGCCGCGGTTCTCCTCGGCGGTCCGTTTCACCTCCGCCAGCATGGCCGCATGTTCCACGTATCCCGATCGCCCCGCGGCGATCTCCGCGTCGTACCGGGACAGGAAGTCCCGGTAGATCCGCGCGAGTTCCGCGTCGTTCTGTGTCCACCGAGCCACCGCCGCGGCCACGACGTAGCCCAGGAGGTGCCCCGGGTCCGTCCGGAGGATGGTGTCGGCCTGGGCCCGGGCCACCTCCACCCCTCCCTGGTGGAGCTGCAGCATGGAAACGTGATACCGGGCGTCGGCGTCGATGGTATCCAACTGGGCGTAGGCCCCGAGCGCCATCGGAGTGAAGGTGGTCACCGTGGCCTGGTCCCCGGTCTGCGACGCCGTCATGACCCGCTCATACAGCCGGTCGAAGCGCTCCCGGGGTGTCATCGTGCTCAAGTCGGGAAGGGGGGGGGGAGCCGCCGCGGGGGTCGCGCCGGGGGCTGCGGCTGGAGGTGGCGGGGCTCCCTGTGACCGCAGCACCAGAACAAAGGCCACGGCCACCACCACCAACGCGGCACCGGCGAGAGACCATCCCCGGGAGGAGGCCGGGAGGGCCGGAGCGGCGCCCGGACCGCCCTGGGCGGGGACTCCACAGACGCCGCAGAAACGCATGCCCGGCGGCATGGTCGCCCCACACGCTCGACAGGACACCGCCCCCCCCGCGAGAGCTGTCCCACATGAGGTACAGAAGCGGCCCTGCCCCGTGGCGTGGCACTGGGGGCACTCCTGGCCCCGGGCACCCGGAATCTCGTTCATCGGCACTCGCTGGTGGCCCCGGCACTCCTCGGCGAAGGAGACGACGGAGACAGAGGATGAGCCGGAAACTTACCCGGTCACGAAGCGTCCGTCAGGTCGTATCAGGGCAGGTCACCTCGACACGCAGATTCTTGCCGCTGATTCCAATCATGCCGCCGGGGCGATCCGACATGCTGGACGGCGAGGCGTAAACCGAACGCGTGTCGGTCAGGAACTCCCTCGAGTTTCCGCCCGTGACCATCCCGATGAAGGTGTAGGACTCTCCCCGGCGGACAAACACATCGGCGTCGTGCACGCTGTTGTTGGTGACGGTGGCTGTCCACGGACCTGCGCACTCCGGAGCGGCCCGCGCGGCCGAGTTCCGCCCGGTCGAGCACGCGGTCACGCCCAGCAGGATCGCGGCGGAAATGGTGCATGCGCGCATCGGACGCCCCTGGTTACAGTTGAAACATTCACGGTCACGAAGCCTCGGTCATGCCCCTCTCACCTCCTCGAGCCCACGCCAGTGCCGTCTCGACCGCTCGGTGCCACTCGGCCAACCGGCGCTCCCGTTCCGCGGGGTCCATCCGGGGCTCGAACCGATCGAGGGGGACATCCCGGGCAAAATCCTCGACCGACGGCCAGAAACCGAGGGCCAGGCCCGCGAGCACCCCCGCTCCCAGCGCCGTGGTCTCAATGTTGGCCGGCCGTTCCACCACAAGGTCGAGGATGTCGGCCTGGAACTGCATCAGCCAGTCGTTGGCCGACGCCCCTCCATCCACCCGGAACGCCGTGGGCCGAAGCTGCTTCCCCCGTCCTGTCATCGCGTGCAACAGGTCCCGGCTTCCAAACGCCATCGACTCGAGTGTCGCCCGGGCGACATGAGCCCGGGTGGTTCCCCGCGTGAGACCGGTGATGGTGCCGCGGGCCTCCGGTTCCCAGTGAGGAGAGCCAAGCCCCACGAAGGCGGGGACGAAGGCCACCCCTCCTGAATCCGGTACGCTCCGAGCCAGGGCATCGGTTTCCGCCGCGGTCTGGATGATCCCGAGCCCGTCGCGCAGCCACTGCACCGCGGCCCCGGCGATGAAGAGGCTCCCCTCCAGACCATACGAAGGCCGGCCTTGCGAATCACACACGACGGTGGCCAGGAGACCCTCCCCGGGCCGCGGCAGGGCGTCACCGGCATGGACCAGCAGAAACGCCCCGGTGCCGTACGTGTTCTTGGCCGATCCCTTCGTGACACACCCCTGCCCCACCATGGCGCCTTGTTGGTCTCCCACCAGCCCCGCGATCGGCATCGCCTGCCCCAGGTGTTCCGAGGCCGCCTCTCCCATCACGCCGGAGGAGGGGACCACCCGGGGGAGAATCTCCGGCGGAATGCCGAAGAGGGAGAGCAGTTCCGGATCCCACTCCTTCCGGTCGAGCCGGTAGAGCATCGTGCGCGAGGCATTGGTGTGGTCGGTCACGTGCACGGCGCCGTTGGTGAATCTCGCCACGAGCCAGGCATCGACCGTCCCGACGGCCAGTTCCCCTCGTGCCGCCCGGCGCAGGAGCCCCGGGCCCCGGAGCAGCCACTCGATCTTGGTGGCGCTGAAGTAGGGATCGACCATGAGACCGGTCCGGCGCCGGATCCCGTCCGCGCTCCCGTCGCTCCGCAGCGCCCGGCAGCGCTCCGCGGTGCGGCGATCCTGCCAGACGATGGCGGGGGCCACCGGCCGGAGCGTATCCCTTTCCCACAACACGACCGTCTCCCGCTGATTCGTGATCCCCACGGCGGCGGGGCGAGCCCCGGCTGCTGTCATGGCGTCCCGGGCCGCCTCACACACCGTGGTGAACAACGCCTCGGGATCGTGTTCGACCCACCCCGGCTCGGGGAACGACTGCGGCACCTCCCGGTACCCCCGGCCCAGCACCGTCCCGTCCTGGTCCAGCACCAGGGCGGTGCTTCCGGTGGTTCCCTGGTCGAGTGCCAGGATGCAGCTCATGTCGTGGTTCTCCTCGCGTCGAAGAAGCACTCCAGGTCATCCCGGTGGAGCAGGCCGGAGGGCGTGAGGTACCCGGTGACGAACTCCGCGGGCGTCACATCGAAGGCGGGATTCCAGACCGGAACTCCGGAAGGCGAGGTGGCCACTCCCCCGACGGCGCGCACCTCCTCCGGTCCCCGCATCTCGATCGGAATCGCGGTTCCCTCCGCACAGAGCGGATCGAATGTCGAGCCCGGAGCCGCCACATAGAGGGGGACGCCGGCATGCCGGGCCGCCAGCGCCAGCCCCAGCGTCCCCACCTTGTTGGCCACATCGCCGTTCCGCGCGATCCGGTCCGCCCCGGTGAAGATGCCGACGACGTCCCCCCGTCTCAATCGCGAGGCGATCGCGCCATCCGGCAGGAGGATCACCGCCACCCCGGCCCGGGTCAGCTCCCAGGCCGTGAGCCGGGCGCCCTGCAGCAGGGGGCGGGTCTCCGGCACCAGCACGGTGGGTCGGCGTCCCGCGGCATGGGCGCGATAGATCGGCGCCGTGGCCGTTCCGATCCCTCCCGTGGCCAGCACCCCCGCGTTGCAGATCGTCATGACCGTGGCCCCCTCCGGAATGAGCGACAGGCCCGCCTCCCCGATCCGGTCACAACTCTCCCGCTCCTCCTTCAGAATCTGCTCGGCCTCGCGCCGCACCACGTCCCGCAGCGCGTCTCCGGACGGCACGCACCCCGCGACCTCCAGCATCCGGTCCACGGCCCACGCCAGGTTCACCGCGGTGGGGCGGGAGGCCTTGAGCTGGTGCCCCGCCTCGATCAGCTGCGCGTGGCCGTTTCCCCGGCCGGCACTCCGGAGAGCCACGACCATCCCCATCGCGGCCGCAACGCCGATGAGCGGCGCCCCGCGGACCCGAAGCTGGCGAATGGCCTCCACCACATCGGCCACCGTCTCGAGGGTGCGATACGTTTCACGGCCCGGAAGATCGGTCTGGTCCAGAATCCGGATGGCGTCGTCCGCAGCCCAGGCCACGGGTTCGGGAAATTCCATCCATGCAAGGTAATCTCTGGAGGAGTGAGCGGAGAGGAGTGAGGAGAGAGAGGAGATCGATCTCACTTCTCACTCCTCTTTCCTCTCTCCTCTTCCCTACACCCTACTCCCGACTCCCTACCCCCTACACCGAGTGTATCTTTCCCGTCTCGCGCTTCCTCATCCCAACCTGGCCCCCCATGTCCTACGAGACCATCCTTTTCGAGGTCGCCGACGGCATCGCGACCGTCACCATCAATCGCCCCGAGAAGCTCAACGCCCTCAACGGGGCGGTCATCCGCGAGCTGGGACTCGCCGCCGAGCGCATCACCACCGATCCGGCGATCCAGGGTGCGATTCTGACCGGAGCGGGTACCCGGGCCTTCGTCGCGGGGGCGGACATCGAGGAACTGGCCAGTCAGACCCCCCTGGAAGGAAAGGCCCGGTCGCTCGCCGGACAGAGGGTGTTCCGGAGCTGGGAACAGGCCGGCAAGCCGGTCATCGCCGCGGTCAACGGATTTGCCCTCGGGGGCGGATGCGAACTCGCGATGGCGTGCCACCTGCGCGTCGCCTCCGAATCGGCCCGGTTCGGCCAACCGGAAGTGAAGCTCGGCATCGGTCCCGGATATGGCGGTACGGTTCGCCTCCCGAGGCTGGTCGGCACCGGGCGGGCCCTGGAGTTGCTCCTCACCGGCGCTCCCATCGACGCGGCCGAAGCCTTCCGGATCGGATTGGTGAACCGCGTGGTGCCCGCAGACCAACTCCTCCCCGAAGCCATGCGCCTGCTGCGGGAGATCCTCGCCAACGGCCCCCTGGCGGTGGCCGCCTGCCTCGAACTGGTTGATTCCAGCACCGAGGTGGACCGGGAGACCGCCCTGAGACAGGAAGCCAACCTCTTCGGACTCCTCTCCGCCACCGAGGACATGCGGGAGGGAATGACCGCCTTTCTGGAGAAGCGGAAGGCCCGGTTCCGGGGCGTGTGACCGTCGGCATCCGAGACTGCCATTCCCCCCCCGATCCGGCTATTTTTCCGGGGATGCGGGCGATCCGGATCGTGGCGCGAGGGTTCCGAAATCTGGCCGATCTCGACCTCTCTCTCCCGGGTCCGGGGGCGGTGTTCCTCGGGCCCAACGGCCACGGCAAGACCAACCTTCTGGAGGCGCTCTACTACCCGGTGCTGTATCGGTCCTTCCGGGGAGCTCCCGACACCGACCTGGTCCGGTGGAATGGAGACAGCGGCGCGGGAGACGGGTTCCATCTCTCGCTCACCGTGGGGAACGAAGAGCGCCCTGTCGCGGAACGGGAGGCGGGGGGGCGGGGGGAGACGGTCTTCACCGCGGCGTTTCAGCGGGCGGCCCGGCGCAAGCGCATCGCGAGGGACGGCGTCCCATTCGAGCGGCAGCGCGACGCCATCGGGGAGTGGCTGGCGGTCGCGTTTCTCCCCGCCGACCTGGGGCTTGTGCAGGGGGCCGCCGCCGGACGTCGCCAGTATCTCGACCGGGTCCTGGCACTGGCCGACCCGTCGTACCTGCGAACCCTGGCGCGGTACCGGATGGCGCTGGCCCAGCGGAACGCCGCACTCCGGGCCGGCCAGCGGGAGGTGGCCTGTGCCTTTGACGGGGCACTGGCGGACAACGGCGCGCCGTTGGTGGCCAGGCGCCTGGCCTGGATCGAGTCGATCCGGATCCGATTTGCGGAGGAGTGCGGCACCCTGGGAGAACCGATGTCAGTCGCGATGGAATATCGGGGGACGGACCAACTGGCGCACCGGGAGGCATGGCCCGCCGCACTCGCCCGGTCGCTCCCCCGGGATCTGGCCCGTCGCGCGACGATGACGGGGCCCCATCGCGACGACCTCCTCCTTCTGCTGGGAGACCGGCGGTCGTTCCGCGATTTCGGATCGCGGGGCCAGCATCGGTCGGCGGCGATCGCCCTGAAGCTGTGCGAGCTCGAGACCCTCGCACACGATCGCCAGCAGGCGCCGGCCCTGCTGCTCGACGACATCTTCGCCGAGCTGGACGGGGAGCGGCAGCGCCGGCTGGCCGCGCGGCTGGAACAGCGGACCGACGGGAGACAGATCTTCATCACCGCACCCCGGGCCGATGAACTGCCTCCCGGGCTGAATCTGCCTGTGATGCGGGTGGAGGACGGACGTGTCTTCCCGGCGGCCGGACCCCCGTGACGACCCGGCGGGGACCGACCCCTATCGGGGAGGCGCTGCAGGCCTTCTTCCGGCAGGCGGGGCTGGTGCGGCGCATGGACCAGGCCGACGCCATCACCCGGTGGCCCGAGGCGGTGGGCCCCCAGGTGGCCTCGGTGACCCGCCCCGAGTCGGTCACGGCCGACGGCGTTCTCCGGGTCCGGGTGGCGACGGCGGCCTGGGCCACCGAACTGAGCTTGATGACACCCCGCATCCTGGCCCGGTTGAACACCGACCGGAAGGGACGCATTCGATCTGTACGCTGGGTTGTCGGTCCCCTCGACCGATCCTGACCTTCGACGAACCAGGGACATGGCACACGCACCCATCCCGTCCGAACACACATCGTACGATGCCGATTCGATCCAGGTCCTCAAGGGACTGGAGGCCGTTCGCCGCCGCCCCGGCATGTACATCGGCTCCACCGGGGAGAGCGGGCTCCACCACCTGGTCTATGAGGTCGTGGACAACTCGATCGACGAGGCGCTCGCCGGCTTCTGCGACACCATCAGCGTCACGATCCATCCCAACAATTCCGTGACCGTGACGGACAACGGGCGCGGCATCCCGGTGGACCTCCACCCGACCGAGAAGATCCCCGGCGTGGAACTCGCCCTCACCACGCTGCACGCCGGGGGCAAGTTCGACAAGAACAGCTACAAGGTGTCCGGCGGTCTCCACGGCGTGGGCGTGTCCGTCGTGAACGCCCTGTCGGAGCAGCTCGAGGTCATTGTGGACCGGGGCGGATACCGGCATACGATGGCGTTCGTGCGGGGCAAGACGACCCGCCAGCTCACCCGCGGCGACAAGGTCAAGGGGACGGGAACCACCGTCACCTTCAAGCCCGATCACGAGATCTTCAACACCCTCGACTTCAACTACACCACCATCGCCGACCGGCTCCGGAACCTCGCCTTCCTGAACGGCGGCATCACCATCCACCTGACCGATGAACGCCGGGATCCGGTCCAGACGGAAACCTTCCTCGCCAAGGGGGGGCTCACGGAATTCGTGCGATACCTCACCCGGAACAAGAAGGTGCTTCACGCCAAACCGATCGCCTTCAGCGCCACCCGGGATGAGGTGGACGTGGACATCGCCATGCAGTACGAGGAGGGGTACAACGAGAACACCTTCACCTTCGTGAACAACATCAATACCCACGAGGGGGGGACCCATCTCACCGGATTCCGCTCGGCGCTGACCCGCACCATCAACGACATCGCCAAGAAGACCGGCGCCCTGAAAAAGGCCGACTTCACCCTCGGAGGAGAGGACATCCGCGAGGGACTCACCTGCGTGATGCACGTCAAGGTGAAGGAGCCGCAGTTCGAGGGCCAGACCAAGACCAAGCTCGGCAACAGCGAGGTCGAGGGCATCGTCAAGCAGATCGTCAACGAACACCTCGGTACCTGGCTCGAGGAGAACCCCCCGGTCACCCGGGCCGTGGTCGAGAAGGCGGTCAGCGCCGCCCTCGCCCGGGAAGCAGCCCGCAAGGCCCGCGATCTGGTCCGCAAGAAGACCGGTCTCGAAAACGCAGTGCTCCCCGGCAAGCTGGCCGACTGCTCCCTCGAGGACCCCGCGCTCTGTGAGATCTACCTGGTCGAGGGTGACTCCGCCGGCGGCAGCGCCAAGATGGGTCGCAACCGGTCGTTCCAGGCCATTCTCCCGCTCCGCGGCAAGATCCTCAACGTGGAGCGCGCCCGCATCGACAAGATCCTTGGCAACGAGGAGATCCGGTCGATGATCACGGCGATCGGAGCCGGCGTCAAGGACGAGTTCCGGATCGAGGACGCCCGCTACCACAAGATCATCCTGATGACCGACGCCGACGTCGACGGCGCCCATATCCGGACCCTCCTGCTCACCTTCTTCTTCCGGCAGATGCCGGAGCTCATCGAGTCGGGGTACATCTACATCGCCCAGCCCCCGCTCTACCGCGTGGCCAAGGGAAAGGAGGAGTTCTACGCCTTCACCGACCAGGAACGCGATGAGTTCATCAAGAGGCTGGCCGGCCCCGAGGGGAAGGGTAACGTCAACATTCAGCGCTACAAGGGCTTGGGCGAGATGAACCCCGAGCAACTCTGGATAACCACCATGGATCCCGAGGTCCGGACCATCCAGCGCGTCACCCTGGAGGACGCCGTGGATGCCTCCAAACTGTTCGATGAGTTGATGGGAGACGACGTGGAACCGCGCCGCCAGTTCATCGAGGCCAACGCCCAGTACGTCTCAAACCTCGATGTCTGAGGTAGGGAATAGGGAATAGGGAATAGGGAATAGGGGAATAGGGGAATAGGGAGTAGGGGAATAGGGAGAAGGGGAATGGCGAATGGGGCGTCATATCCCCGGGGGGCCGTCATTCCCGCGAAAGCGGGAATCCATGTGTCCGTTGTCTTTCATCATTCATTGTTCATCAGGCCAATGGGGAAGGCGCATGATCGTTCGCCCTGCCACGCCCGGTGATGTGCCCGCGATCACTCGCCTGATCAACGTGGCCTTTCGAGTCGAGCAGTTCTTCGTCACCGGGCCCCGGATCACCGAGGAGGAGTGCGCCCGTGACCTGGCCGAGGAGGGGACCACCATTCTCGTCGCCACGGCCACCCACCCGCGGGGTGAAGAGTTCGTGGGGACGGTGGTGGTCCGGATCCGGGGAACCCGCGGATATTTTGGTTTGCTCGCCACCGCCCCGGACCGGCAGGGACAGGGGGTCGGACGGAGGCTCATCGGCGCAGCGGAAGACCTGGCACGAGAACGGGGGTGCACCACGATGGAGATCCGCGTGGTCGACCTCCGCACGGAGCTTGTCCCGTTCTACGAGGCCCTGGGCTACCGGATCACGGGCACCGCCCCCTTTTCCGAACCGGGCAAACTCCTCCGGCCTGCGCTCTTTCTCCTCATGTCCAGGCCCCTCGGAACCGGTGCCACAGCGAACGGAGGGACCCCTTCACGCGCTTGACGACCGCGGGGCCGCGCCCCCCCCCCGCCGTTCGCCGCGGCAGACCCATCGTGGGACCGGTCCGGTCCTCAGTCGCGTGAGGGCAGAGCTGTACCATCCTCGGCCTTGGCGCTCTCACCGTCCGCCAACTCACCCGCGTGGGGCACCATTCCCTTGGCGCCGAGCATCCCGACCATGCCGGGGAGGTTGAGCGAATCGGCCAGACCCGAGGGCACCACCATCAGCGATCCGCGCTTCACGATGCTCTCATAGAGCATGTTCATCGCACGCAGGTTCATGGCCACGGGGTTGTTCCGATAACTGTTGGCGGCCTCGACGAACTTGGAGGCAATCTCGGTTTCCGCCGTGCCCAGAATGATGCGGGCCTGCCGTTCCCGTTCGGCCTGGGCCTGGCGCGACATCGCGTCCTCGAGCGCGGGGGGAATGATCACGTCGCGAATTTCGACCGACTGCACCCGGATACCCCAGTTCTCCATCTTCCGCTCGAGCGCATCCCGCAGTCCGTGCCCCAGTTCGACCCGGGACTGGATCAACTCGGCCAGGTCATGCTTGCCGATGGCATCCCGCAACGCCGTCTGAGCCGACAGGATGACGGCCTCATCGTAGTCCTGCACTTCCAGGGCGGCTCGCTCGGCGTCGTACACGATCCAGAAAGCGATGGCGTCGACGTTGACGGGCACCGTGTCCCGCGTGAGGCATGATTCGGCCCCGAAGGCCGTGGTCCGAATCCGCTGGTCAATGTGGTCGCTGACTCGATCGAGGATCGGGACGACCGTGAAGTACCCGGGGCCTCGGAGCCCGCGATATCTCCCCAAGCGCAGGAGAACGGCCCGCTCCCACTGATCGGTGTACTTGATGGACGCGGCGAGAAAGAGCCCAAGCGCCACGCCCGCCGCCCCCGCCACGATCAGAGGCAGCCCCACGGCAACCAGGATGGCCCCCAGAAGGATCGCCGTGGTGAGCCCCGCGACCACCGCGGCGAACGAATACCGTGTGTCGTTTGGCATGTGTCTGGACATGGATCTGCCTCCTCAAGGTGTGGCCGGCACGGAGCCGGCACGGACAGGGTGCGTCAGCGATACCGAACCGGTCTCCCGCGCGGACCACTCTCGGGGGCACTGCGCGGACGGATCACCCGCTCGTCCGGGCGGGCGGGCGCCGGGGATCGTCCCGCACGGGTCGGCCCCGGCGGGAGGAGATGCGGGCTGCGGACCAACCCCAGTTCGATGGGCAGGGCGACCCGGACCAGCACCGTGAGAACAAAGAGCCCCAGGGCCCAGATCCCGGCCGCCACAGCCAGTTCGATCGCGCTCGGGACGTATTCGACGATCTCGCCCAGGGGAGAGGGCACAAATCCCGGAATCACCAGCCCGATCCCCTTCTCGATCCAGACGGCCACGAACAGCACCACACACAGGGGGATCAACGCCCGGATGTTGCGACGCACCGGATGGATGGACAAGGCGACCGTGGCCAGCACATTGAGACCCACGGAGACCCATATCCACGGGACAAGGGCGTTGTGGCCGTCGAGCCCGAGGAAGAGATACCGTGCATTGATCCCATGGTGGGTCGGCGCATAGAACTTGTAGAACAGCTCGGAAAGAAGCATGATCAGGTTGATCTGCGCCGCCACCGTGACAATGAGCGCAAGCTTCGTGAACGCCCCCTCGGCGATCTCGTAGGCGGTCTGGCTCCGAATGAACCAGAGCAGCACGATCACGAAGGCCGGACCGGCCGTGAAGGCGGATGCGAGAAAGCGGGGCCCGAGCAGGGCGGTGTTCCAGAACGGGCGGGCGGGCAATCCGGCCAGCAGGAACGCCGTGACCAGGTGGATGCTGACCGCCCAGACCACGGCGAGGTAGATCCAGGGCAGGTACTTCCGCTTGTCGGGCTGGCGACCGGCGAACCGGCTGTACAGGATGTAGAATGGAATCCCCAGATTCAGCACCAGATAGCCGTTCAGCACGACCACGTCCCACGCGAGCAGGGAGCGAGGCCAGTTGAGGGTGCCGACGAACGGCATGAGGTGCCAGCTCGCGAGCGGATTGCCGATGTCCACCACCACGAAGAGAAGGCACATCACGATCGCCGCGACGGCCACCGCCTCCGCCATCAGAACGGCCTTGGCGAAGTCCACATCCTTGAGCACATACGCCGGCAGGACCAGCATCATCGCGGCCGCGGCCAGGCCCACCAGAAAGGTGAAATTGGCGATGTAGAAACCCCAGCTCACATGATCGCTCATGCCGGTGACCCCGAGTCCGTCCCGGAGCTGCACCGCATAGGCGTACCCGCCGATCAGCATGATCAGGGTGAGTGCCCCCATCCACACGTGGTAACGACGCCCCCCGTTCGTCGCGGAGTCCAGACCCACCAGCAGAAACGCTTTCAGGTGCATCGTCGCCTCGTCCCGTGGTCAGTCCGTGAAGTACCAGAACCGTGGTTCGGTGTTCAGGTCCTCCTTCAACCGGAAAACCTTCTTGTGCTCGAGCACCCAGCGGATCTCCGAGTCCGGATCGAGCAGGTTGCCGAACACCCGCGCACCCGTCGGGCACGCCTCGGCGCAGGCCGGCAGCCTCCCCTCCCGCGTGCGGTGAATGCAGAAGGTGCATTTTTCCACCACCCCCTTCTTGCGCGCCCGGTTGCCGAGATAGTGCTGATTGGGGTTCACCTCGCCGGCGGGAACCTCGGGTTCACTCCAGTTGAAGCGCCGCGCCCAGTAGGGACACGCCGCCATGCAATAACGGCATCCGATGCACCAGTCGTAATCGATCACCGTGATGCCGTCCGGCTCCTGCCATGTCGCCCCGACGGGGCAGACCTGGACGCAGGGAGGGTTGGCGCACTGGAAGCACTGGGTGCCGAGGTAGAAGTGACCCTCGGCCGGGACGTCGTGCTGGAAGGTGGCGGTGGCGTGATCCAGGTCGACCCCGCCGCTTTCTTCCATCTCGAAGATCCGGATGTACTGGGTTTCCGCGCGACGATCGAGGTTGTTCTCGTTGATGCACGCCTCGACGCAGCTCCGGAATCCCTTGCACTTCGAGATGTTGAACGCGTAGCCGAAGGTCACACCCGGTTGGGCGGAAGAGGAGGCGATCGACACCTCCTCCCCACGCCGGAGAAGGGCCAGACGCTCCAGACGAGCGATCGTCTCCGCCCGTTCCTCCTCCGTCATGAGGCGGTAGTTGCGTTTGATCTGTTCCCGCCACTCCAGACCCCGCGCCTCCGCGGTCTCTTCCGTCACCTCCTGACGGGAGCAGGCGGCCGCCCCCGCCACGCTGGCGGCCAGGGTGGTCAACGCCGTGCGCCGCGTGATCGGGGTGCCCGCGGACGGGGCGGCCCCCGTCGTGGGTACGGATCCGGGATGCGGGATCATGGCGTGCGGGTCCCGGGACGATGCAGCCGGGGTGGACGGAAGGGCATGCGAGTCTCCAGGGCGGGGGCGTGAGGATCGTGACAGTCGGCGCATCCCATGACCACACGCCGACCCTGCCAGCCGTCGAACCGTTTCCCGTGCGCCCCTCCGGTCCAGGATTCCACCTGGCTGAAGTGACAGGTCGCACACAACTGGTAGGCGTGGTCCAGGGTCGCACGTTCGCGGGTTCCGAGCACAAGGAGTTCGGGGTTCTCCGGCGCGTGGCAGGTGGCGCAGGTGGAGCCTGTCGCGGTGGGATGAACCACCTGAAGGTCGGTGTGCGCGTCGGGTATCCTCTCGTCGGCCATGACCAGTCGGATTCCCTGATGGCACGACGTGCACGGATACCGCGAGAGATCGGGCGACCGAAGCCGCAACTGGACGGGAAGGGGCCGGGTCCCGAACCGGCGAATGCGTCCGTTCACCGCGTCCGGTGTGCGCCGGCCCACCTCGAACGGACGACCGCCCGGACCGGTGCGACCCGTCACCGGCACCGCCTCAACCGAGGAAAGGACGCCCGGCTCCCGCTGCGCCAGCGAATCCCCTGGCGTCGAATCCTGAAGCGGTGATGCATCGCCCGGGAAGGCTCCCGCGTCGGGCTGTGCCTCCCCAGGACAGCCGGGACCGGCCACGGCGGTGACCAGGAGGAGCAGGAGGAGAAGGGCGGCGGCGCGGATCATGGGATTCCCGTCATGGTGTCCGCCGGAGCCCGGGGGGTGCGGGTGTAGACGGAATCGGTGGCGGCGATGGTCATGTGGCATTGACGGCAGTTGGATCGCTCCGGATGGGCGGTGCGGATTTCCGAGATCGCGGACTGACCGACATGACAGGTTCCGCAGTTCCCCCGCAGGGCCAGATCGTGCGGAATGGGCGGAGGAGTGCCCGAGGCCCGTACCGGGTCCAGCGGAGGCCACTGGGCGGGTCGCCAGTCGACGTCACCCCAGGCCCGGTGGGTGGCGGGCTGGTTCCAGGAGGCTCCCAGGGCATGGCACTGGCGACAGATGTCATTGGCCTCGTTGGCGGGGAGCGCCACGCCGGCCAGGTGGGCATCGGGCGTGTGACACTGGAGACAGTCGGTGAGTTCGGGATGGGGAGTGCGAGGAACATAGGCCAGAAAGCGCGGGGAGTACCCGCCCCTTTCGTGGCACACCAGACAGGTTGTCGTCCGCAACTCCGTGTTGGTGAGAGCATGTGGAATGCGAGGCGGCGCGCCGGGGTAGGCCCGGTTGGCCCGGAATCTCGACAAGGTCCGCGGGCGAGCGGTGGCCCGCCGGGGGGGCTCGCCGCCCCTTCCGAGGGTAGCGCCCGGCACGTCGACCGGCACTGCCCGGAAGACGTCGGCCTCCGCCGGGATCGGGGCTGTGGCTGCCACGATCACGACGCTCTCCACGGGACTCCCCTTCTCCCGGTGCGGCAACGTGGAGAGGGCGAGGCCCGCGATGAGCCCGACCATCGCCGCGATGGCGAGGCCGATGAGAAGAAGCCGGGTGAGAGGGCCGGTGGCCTGGTCGCGCCGATCGGTCATCCCGCGCTCCGGGACGCGGCCCGCTCCACCCGCACCGCACAGGTGTACGACGGCTCACCCGAAAGGGGACAGCAGGCATCGAGGGTCAGGAGATGAACCGGATGCCCTTCGTCAAAGGCCGGAACGAACACCTGTCCTCGGGGCGGCTGCGACCGATGGTCGATCCGTGCCGGAAGTTCCAGGGCGCCGCGCCGGCTGATCAGGCGCACGAGGTCGTTGGCGCGAATGCCGAGGGCACGGGCATCCTCCAGGTTCAGCTCGACATACCCCTGGGGCACCGCGCGGTGCAGGGTCGGAATCCGACGGGTCAGGACACCGGTCCCCCCGTGCTCCAGGATCTCCCCCGTCACCAGCGTGAAGGGATACCCTCGATCCGGGACCTCGGGAGCCACCTCGTGGGGACGCAACCAGATCCAGGCCCTGTGATCCTCATGCCCGTAGAAATCGAATGCCCCCCGGGCGGGATCGGCCGCGGGATCGTGACGAGTGTTGTACCTCCAGCGCGTCTCCTGGCCGTCCACGAGAGGCCAGAGAAGACCGGGAGTGGTCCGCAACATCTCGATAGAGGGAAGCCCGACATCAGGGGCGTTCCGGAGGCCGCGGTACTCCTCCCATGCGCCGGCGCCCTGCGCTCCGCGAGTCCAGGGCATCTTGTCCCCATGCCCCAGGCGCCGCGCGACCTCCATCACCTGCCATCCGTCATCCATCGCCTCCCCCGGAGGAGACGCCAGCGACGGGTGATACTGCAGGCGACGACCCGCATTCTCCCGCACCGTTTCCGTCTCCAGCCACCAGGCGCTCGGCAGCACCACGTGGGCACGATCGGTCGTGGGAGTCGGGTACGCATCGGACACGACCAGGAAACGATCGCCCGTCGCCGCGGCGCGCCGATAGCGATTCAGATTCGGCAGACTCGCCAGCGGATCGGAGGACTGGATCCACAGGAATCGGATCTCACCCCGCTCCAGAGCCCGAAACATCTCGACGAGACTCCGGCCGCGCAGGAGCGCGGAGGGCACCCGTGTCCCCGCGGCCCCCGTGCCTCCCGTCACACAGAGGCCACCATTCCCCGGTCCGGCAATCTTGCCGACCAGCAGGTGGATGTTGTGCAGAGCGTTGTTGACCCACGTTCCTCGCACCTGGCGGTTCACGCCCGCCCCCCAGACCGACAGAACGTTCAAGGACCGGTCTGCATAGAGGGAGGCAATCCACCGGGTGTCCGCCGGCGAGAGCCCGGTGATCGGTTGCACCCGCTCGGGCACATACTCCGTGAGGAAGCTGACGAAGTCGTTCCAGGTGGCGGCGCGGGGATCGTCCTCGACCAGGATCTCCTCTCCCAGTCCCCACCCGATGTCGGTCTTCCCCGTCCGGAACCCGACGTGGCGATCAAGGAAGGCGCGGTTCGCGGCGCCTCGCGCGACGATCTCCTGACAGATCGCGTTGGCAAGAGCGAGCTGGGACTGCGGAGCGTGAAGAAAGGAGCGGTCCGCGGCGTAGCTCGTCCGTGTGGTTCGCGTGGTCAGGTCGATGATGCGGACGCCGGGGTGGGTACGCCGCCGCGCCAGCATCCGGGAGAAGAGCACCGGAGCCGTCTCGGCAAGATTCTCATCCCACAGGATGAAGACATCGGCCTGGTCCACGTCCTCGAAACAGCCCGGGATCCCGTCGAGTCCGAAGCTGCTCGCGAGACCGGCCTCCGCGCTCGCTGAACGGAGTCGGGCATCGGTGTCGACATGGGGGGTCCCGAGGGCACCCGTGAACAGTTTGGCGGCGAGGTAGGAGCTGGTGATGGAGGATTCTGACGAACCACACCACGCCACGCTTGAGGGGCCATGCCTCGCAATGACATCCCGCAGTCGCTCCGCCACCAGGTCCAGGGCCTCCGACATCGAGGCGCGGACCGGCGTCCCGTTGCGACGGATCAGGGGGTATCTGAGGCGATCCCGTCCATACAGCGCCTGGACCGCGTAGTACCCCCGGGCGCAGGCGAGCCCGGAGCTGACCGGAGAGGCCGGATCCCCCCTGGCCGCCGTGGCCCGTCCCCCCTGAATCCGCACCAGGAGGCCGCACCCAACCGGACAGAGGGGACACGCCGCCTTCTTCCATCCCTCACCCGCGGGGTCCTGGCGGAGGGCCCCCGGGGCGGCTTCGATCGATCCTCCCGCCAAAGTGGTCGCGGCCGCCGACCCCGCCGCGGCCACGGCCAACCCTCTCAGGAAAGCCCGTCGATCGAGAGGACTCATGGACACTCCGCGTTGCGGTTTGTGAAGATGAACACGATTTCATGCTTACCATAGGGGCACCCTGGTGGAGTTGTGATGAAGGGGCTCTGAAGAGTTCTTCACCGCACCGCAGGGCGGTCATGAAGCACGGGAAGCCGTCGCGGGCACCAGAGAACCCTCTGCGGCCTCCGTGCCCTCCGTGGTTCAATCCGGAGTGGGGCGGGGTCACCGCAGAGAGCACGGAGGTCGCCGAGGGGCTCCGCACGATTCCCCTCGCTCCCCGGATTGCGCGCCGAGATCAGGCGCTTTTTGTGGGGCCCCCATCCTGCCGATGCCGGGAGGGGCAAGATCGGGAACGCGTCGCGGGAGCCGCAAGCCCTCTGCGTCCTCCGTGCCCTCCGTGGTTCAATCCGGAGTGGGGCGGGGTCACCGCAGAGAGCACGGAGGTCGCCGAGGGTCTCCGCATGATTTCCATCACTCCACGCCTCGCGCGCCGAGATGAGGATTGTGTTTGGGGGGGGTGGGGCCGCCTCATTGCCGATGCCGGGAGCGCAAGATCGGGAACCTGTCGGGGGAGCCGTCCACCCTCTGCGTCCTCCGTGTTCTCTGCGGTTCAATCCGGGGTGAGGTGGGGGGGCCGCTGAGACGACACAGGGATCGCTCTAGCGGGCGTGCCAGGCAGCCAGGACTTCCCCTTCCCGTTCCGCGGTGAGCCCGGCCCGCATCGTGGCCTGCCGCTCGGCGGGCAGCGAGGTGAACCAGGCGATCGTGTCCCGCGTGGTGTCGGCGAGGGGGCGGAAAGTGAGCCCCCGTGCCAGCGCGCGCTCGATGTTGACCCGCGACCACCCGCGGCGGTCGGTCCCGGGCGGAATCCAGACCGGCATGTCGGACCAGGGCCGAACCTCCCGGGAGGCGAGGAATTCCGCATCGACCCAGGTCATCCGGATCTCGGTGCTCCCGCTCACGGTGGCCCGGATCCCGGCGAGCATCTCCCCCAGCGTGAGGGGCGACCGGGGGCCGACCGTGTTGTAGATCCCCATGTGTCCCTCCTCCGCCATCCGGATGATGAACTCGGAAAGGTCGCGGGCGTCGATGATCTGCACCGGATCCGAGGGGGCCCCCGGCGCGAGGATCTCCCCGCCCCGATGGATGCGCATCGGCCAGTAGGTGAACCGGTCGGTCCCGTCCCCCGGGCCCACGATCAGGCCGGGACGGATGATGGTGGTCCGGCCCGGATACCACCGTTCCGCCTCCTGTTCGGAGAGGGCCTTGAGCGGGCCGTAGAACCGGCGGGTATCCTCGTTGGTCGGATCGTCCATGGTGGCCAGGGCCGCGGTTTCCTTCATGTCGGGCGTGGCCCAGCTGGCGTAGACCGAGAGGGTGGACACGAAGATGTACTGCGAGGTGTTCCTTTGGAGGATCTGTCCCGCGTCCCGAACCCACCGCGGCAGCGTGGTCGGGTTGTCGATCACGACGTCCCAGGTTCTCCCCTTCAAGGACTCCAGGTCCCCGTTGCGATCCCCGTAGAGCCGTTCGACGCCGTCCGGAACCTCTCCCTCGGTGCGGCCGCGGTTGAAGACGGTGACCTGGTGTCGGCGCGCCACGGCATACTGCACCTGGTAGGGACCGATGAAGCCGGTGCCCCCCAGGATCAGGATCCGCTTGGGAGCCGCAGCGGGACGGATCCCGCGGAGGAGGAAGGAGGGAGCACCGGCCGCGGCGAGTCCGCCGGTGGCGGCCATTCCCTTGACGAAATCGCGTCGTGTCGTTGCCATGGAAACCACCCGCTGGAAGGAATCGGAACCTTTGGACATGAGACCTGGTGGAATGATACTCCGCCCCAGCGGCCGGTCCCATCCCTGAACGAACCTTCATCTTCATTTCGAGTACCTCTTAACGGTCCTCCGGTATCATGGCGGGTGTGCCGTCGGCCATGTGGAGAGATCGACATGGCCGTTTACCCGGTCGCATGCGACCATAGCTCGGGAGTTGCCCTATGCTGAACGCGTCCCCTCGTCATCGCTGGATGCTCCTCGTCGCCCTTGCGATCATGAGCGGGAGCGCGTGCTCCGACGATGCCACGGGACCCACGGAGTCTCCTCCCGAGTTCCTGGCGGCGAATGGAGTCAACGGAGGTCGGCTCTACGACAAGTTCTGGGCGGCAGAGACCCGGTTCAACCTGTCCGATCCCAACGTCGCCACCTTCAATTCCCGGAGCGACTTCTTTCGCTGCAAACAGTGCCATGGGTGGGATCGTTTGGGCACGGCGGGCGCGTATGTCAATCGTGGCCCCCGCAGCTCGCGTCCCAACATTTCCTCCGTGAACCTGGCCGGTTTTGCGGCGTCCTCGTCACCTCAGCAAATCTTCGACGCCATCAAACGAGGCACGGGTCGTCGCGCACCCACCATCGATCTGAGCACCTACGACCCCGCGACCAACTTTGCGGTCGGTGATCAGATGCCGGACTACGGGCAGATCTTGACGGACGGACAGATATGGGAACTCGTCAAGTTCCTCAAGAACGACGCGTTTGACACGCGCGAGCTCTATGACTCCGAGGTGACCGGGTCCTACCCCACCGGAAAAATCGCTTTCGCGAATATCGGCCGAGATGGGGACGCCGATCGAGGCGATGTGATCTTCAGCCAAAGTTGCAGTTTCTGTCATGGATTCAACGGAACCTCGATAAAGGTGGATGGTGGCGCCTTTACCGTGGGTCGGCACCTCCGCAGCAAGCCGTACGAGGATGCCCACAAGATCCGGTTCGGGCAGCTCGGCTCGGCCATGGCCAACACCACCTTGACGCTGTCCCAAATGAAGGATCTTTACAAGGCTCTGTCCAATTCGACTCGATATCCGGACTGATGCCCTTGCGGATGAAGTTCGAAGTTTGAAGGGGTGTTGGGTGCTGAGAACTGGGAACCGGGAACTGCGGGGCTGGGCCCAGCCCCGCAGTTCCCAGCTCTCCGGGTTTTGGGTTCTGAGTATTGGGTGTTGGGCCCAATACCCAACACCCAGAACCCAGAACGCGGAGGGTTGGGTGCTGGGAACTGCGGGTGGATCGCCCCAGCCCGGCGCCCCGACACAGAAAGGGCGAGCCACTGTGGCAGCCCGTTCGATGCGGGATTCGATCCGGATGCCGCGAGCCTCGGCGAGCGGCGAGGACCGAGAGCCCGGCGTCCCGACGCAGAAAAGGCGAGCCACTTTGGCTCGCCTTTTCCAGTCGGGACGGCGGGATTCGAACCCGCGACCCCCTGAACCCCATTCAGGTGCGCTACCGGGCTGCGCTACGTCCCGAAAAACCGGTGGTGCTTAAAGCTCAGGACCTAGAACGTAGGACCTAGAACCTAGATCCGCTCTTCCTATGTCCTATGTCCTCCCCCCAAACCGCCCCCTGCCCCATTCCGCTGCGCACGGCCGGCCGGAGCGAAGCGACGGCGGCCGCGATGGACGGCGCGAACCACCGGTGAGCGCCGGACATCCACGTCCCGAAAAACCGGTGGTGTTTAAGACATAGGACCTAGGATTTAGGACTTAGGACCTAGGGACCTAGGACATACCCCCTGACGCCTTGTGCTGCTCTCCTATGTCCTACTTGTCCTATGTCCTATGTCCTACTTGTCCTATGTCCTCTCTCACATCCCCCCAGTCAGCGGGAAAAGATACCCTGCCCTGCCCCCGGGCGAAAGCCACCCACCTTTACATCACTTCCCCGCCCACCAGGTACCCCACCGTCATCACCACCACCAGCACGGCACCCAGCAGTTTCGGGGGAGCCGGAAGGGGCACGTCGAACCGGCGGCAGAGGGCTCCCACCAGGAAGGCGAGGAGGTATCCCATCGCCTGGGCCAGCATCAGCTTTCCCCCCCAGCGACCGGGCCCCGGCGACGATTCATCCACGCCCCCATCGCCAGGTACCCCACGGTCATCGCCAGCACCAGAAACGCGCCCGTGATGGCCTGGGGTGCGGGGGAGGGGATGCCCAGCCACCGGCTCCCGACCCCGATCCCGAATCCGACTCCGAGTCCGATGATCATTTTGATCATATGCTCTCCTGGAGGGGAACCCACTCCCACGGCAGGGGCTCATGCATCCGTTCCGGACACCTCTCCTCCCCGGTCGTGAAGATGAGGGACCCCGTTTCTGATGGACTGCTGGCGCCCGTACCCTCCATCGGAGTCGAGCTCCCAACCCGCGGGTTCGGTGAGCCCACCCGTCAGGATCCGGTCGAGCCGATCCATCAGAATGGGATCCCGAACCGGAACCGCCACCTCGACCCTCCGGCGAAGATTGCGCCTCCGCCAGTCGGCGGACCCGATGAAGTATTCGTCTCCCTCCCCCCCATTCGCAAAGTGGTAGATCCGGGCGTGTTCGAGGAATCGTCCCAGGACGCTCCGCACCCGGATCTGGTCCGACAGTCCCGCGAGCCCGGGCCGCAGGGTGCAGAGCCCGCGCACCAGCAGCTCGATCCGGACCCCGGCGCCCGAGGCCCGATAGAGCGCCTCGATGATCTCGGGTTCGTCGATCCCGTTGAGCTGCGCCCGGATCCGCGCCGGGCGGCCCGCCCGCGCGTGGGCCTCCTCCCGCGCAATCAGACCGCAGAGCCCCTCCAGCATGGTGGCCGGTGCCACCAGCAGGCGGCGGAACACGCCCCGCGGACTCGCCGAGGTTCCGGTCAACTGGTTGAACAGATCGGTCAGGTCGGCGGTGATAGCGGGGTCGGCGGTCAGCAGACCGAGGTCGGTGTAGAACCGGGCGGTGGAGGCGTTGTAGTTCCCGGTCCCGATGTGAGCGTACTGGTGGACCCGATCGTCTTCCCGTCGCACCACGAGGGTCACCTTCGCATGATTCTTGAGCCCCACCACACCATAGATGACCTGCACCCCCGCTCCCTCCATCCGTTCCACGGCGGCGATGTTCCGGCGCTCATCGAAACGGGCCTTCAGTTCCACGAACACCGCGACATCCTTGCCCGACTCGGCGGCGCGGCAGAGGGCATCCACGACCGGGGACACGTCGCCCGCGCGATAGAGCGTCATCTTGATGGTGGTCACCTGGGGATCGGCGGCCGCCTCCTCCAGGAAGCGCTGAGTCGAGGTGCGGAAGGCGTCATAGGGATGGTGGACCAACTGGTCCCCGGCCCGGATGGTCTCCCACAGGGATGCCTCCCTCGGCAGGGCATCCCGCGGGATGAACGGCGGGAAGGTGAGGCGCTGCCCCCGGGCCTCGGCGCCGAGCTCCGTTTGGGCCAGCGCGGCCAGAGTGGGCAGAGTGCTCAGATCCATCACCCCGGAAATGTCGTAGACATCCATTTCCCCGAGAGGGGTGGGATCCTCCCGTTGCTCAAATCGGAGTTCCCGCAGGAGGAGGCTCCGGAGGGTCCGCGGCATTCCCTGCTCCACCTCCACCCGCACCGGCGGGTTGAGACTGCGGCGGGCCACCTCCTCCTCGATGGCCTGAAGGAAGTCACCAGCCTCCTCCTCCTCCACGTCGAGATCCGCGCTCCGGGTGACCCGGAAGAGCCAGGCCTGCTCCACGATCCGGTCGGGGTACAGGGCCGCCAGATCGGACCGCACCACCTCTTCCAGTCGGATGTACTCCCCGGGGGGGCCAACCGGGAGAAACCGGGCCAGGTGCGGCGGAAGACGCAGATAGGCAAAATGGAAGGGCCCACTGCGGTCGTCCCGCAACATGAGGGCGAACGACAGTACCCGATCCGGCATGACCGGGAAAGGATGCCCCGGACTCAAGGTCAGGGTGCGCGGTGTGAGGTCCGGAAGCAGCTCGGAGCGGAAGTGGTCCCGCAGCCGCTCTCGGGCCTCGTCGGCCAGTTCCCCCCAGCGCCGGAGGTGCACCCCCCGGGTGCGGAGCCCGTGCAGGCACTCGTCGAGACACCGTTGCTGCCGCTGGACGATGTCGGGGATCCGGGCGGCGACGGCATCGAGCTCCTGCTCGGCGGTCATCCCGTCCGGACTGCGCCGTTCGGGGGCCAGCATGGTCCGTTCCTTCAGGGCGCCGACCCGCACGGCGAAGAACTCGTCCAGGTTGCTGGAGACAATGGCGAGATAGCGGAGTCGCTCGAGAAGGGGAACCTGACGATCCTCCGACAGTTCAAGCACCCGGAGGTTGAAGGCGATCTGGCTCAGCTCGGCGTTGAGGAAATGCTCCGGGGGATATCCGGCATGTTCCTGGAGCGCATCGCGATCCGCGTCGCGGGCCCGGTCCTCCCCGACCGCGACGGGATGGGTTCCCGTCACCGGAGCCCCGCGCTCTCCCTCCGTGCGCCAGGAGGAGGCCCGGAGCGCCACGGCGGCCGACTGCGGGCTCGAGC
>JBGSKF010000115.1:0-24610 GCA_041741375.1 Gemmatimonadales bacterium | reverse complement strand
GCGCGGCGGCGGCGGCGGCGGAGGTTCTCGCCCGCGATCCGGGTGCTCCGGGGGCTCTCACCGTGCAGGCCTGCGTCCAGGCGCTCTTCCAGTGGGATTGGCACGGGGCCCTCACGGCTTTCCGCAGCATTCTGACGACCTCTCCGAACCAGGTGGCCGCCCGCTACCTCTTCGCCATGAACTGCCTGGCCCCCCTCGGTCGGTTCGGTGAGGCGCGCGAGGAACTCCTGCGCGCGGCGGCACTCGATCCGGTGGCCCCCACCGTGCATGTGAGCCGGGCTCTCCTCGAGTATTTCGAGGGAGACCATCCTCGCGCCCTCGACGCCTGCCGCAGGGCTCTCCAGGTGGCGCCCGAATTTCCTCTCGCCCTCTATGTGAAGGGACAGGTCCTCGACGCCGAAGGCGAATGGACGGACGCGCGAGCGGCTCTCGAGGACGCAGCACGGTTGGGAGGAAGGGCCCCCGAAGTGCTGGCCGCCCTGGGCCATGCCGAGGCCCGGGCCGGAAACCAGGACCGTGCCCGGGCCCTGGCCGCAGAGTTGACCGCCGCGCGTGCGGCACGGTTTGTCTCTCCGGTGGGTGACGCCACCATTGCGCTGGCCTTGGGGGAGAGGGACCGGGCGGTGGACTCCCTCCGCACGGCCATCACCGAGCGGGCGACCGACCTCGCCTGGCTCGGCGTGCGACCGGTCTTTACGCCCCTGAGGGACCACCCGGAATGGCCTGGACTCGTCGCTGCGGTCGGGTTGGACAGAACGTAGGGCATCCCGACCCCATGCACCTGCGGCGAGGTGAGCCTTCCTGTGGAAATTCTGGGCGTCGTCCGGGTGCGCCGGAAGGAATCGGATCGGTTGCGGAATCCGCGTGCCCGAGCCAACTTCCGCTGCGGAACCACGGAACCCCTCCCGCGTTCACTCGCAACCGCGAGCCACGTGAGGCCGGTATGCTGAATCAGGATGTCGAAGCGCGTATCGCCGAAAATCGCGATGCCCTCATGGCCGCCTGCGAGCGGAACGGAGTGGCACGCCTTGACCTGTTTGGGTCCGCCGTGACCGGATCGTGGCGTCCCGGGGAGAGTGATCTCGATTTCCTGGTCACCTTCCACACCGAGAACCAATCGGGACTGGCGGATCGCTACCTGGCCCTCGCGGAGTCCCTGGAGGCCTTGTTCGAGAGTCCCGTCGACCTCCTGCTGGACCGAGCCATCCGCAATCCCTATCTCCGGCACAACGTGGACGCAACACGAGTCCCGGTGTATGGCGAGTGACCACAGGAAGTACCTGTATGACATTGCGGGGGCCGGGGCAGCGATCCGGGGATTCTGCCGGGACCGCACGTTTGCCGATTACGAGGCCAGCCATTTGCTGCGTTCGGCCTGCGAACGCCAGCTTGAGATTCTGGGGGAGACCCTCACCCGCCTGCGTGACCGCCATGCTGATGTGTACCTGGATATCCCTGAGGGCAACAAGATCATCGGGTTTCGGAACCGCCTGATTCACGGATACGACACCGTCGACTCTGTCATTGTCCGGGAGATCATTCAGGCCAGGCTTCCGGGTCTCCTGGAAAGCGTGGACCGTGCTCTGGTGCGTGCAGGCTTCGAGACGGACTGAGGGATGACAGCCTGCATCCTCTGCCTTCATCATGTGACCGCCACCGTTGCCGAGGCGGTTTCCGATCTGCGGTGGTACCGGGACCTGCTCGGTCTCCGTCTCGTCAAGCGCACGGTCAACTTCGACAACCCCGCGGTCCACCACTTCTACTATGGGAATCGCACCGGCAGTCCGGGATCGGTCTTCACCACGTTCCCGTACGCGGGTCATAGGGTCAGGGAGGGCACTCGCGGTGCGGGACAGATCGAGTCCACCCGGTTTTCGGTTCCGGCCGGTGCTCTGCCTTTCTGGAAGGAGCGCCTGGGAGACGCGGGAGTGGCGGTAACCCCGAATCACTTCCTCGGCGAGGAATCGCTCCGTTGTCAGGATCCAGCCGGTCTCATCCTCACCCTGGTGGCAAGCGTCGGCGACGCGCGTCCCGCCTGGACCGGTGAGGTCGAACCGGTGGCGGCCATTCAGGGCCTCCACAGTGTCGTCCTCCCGGTGCGGGACCCCGATGCCTCTCTTCGGTTTTTGGCGGAGGTCCTCGGCGGTGTTGCTGGCCCAGGTGACCAGGGGGCCACGCGGGTTCATCTGGGTCTCGATCGGCCGGGTCACTGGGTGGACGTCGTTTCCGCCGGCGACCGTCCCGAGGGGGTGAACGGTATCGGGACCGTGCACCATGTCGCCTTTGCCGTGTCCACGCCCGCCGAACAGGTCGCCCTGCGGGAGGAGTTGCTGCGGCGGGGCGTGAAGGTGACCGAAGTGCTGGACCGGAAGTACTTCCAATCGATCTACTTCCGGGAACCGGGAGGGATTCTCTACGAAGTGGCGACCACGGGCCCCGGTTTCACTGTGGACGAGCCGGTGGAATCCATGGGGAGCACCCTCTGCCTCCCCTCCTGGTTGGAGGACAGGAGGGAGGAGATCCGCGAGGCACTGGCGTGAAGTGAAGGTCGCGCGGCTCGCCCTGGAACAGCCTTCAGGGGTGCTCCCTGTCATTCGGTTTTCCTCCCTGAGCCGGGAGGCTGTGACATCGATGGACAGGATGAACAGGATTGAAGTCAGCGCCTCCAGGAACCTTGTCGGCTCATCTGAGGTTCCCCTCGACCTCTGATTCCGCGGGCGCGTCGTGGGGCTCCGGACCGTCAGGGAACCGGGGAAGCACGCAAATCGCACATATAGGGCACTAGAAATCGCACCCCGGCAAGGAGTCAGGCCAACCAAACCGGGATTCCTGTCGTCGGACGATCAGCGCACGTCCCAGCCTCGCATCCTGTGTATCCTGTTTATCCATGTCCATTCCCCGAGCTGGAGGAATTTGACATTGATGAAAGGGATGAACAGGAAGGGAAACCATCCCTTCGGTCCCCGTCATCCCTGTCAGACGAATCGGACGCCGATCCCCGTCGTTGCGGCACCGAGCTGCCAGGCCGGTACTCCCGCCTCTCCCGCGGCCGCAATCACCCTCCCCGTATCCTCCGGGGCGACGGCCACGATCATCCCGACGCCCAGGTTGAACACGTCCCGCATCTCCTCCGTGCTCACCTGTCCCGCCTCGGCGAGGAGCTGAAAAAGCGGCGGCCAGGTCCACGAGCCGGTGTCGATCACGGCACCCACCCCCTCGGGAAGCACCCGTACCAGGTTGCCCGCGATGCCGCCTCCGGTGATGTGAGCGAGGCCGTGGACCCGGGAGAGAATCGGGCGGAGCAAACCGTCGTAACTGCGATGGACGGCGAGGAGTGCGTCGGCCACGGTCGTGTCGAGGCCGGGAAGGAGGGCATCCACCGTGAGGCCAAGTCGCTCGAAGAGGATGCGGCGGGCCAGGGTGTAGCCATTGGTGTGGAGGCCCGTGGACCCGAGCGCCACCAGCACGTCTCCCGGAACGATCCGGTCCCCGTGGAGAGCCCTGTTCCCCTCCACCACGCCGACGATCGTCCCCGCCAGGTCGAAGTCTCCGTGACGGTACAACCCGGGCATCTGCGCCGTCTCCCCCCCGGCGAGGGCCATGCCGTGGGCACGACAGCCCCGGGCCACCCCCTCCACCAGCGCGGCCACCTCCTCCACGCCCAGGCCGGCGCCGGCCAGATAGTCGAGGAAGGCGAGCGGGAGAGCGCCATGGACCAGGATGTCATTGACGCTGTGATTCACCAGATCCTCACCCACGGTGTCGAGACGCCCGGTGTCGCGCGCCACGAGAACCTTGGTCCCCACGCCGTCAGTGCTCATCACCAGCACTGGATCGGTGTAACCACTCGGAATCCGGACCATTCCCCCAAAGGCCCCGACCGCCCCGACCGAATGCGCCGTCCGGGTGCTCCTTACCGCCTCGGCGATGCGGACCTGGGCGCGATCTGCGGCCTCCAGGTCGACTCCCGCCGCCGCATACTGCCGTTCGGTCACAGGATCTGCTCCGCCCGGTCCACGTGGGTGAGGTCGGCAAACTGGGCCACGCGCCGCTGAATGTCCGCCGTGGTGATTCGGTCGAACCCCTTGATGCCGAACCCGGCCACCGCGTACGAACCCATCGCGGATCCGTAGACCATCGCATGCCGGAGGTGTTCCCCCGTCAGGTCCGCTCGACGGGCCAGATAGGCCATGAACCCCCCGGCGAAGGCGTCGCCGGCACCGGTGGGATCGAACACCTCCTCCAGCGGCCAGGCCGGGGCGTAGAAGGTCCGGCCCGGCTCCATGAGGATGGCCCCGTGCTCCCCCTGCTTGATCACCACCCGCTTGGGACCCTTCGAGAGGATCCAGCGGCCCGCCCGGTGGATGTTCCAGTCTCCGGAGAGTTCACGGGCCTCGCTGTCGTTCACCATCAGGATGTCGACCCGCGTGAGCAGCTCGAGCAGGGTGTCCTTCTTCGACTGGATCCAGTAGTTCATGGTGTCGCAGGCGATGATGGCGGGCCGGTCCATCTGGTCGAGGACGCCGAGCTGCAGCTCGGGGTCGATGTTGCCGAGGAAGACGAAGCGCGCCGCCCGGAAATGGGCCGGAAGCGTCGGCTGGAAATCGGCGAACACGCCCAGCCGGGTGTCCAGGGTTTCCCGGCTCTGCAGGTCGTAGGAGTACTTCCCCTTCCAGCGGAAGCTCTCCCCCTCGGCGTGTTCCACCCCGCTCCAGTCGATCCCGCGCTCGGCGAGCCGGTCGAGTTCGTGGGTCGGGTAGTCGGAACCCACCACGCCCACCACCTGGACCGGGGCGAGGAGCGACCCGGCCACGCTGAAGTACACGGCCGAGCCGCCGATCGCGTCGGCGGTTTCCCCGAAGGGGGTGTGAATCGAGTCGAGGGCCACACTGCCGACAACGAGCAGGCTCATGATTACATCCGATCGGGGGCGGAAATGCCGAGGACGGTGAGTCCGTTGGCGAGGACGATGCGGGCGGCCTGTGCGAGAGCGAGGCGCGCGCTCTCGACGGCGGGAGGTTCGCCGAGGACCCGGCACCGGTGGTACCACGCGTGCGCAGTCCGGGCCAGGCCCTCGAGATAGGCGGTGACCTGGTGCGGTTCCCGGTCGCGGGCGGCCCGGTCGACGAGGTCGGGGAAGAGCATGAGCTTTTTGAGAAGTTCGGTGTCCTCCGGGGCCGGAAGGTCCGCGGGGTTCCCGTCGGTGATCGCGGCGGGATCGCGCTCGGCGGTGCGGAAGATGCCGCTCATCCGGGCATGGGCCATCTGCACGTAGAAGACGGGATTCTCGTCGGTCTGCCGGGTGGCGAGTTCCACGTCGAACACAAACTGGGCATCGTGACGCCGCATCAGGAAGAAATAGCGGGCGGCATCCACGCCCACCTCATCCACCAGGTCCCGCAGAGTGACAAAGTCGCCCGCCCGCTTGGACATCTTCACTTCCTCGCCGCCACGGACCACCTTCACCAACTGGACCAGGGCCACCTCAAAGAAGGAATCGGGATAGCCCAGCGCCCTCAAGGCGGCGCGCATCCGCGGGATGTAGCCGTGGTGGTCGGCTCCCCAGACGTCGATGGCGAGGGTGAAGCCGCGGGTGTGCTTGTCGCGATGATAGGCGATGTCCGGCACCAGATAGGTCAGCGACCCGTCCGATTTCCGGAGAACCCGGTCCTTGTCGTCTCCAAATCCGCTGGTGCGGAGCCAGAGCGCCCCCTCCGCCTCGAACGTGAGGCCGCGGCCGGCGAGTTCCGCGAGCGTGTCCTCCACCTTCCCCTCGTCGTACATCGCCTGCTCGGAGCCCCACACGTCGAAGTGTACCCGCAGGTCCCGCAGGAGAGCGTCCTGTTCGTCCCGCTGGGTGCGGAGAGCGAACGCCCGGCAGAGCGAAAGGGCCTCGGCCCGGTCGCGGTCGGCGAGGGCAGGTCCCTCCTCCGCCAGGAGAGCGCTCGCGGCCTCCACCAGGTACTCCCCATGGTACCCCCCTTCCGGGATGGACGCCTCCTGCCCGGCCTGCTGCCGGACCCGGGCGAGGAGGCTCTCCGCCAGCCGGTCGATCTGGACCCCCGCGTCGTTGATGTAGAACTCCCGCGTCACATCGTGACCGGTCCACTCCAGGAGGGAGGCGATGGCGTCCCCCAGGGCGGCACCCCGGCCATGCCCCACATGGAGGGGGCCGGTCGGATTGGCGGACACGAACTCCACATTCACCCGCTGGCCGGTGCCCACGGTGGATCGGCCCCACGACGGGCCCTCGCGCAGGATGGCCTGCAGGGCCGAGCGGAGAACATCCTCCGCCAGCCAGAAATTGATGAACCCCGGTCCCGCAATCTCGGTCCGCGACACGACCCCCTCGGGGAGGGCCAGCGCCGCCACCACCTCCTGCGCCAGGGCGCGGGGGTTGGTCTTACGTCCCTTGGCAAGAACCATGGCGAGGTTCGTGGCCCAGTCCCCGTGAGTGGGGTCGCGGGGCCGCTCCAGCACGAAGGCCACGCCGGGCTCTCCGAGTGCGGTCGCAATCCGCCCCAGTTCAGCGCGGAGGAGGTCGCTCACTCCCCGCTCGGGGGTGGGGCGGGCTTCGGGGCGGGGGAGGCCTTGGCGGCAGGAGCGGACGCGGGTTCGCTGGACGAGGTGGAGGCGGCCTCCTTGCCGGATTCCTTGGGCGCTTCCTTCGGGGCTCCCTCGCTCTCCGGCTTGCGAGGGCCCTTCCCATCCTTCCCGTAGTCGGTGATGTAGAACCCCGAACCCTTGAACACGAGGCCCGCGCCCCCGGAGATCTTCCGGATGGCCACCTTGCCGCACTCGGGACACCGGGTACGCGGCTTTTCCGAAATCTTCTGCATGACCTCGAAGTCGTGGCCGTTGGGACAGTGGTACTCGTATGTTGGCATCAGGCGTGGCACTCCTCTAAAAACGCAAATAACCAAGAAAAATAGGCAAAGAATGGGCTTCAGACAACCGCTCCTGCTCCCTCGCCGGTGGCCTCAGCGGTCCCTTGGGAGCGCCGTCACGTCCACTCGATGCCCGCCGGCAAACCGCGTCACCCGATGCGGGACCCCAGCGTGCTCGAGGCGGGCCACCTCCCGGGTCACGGCCTCGGCGGTGACGTAGGGGTCTTCGCTTCCCACCATCAGGTGAAGCGGGGCGCGGAGCGCCTCCCGCAGGCGCGCCAGATCGAGGTCCGGCGGCACGCCACCGCCCCAGAGCACAAGCCGGTCCACGGCGAGGGCCCCGTTCACGGCCCATCGCGCCGCCGTGGCCGCGCCCTGCGAAAACCCATGCACCTCCACGCGCAGCGCCGTCGCGGAGAGTCGCGGCACCAGGTCCGCCGCGACCAGATCGAGGAACCGGATGTAGTCGGTGATCTCGGCATCCCGCTCCAGGCGGGTCATCCAGCTGGCACCCACCTGATCCTGAGTTCCGTCCGCATAGGCCCGGGAGAGTCCCTCCGGGGCCACGATCACGCGTCCTGGCCGGCTGGCGGGGGCAAATGCGCGGAGGAACCGGTCCGCCGCCTGCAGGTACCCGTGGCAGACGATCCAGAGCTCGTGCTCGTCGGGGCCGGGTTCGCCCAAGGTGAAATAGCGCGCCGTGCGGGGCACGAGGAGGAGGTGAGGCCTCGGGCTCGGGGCCTCGCCGTCACTCATGGTGCTCGTGGCGCTCCGAGGGACGGACCGAGAGATCGAGCGCCAGGAAAAGGGTCTTGGCGAAGGGGTAGAAGATCAGGGGCGTCAGGAGGGCCAGCGCCGGGAGCCCGTATTGCAGCAGGGTCCATGGAGGCGAGGGCCAGGTGAGCAGCAGGGTTCCGATGAACAGCGTGGCGGTCACGCCCTCGGCGAACAGCAGGTTGAGCCAGAATCCGCCGAGGGAATACCCGTCCTCCTTGCGGTTCAGCGTCAGGTGGCAGGAGGGGCACTGGTCACTGATCCGCACCCACTGTCGAAAGATCGGCCCCCCGCCACAGACGGGGCACCGTCGGCGCAGGGCGCGCTGGAACAGGGTCCAGCGCCCCGGCAGGGGCGGCACCGGGTCAGGGACGGTAGATGCCGAAGACGTCGCGAAGTGTGTCACTGATCTCTCCCAGGGTGGCCCGCGCGCGGACCGCCTCGATGATGAAGGGCATGAGCGGGCCGGTGCCCGCGGCGGCGGTTCGTAGCTGGCCCAGAGCGCCGGCCACGGTGGCGGAATTCCGAGCGGCGCGGGCCGCGCTCAGGCGGTCACGTTGCCGGGAGGCCAGCGCGTGAAAGTCGGGCGCGGGAGCCAGCGGCACAGTGGAATCGTCGATGAAGCGGTTCACCCCGACGATCACCAGGTCCCCCCGTTCCCGGGCCTGCTGTTGCTCCCAGGCGCTCCGTCCAATGGCCTCGTGAAAGTAACCTCGTTCGATGGCCCGGGCCGACCCGCCGAGCGCATCGATGTCCTCGACGAGGGCGCGAGCCTCGGTCATGATCCGGTCGGTCAGGGCCTCCACATGATACGACCCGGCCAGCGGGTCCACTGTCCGTGTCACCCCGCTCTCGTGGGCCAGGATCTGTTGGGTCCGGAGTGCGAGGGTGGCGGCCTCCTCGGTCGGGAGGGAGAGGGCCTCGTCGTATCCGTTCGTATGGAGCGACTGCGTACCTCCGAGAACGGCCGCGAGCGCCTGCACCGTGACCCGGACCACGTTGTTGAGGGGTTGCTGAGCCTGGAGAGTCACCCCCCCGGTCTGGGTATGAAACCGAAGCCGGCAGGCGGCATCCCCCGCCTCGAAGCGCTCCCGCAGGAGGAGTGCCCAGAGGGTTCGTGCCGCCCGGAACTTGGCCGCCTCCTCGAAGAGGTCGTTGTGCGCGGCAAAGAAGAAGGAGAGCCGGGGGGCGAAGCGGTCCACCGGGAGGCCCGCCGCCACGGCGCGTCCCACGTATTCGAGCGCGTTGGCGAGGGTGAACCCGACCTCCTGGACCGCGGTGGCCCCCGCCTCCCGCATGTGGTAGCCGCTGATGCTGATCGGGTTGAAATCCATGCCGGCATCGGCCGTGAAGCGGAAGATGTCCACGATGAGCCGAAGCGATGGCTCGGGGGGGAAGATCCAGGTGCCCCGGGCGATGTACTCCTTCAGGATGTCGTTCTGGATGGTCCCGGCCAGCCGCGTCCGGGAGACGCCCTGCTCCTCTCCCACCACGACATACATGGCGAGGAGAATGGCGGCGGTGGCGTTGATGGTCATCGAGGTGGAGACCTGGTCCAGGGGAATCTCCTTAAACAGCTCCGCCAGGTCGTCCACGGTGTCGATCGCCACGCCAACCCGGCCCACCTCTCCGTCGGCCATCGGATGATCGGAGTCGTACCCCATCTGGGTGGGAAGGTCGAAGGCGGTCGACAGGCCGGTCTGCCCCGCGGCGAGGAGGGCCCGGAATCGTTCGTTGGTCTCCGCCGCGGTCCCGAAGCCGGCGTACTGCCGCATGGTCCAGGGCCGCCCGGTGTACATGGTCGGATAGATGCCGCGCCGGTACGGGAACGTGCCGGGCGTGCCGGGGTCCACCGAGGTGGCAGGGGGCCCCACCACCGGATCAACCGGGAGGAGCCCCGGATCGCCACTCATTCCCCGTGCTCCCGCAGCATCTCCATCACGAAGGTCACATCCGCGGCCGACCCGATCACCAGGGGGGTCCGCTGGTGGAGGCGGTCGGCCTGGATGTCGAGGATCCGCCGGGTTCCGTCCGTGGCGGCTCCCCCGGCCTGTTCGGCAATGAACGCCATCGGCGCAGCTTCGTACGAGAGGCGGAGCTTTCCCTCGGGCGCATGGCGATACCCCGGATAGAGGAAGATCCCGCCGGCGATGAGGTTGCGGTGGAAGTCGGCCACGAGGGCGCCGATGTACCGGCTCTTCTTCCGTTCCATCCGCCCCGGCAGGTCGCCGTGGAAGCCACGCACCGCCATCTGCATCCCGCGGCTCCAGTGCGCGTAATTGCTCTCGTTGACGCTGTAGTAGGTCCCCTGGGTCGGCGTGCGGATGTTTCGATGGGACAGCAGAAACTCCCCGATCGTCGGGTCGAGGGTGAATCCATGCACCCCCTGGCCTGTCGTGTAGACCAGCATCACGCTCGACCCATACAGCACATAGCCCGCCGCCACCTGCTCCGAGCCCCGCTGCAGCACGTCCGCCAGGGTACCCGAGCCCTCCATCGAGACCCGACGATAGATGCTGAAGATGGTGCCCACCGAGCAGTTGACGTCGATGTTGGAGGAGCCATCCAGGGGATCGAAGAGGATGGCGTACTTCCCATGCCGGTACTGCTCGGGAATCGGGATCAGCTCCTCATCCTCCTCGCTCGCCATCACGCACACCCGTCCGGTGTGACACATCGCGTTCTTCAACGTTTCGTTGGCGAAGATGTCGAGCTTCATCTGCTCCTCGCCCTGCACGTTGGTCTGCCCGGCCGTGCCGAGAATGTGCACCAGACCCGCCCGCCGGATGGAGGCGGCGATGATCTTGCTGCCCAGGGCGATGTCGTAGAGCAGGTTGGACAACTCTCCCGTGGCATCGGGAAAGTTGCGTTCCTGGTCGATGATGAAACGCTCGATCGTGGTTACGGACGTTCCGTTCAGCACGGCGATTGCTCCTGGTGAGCGTGACGGCACCCCGCGGCAAACCGGAGGTGCCGGTCCTGCCCGGTCACGGTCACCGACTGCCCGTCGGTGGTGACCGTGATCGTTCCCTCTCTGTCAGTCCGCCACACCTCGGCCCGGGCCGAGACGAGACGGGCCATGGTTTCCGGGGCGGGATGGCCGAACCGGTTGAGGCCCAGACTGATGACTGCCACCCGGGGGCTCAGCTCCGCGAGCCACTCGGTTCCGGTGGCGCTTCGGCTCCCATGGTGCCCCACCTTCAGGACATCGATCCCCCCCACGGTTCCCACCAGGTGCTCCTCGGCCGGGATCCCGGCGTCTCCCGCGAACACCGCCCGAAAGCGACCATACTCCACCAGGAGCACGGCGGAGTCCTCGTTCAGATCGAGACCCCAGGCCCGTCGCGTCGTGTCGGGGTGCAACACCCGCCAGCGCACCCCGTCCATTTCCCACTCCTCTCCTGATCGGGCGGCCAGGAGGGGAATCCCGAGTTCCTCCACCTGATCGAGCAGGTGACGATATACCGTGTCGGACACCGGAACCACCGGTTCCATCAGCCACCCGGGGCGGAACCGGTCCAGGACCACCGGAACCCCGCCCAGATGATCGAGGTGGGCGTGAGAGACCACCACGCCGGCCAACCGGTCCACACCCTGTTGGCGAAGGAATGGCGTCACCACCCGGCGTCCGGCATCCCACCGGGGCGATCGGGGACCGGCGTCCACCAGGACCCAGCGCCCGGCCGGAGTGCGGATCAGGGCGGCGTCTCCCTGTCCCACGTCGAGAAAATGTAATGCCAGCGTTCCCGGTTCGTGACGGATTGATCGCCAGGCGGTGGGAACCAGGAGCGCCCAGGCGAGTCCCGTCACCACCCAGAGGGTGCGACGAGCCGCTTCGTTCCGCCGCACGACGCCTCCTCCGGTGACCCACAGCGCCACTCCGAGGGCCAGCAGGGGACCCGCGGCCGCGGCCGGACCCGGTTCCATCACCCATTGCCCGGAGGGGATCCCCGCCCCGTGGGTGGCGAGCCCGGAGAGCAGGTCGAGAAGGGCACCCGCACCCGCCGCCAGTCGAGTGGCCACGGCCGGGAACACCGGAGCCAGGAGAAGGCCGCCCAGGATGCCGGGGATCATGGCGGCGGCGAGAGGAATGGCCACGAGGTTGAGGACCACCCCGATCGGGGCCACTGATCCGAACACGACCGCGGTGACCGGAGCCGTCGCCAGGGTGGCGCCGACGGAACTGGCGAGGAGTGGGGTCACGGTTCCGTGGAAACCGGAATCACGGCACCAGCGAAGGGCGTACACGGTGCCCCAGACGGCGGCGAACGACAGCCAGGCCCCCGGGGAGAGAAGGGCGGTGGGCTGGAACCAGAGGATGAGAACGGCGCTTGTCCCCAACACCCCCGACGGCCTCACTCGGCGTTGCCGCACCCGGGCCCAGGCGGCGCAGGACGTCATGATCGCGGCCCGCGTCGCGGGAACGGGCCACCCCAGGGCCGCCGCATACCCCAGCGCCACCAGGCCGGCTCCTCCCCAGGCCCACGGCACGGGAGCCCGCAGAAGGCGGAGGAGGAGCAGAACCCACCCCGCGACCAGGCCGACGTGGAAGCCGCTGATGGCCAGGAGGTGGGCCAGACCGGAGGCCGCAAAAAGGTCGCGGAGCGCGGGGTCGAGGTCGGTGCGGCGTCCGATCACCATTGCTTCGACCAGGGGGGCGCGGCGCGCTCCGTACTGGACGGCAATCGTGTGCCGAATCCACTCTTGAATCCGGGTCGGCAGGGGACGATGGGCGGAGTCCACCGTCTCGATCCGGCGCAGAACCAGGATGCCGGGTCGGGGCCCGGTGGGAGCGATCCAGCGGCCTTCTCCCCGCACCTGGGACCCCACCACGGGGGTCGCTCCCCGGGTCGGCCATCGAGCCCGGACCTCGCCCCGGCAGTGGGCCTCGCGGGGCCGGACCACACCGCCCCCTGCGCTCCCGTCGACCACCAGGAGGGTCAGGTGCACGGGCCCGGCGCGGAGCCGTGCCTCGCATTGGGACTCCCCCCTTCGCAGGGCCAGCATTCCCGAGGCGACACCCGCCGCCACGAGAGTCGTCACGAAAGCGGCCTCCGGGGCCCGTTTCCACAGGAGCAGGGCCATGCCGAGAAGCATTCCAACGCCTCCCGGGGTCCCAAAACGCAAAAGGCCGGTCAACAGACCGGCCCCGGTGGCGAGCGCAACGAAGGCGACGGTGGGTCGTCGCCGGTGGGTCATGGAGTCATGGCTGCTTCTCCCGGCCGCAGCGCGGGGCCAGGTGGATGCGGCGGAAGGCGTCCATCAGGACCACATCGATGTCGGTCCGATTCTGCGACCGGTCGAGACTGAGCTCACTGATGACCATCCCTTCCCGGCTTGCGACATAGCGGGCGGGGAGCCGGTTCAGGGCGTAGACCAGCACGTCCGCCCGGCAGACGTCACACCCGCAAAAATCCGGGAAGTGACCCTTGAGCGTGTTGAACGCATCGAGCACGTGCTCCTGCACCAGATTGCGAATCATGACAACACCGCCAGGGAGGGAGTGTCCACAGCGCCGGTGAATGTGGAACCGGTGGTTCCGGTGAGCCGGGCTCGGCACCAGGTTCCCAGATGCTCGGGGCCGAGCGGAAGCAGCACGAGATGATTGCCCCGGGTGCGACCCAGGAGCATGTCGCCCCGGCGGGCCTTCCGCTCCACCAGCACCTCGTGCACCGTGCCGACCCGGGTGGCATTGCGACGCCGCGCCTGGGTGCGCACCACCTCGATCAGGCGGGCAAGCCGGTCGGCGGCGACCTCCTCCGGGACGTGGTCGGCGAGGCGGACCGCGGGCGTGCCCTCGCGTACCGAATACCGGAAGGTGTAGGCATCGTCGAACCCGGCCTCCTCCACCAGGGATAGGGTCTCGCCAAACTGGGCCTCGGTCTCGCCGGGAAAACCCACGATGATGTCCGTGGAGAAGGTGATCGTGGGCATGGCGGCCCGAAGCCGGCCCACCACGTCGAGATAGACTTCGCGGGTATAGCGCCGGAGCATCCGGCGCAACACGGCGTTGGACCCGCTCTGCACGGGCAGGTGCACGTGCTCGCACACGGACGGGGTCTCGGCCATCGCGGCGATCACCCGGTCGGTGAAGTCGGTGGGGTAGGGACTCGTGAACCGCACCCGCCGGATGCCGTCCACCGCGCCGACGGCGCGAAGCAGGTCAGCAAAATCGTGGGTGCCATCGTTCCAGCTGTTGACCGTCTGCCCGAGCAGCGTCACCTCGCGGGTTCCGGTGCCGGCGAGCATCGCGACTTCCCGCACCACATCCGCGAGGGCGCGGCTCCGCTCCGGTCCCCGGGTGGTCGGCACGATGCAGAACGTGCACCGATAATCACACCCCCGCTGCACGGTGACGAAGGCGGTGGGTCCCGGCTCCCGGAGGGCCGGCACATCCTCGTAATGCTCCCAGGACCGGAACTCGGTGTCCACGCCCCGTTCGCCCGCGGCGGCGGCGCGGATCAGGTCGGGCAGGTTGCGGTAGGCATCGGGGCCCACCACCAGGTCCACCCGGGGAACCTGGGCCAGGAGGGCGGGACCGAGGCGCTGGGCCATGCACCCCACCACCCCGAGGACATCCCCCGGCCGCTTGTGGCGCTGCAACTCCCCCATGCGGCCGATCACCCGCTGCTCTGCATGATCGCGGACGGCGCAGGTGTTGACCAGCATCACGTCCGCGTCCTCCGGGGTTTCGGTCCGGGAAAAACCGTCACGTGCCAGCAGGCCGAACATCGACTCGGTGTCGGCCACGTTCATCTGGCATCCGTAGGTCTCGATGTACACGAGTCGCATCGTCGGGCTCAGGGGCGGATGCTGACGCCGACGGTCAGGATCGTGGCGTTTTCGGTGAAGGCCGACCCCTGGGTTCGCCGGATCCGTTCGACCGAGATGTCCACGCCCCCCCGGTCTCCGCTGAAGCGGAACCCGGTGCCCAGGGACACGCCGAACTCCGACGGCCGGTCTCCCGAGGTGATGGGGAAGGGAAGGGTGCCATACCGAACCCCGGCCCGGAGGGGACGATGGCCGGGGCGGGACCGGGAGGTGAGGATCTCGACGCCACCCGACACCTCGTAGGTATTGAGCGCCCCGAGACCGCCCTGCTCGATGATGTCGGCGTTGGCCACCGACCAGCTCCGCCAGGTGGATTGCCCCACCACGGTCACTCGGCGGTTGATCGTCCACATCGCCCCGGCGGAGAGGGTGGTGGGCAGGTCGGTGCTCCCGATGCGGGTCGAATCCTGGTCGAGACGGACCTTTTCGTCGGTCCGTGCCATGCCGGCGATGGTCAGGCCGGGCAGCAGCTGGGCCATGACCCCGACCGAGATCCCGAGCCCGCCGAAAGTCACGTCGGTGCGCTGGACCGATTGGGCGAAGGAGCTGTCGCCGAAGGTTCGCCGGGACTCGAGCTTGACCGACCCCGTGATCCCGTGGAGCCCGAGGCCGATGAGGAGCTTGTCGTGGAGACGGGCCCCGATGCCGAGCCGGATGTCACTGAGGCCGCCGCGACTGAACAGTGTGTCGTTCACGCTCACCGGGCTGCCCCCGATGGAGATCGTGTCAGCGCTCGCCAGAGCGAAGCTCCGATCGGTGTAGGCACCCACGGTCAGACCCAGGCCGAATCGTCGGGACCGGCCCACGGGGCCCGCCACGAAGATCTGCGGAAACCGGTTGTCCTGGGCCGAGGCCTCGCCGCTCGGATTTTCCGAGGTGCGCCAGTTCTGAGCCCCGGTGAAAGAAGCCGTGAGGATCCCCAGGTTGGCGAGAGTGGCGGGGTTCATCGCCGACTCGCTGTCGAACAGGCCAAACGCCCCGCCCATGGCGAAGGAGCGCGCCGACAAGGCCCGGCCCGGAAGGCCCAGCCCCCGCACCCCGAACTGGCTGCTCTGGCCGGCCATGCCGGTCGCGGAGACGAAGAGGAGGGAAACGGCCGCGCCGAGCACCAGGAGCGTGCGGTGGCGGGGGCTCATGGTTGCTCCGGATTGGCGGGCAGGACGTACGTGATGCGCAGCCGGGGCCCGCCCCCGGTTCGGGTGGACCGGAACCGGAGCTGGTTGAAGGTCGCGGCTTCGGGAGCGAGGGCAAGGACGAATCCCTGCGGAACGTTTCCCCCTCGCCACCCCCGCACGATCTGGAGCACATCAAGCACCACCGGACTGCTGCCCCCCGCCTCGAGGGGCGTCCGGGCCACCGGGGACGCGCTCGCAACCGACTTGCCCCCCAGGTCCGCCACCAGTCCCCGGACCTCGACCGTTCCGGGATCGCCCACCAGGCCGCGCACCGGCACGGCGGGATCGAGCTCCAGGAGAGCCCGCACGATGCTGGCGGTGTCCCGAATGAAGGGTGGGATGCTGTACCGCAGCACGGTCCGGGCCGACGGAACTCCTCCCAAGACCAGGGTGTCGCCCATCTCCTCGGTGTCCGGATTCTCCAGGACGAAGCCGCCTCCCAGGGTCTGGTTCTGGAAAAAGGTGGTGTCGTTGGTCTCCGTCCCCCGGACAAAGAGGACGAGGAGCGGCCCCAGTCCCGTGGTGATGCGCGGGCTCTCCAACCTCACTCCGGCCGGGCCGTCCGCATGGGTCTGGAATCCGATGGTGATGAATCCGCTGTCTTCCGGTGCCGGCCGAAGCCGCGAGAGAGGGAGGGAGTCCGTCAGCAGAAGCTGCAGCGCCCCGACCCGGAGGGAATCGGGGATGGAAAGGCTGTCGATCAATCGATCGGGGGTGAAAAAGGCAACGATCTCCGGAAAGGTGATCGCGGAATCGATGAGCCCCGGCAGACGGTAGTAGAGCAGACGCAGGTTGCGCGAGGTGGTGTCGCGCCCGAGCAGATTGATGCTCATCGTGACCGAATCGAACGTGAACGGCTGCCGCTCCGGCCCGATGTCGAGCGTGTCACCGACCGGGGTGAAGATCAGCCACCCCCGGGCATCTCCGGTGGGGAGCCCGTCAGACACCAGCAACCCGAGGCTCTGGAGGCCGGTGACGAACCCGCGGAAGCTGCTGTCTGTCGCGAACGCCGGGGTGATCACCGTGTCGAACACGAGGGGGCTTCCGCCGGGGCAGAGGCCCGGACAATCTCCCGGTGTGGTGAGGTCTTCCTGGCAGGCGGTGAGGGCCACCAGGCCCGCCGTCACCCACAACGTCACCCGCGCCCGCCAACCCGTCATGTCAGCTGATCCCTCGTGAAGGCACGGGGGAGAAGCTCCCCCAACGACCACTCCTGATGCGATGCGGGCCCCACCCCGTCCACCCGCAGATCGAGCCCGAACTCCGCCAGGACCTGCCGACAGGCCCCGCACGGAGGTGCCGGGGGATCCCGGTCGGTGACCACCACGAGGCGGACATAGGACCGGGCGCCCGCCGCCACCGCGGCGCCGACAGCGACCCGTTCCGCGCACATCGTGAGACCAAAGGACGCGTTCTCCACATTGCAGCCGACGAAGATCCTCCCATCGGTGGACTCCAGGGCCGCCCCGACCGGAAAGTGCGAATCGGGGGCGTAGGCGTTGCGCTGAACCTCCCGTGCCGCCTCGACCAGGGGATCACTGCCCATCGAGCACCTCCGACAGAAAGGAGCGGCCACTCGCCAACGGGGCCGCCCCGAGGTATTCCGCCACCGTCTGGCCGATGTCGGCGAAGGTGGAGCGCCGTCCCACGGAGACGCTCCGGACCCCCGGACCATGCACCAGCACCGGCACGACCTCCCGCGAGTGATCGGTGGACGGGGTGGTCGGGTCGTTGCCGTGGTCCGCCGTAAAGATAACCAGATCGTCCCTCCGGGACCGGCCCAGCAGGCGGGGAATCCACTCGTCGAGCTCGGCAAGCCCCCGGAGATAACCCGGAACGTCGTTCCGGTGTCCCCAGCTCTGATCGAACTCGATCACATTGGCAAAGAGAAGTCCCCGCTTCAGCGTCGCAAGACCGCTCTCGATCAGGGAGTACGCCTCGGCGTTGGTGGCGGTGTGACGGCTGGTGATCCCCCGGCCCGCGAAGAGGTCGTCCACCTTGCCCACCCCGACCCGCGGAATTCCCGCATCCTCCAGATGGTCGAGCAGGGTGGGCGCGGGCGGGGCCACACTGAAGTCCTTCCGGTGGGCGGTGCGGTGCCACGAGCCGGGGCTTCCCGTAAAGGGCCGGGCGATCACCCGGGACACCCCATGCTCACCCGTGAGCATCGCTCGGGCGTCGGCGCAGGCCCGATAGAGCTCCTCCAGGGGCACCACCTCCTCGTGGGCCGCGACCTGGAAGACACTGTCCGCCGAGGTGTACACGATCCACGCCCCGGTCCGGACATGCTCCTCCCCGAACTGGTCGAGGATCGCCGTCCCCGAGGCGACCTGGTTGGAGAGCACCCCCCGCCCGGTGCGCCGGGCGAACTCGGTGATGACCTCCTCGGGAAACCCATGCGGAAAGGTGGGAAACGCCCGGTCGAGAATGAGACCGCAGAGCTCCCAATGCCCCGTCGTGCTGTCCTTCCCCGGACTCTTCGGCTCGGCGATGCCGTGGGCTGCGTGTACCGGAGCGGAGGCGGAAAGTCCCCGGATCCCGGCGATCCGCCCGAGCCCCAGGCCCTCCAGGTGCGGCAAGGTGAGGCCCGCCGGTCCGGCTGCCCTCGCCACGTTCCCGAGGCTGTGGCTTCCGGCGTCGCCATAGGCCTCGGTGTCGTGCGCGGGGCCGGCCCCCATGCCATCGAGCACGATCAGGGCGACTCGCCGCCGGTTCATCCGGTGCCCCCCTTCCCCTGCTTCACGAAGGTGAACCGGAGGGTCGTGATCGCCTGGGTGAGCAGCGTGGCCTCATCGGGCTCCAGGTTCCCCCGGGTTTTCTGCTCCAGCATGCCGAGGGTGTCGATCAGCGACCGGGCGATCTCCCGTGCGTCGGTGGCTCCCGCTTCCGCCGCCCCTGGCGGCAGGGAACCACGCAACGTCGACTCGGCCTGTTGCGCCAGTCCCAGAACGAGAGATGCAAAATGGGGATTCATGAGGCCTCCACGGGTCGCCGGACGACCCGCGGGCCAATCCGGGTGAGAAGTTCATAAGAGATGGTGCCGGCCGCCCGGGCCTGGGTGTCGAGGGAGACGTCCCCGTTTCCGCCCCAGATCGTGACCACATCCCCTCGGCGCGCCGCGACATCGGTCAGGTCCACCATGGTGAAGTCCATCGCCACGGTGCCCACGATCGGAACGAGGGTCCGGTGTACCTCGACCCGGCCCACGGTGCCGAGGGCACGCGGCACCCCGTCGGCATAGCCCGCGGCCATCGTACCGAGACGGGTTGGACGGGTCGCCGTCCAGGTCGCATCGTAACTCACCGTGTCGCCCGGCGAGAGAGTCCGGATCGATACGATCGGGGCCCGGAAGGCCGCCACCGGCTCGCCCGTGGCCTCCGCCACCGATCCGCCGTAAAGAAAGATACCGGGCCGGACAAGATCTTCGTCCCGGTCCGGGAGGGCCCGCACCGCATCGGCACTGCTGGCCAGGTGGACCAACGGAGGCCGCCGGCCGATCGTCTCCAGCACCGCGGCGAGGCGCTGTCGCTGGAGGGTGACGGACGCGAGGTCCTGATCGGGCGAGTGAAAGTGAGTGCAGATCCCCTCCCACGCGGAGGTCTCCGCGAGTCGGGAGGCACAGTGCGCCAGGGCCAGAGGGTCATTCCACCGGATTCCGCACCGGGAGAGACCGGTATCGATTTCGAGATGGAAGGGACGGTTGGTAGGGAGCCAGGCCTCGAGACTCTCCACGTCCCCGAGCACGGGGCGGAGGTCATGGGCCAGGCAGAGATCCCGTTCCCGCGGGTCGAACGCCGAAAAGACCAGCAGGGGCCGCGTGGTTCCCGCCGCGCGGAGCGCCACTCCCTCGGCGGGGACGGCGAGTCCGTACCCCCAGGGATCGATCGATTCGAGGGCCGCGGCGACGGCAACGGCTCCCAGTCCGTAGGCATCGGCCTTGAGCATCGGCAGGAGGGGACGACCCGCGCGGGACCGGACCCACCGGGCATTCCGAACCAGGGCCCCGAGGTCGAGATCGACCCAGGCGTGGGAAAATGGGGAGGGGGATATCGGCGGCGTGATTGACATGGGCAACGCGGCGGGTAGAATACGCCGCCGGGAGGGTAAATGCAAGAAAAATCTGCGGTTGAGCGCGCGATGGCGATGGTGGCGGACCTGCGGGAGCGCTGCCCCTGGGACCGGGCCCAGACCCGGGAAACGCTCCGGCCCTATCTGCTGGAGGAGGCCCACGAGCTGGCCCACGCCATGGGGACGGGAGACCGCGACGCCATCCGGACCGAGGTGAGCGACCTCCTGCTTCACCTCGCGTGGCAGCTCGTTCTGGCGGAGGAGCAGCAGGAGTTCACCCCGGACGACGTGGCCACCGACCTCGAACAGAAGATGCGGCGCCGACACCCTCATCTCTTCGATCTTGGCCCCCGGGAAACCTGGACCGCGCTGAAGCGGCGGGAACGGCGGGACTCGGAGGGACTGCTGGACGGTCTTCCTCCGACCCTGCCGGAACTTCTGATGGCGTATCGTCTCCAGGAACGCGCGGCCGGCGTGGGGTTCGACTGGCCGGACACCGTGGGGCCGGCGGCGAAGGTGCGGGAGGAACTGGCGGAGGTGGAGGCGGAGCTCGAGGCGCAGGCAGGCAATGCGGTGGGAGACGGTACCGCGGCCGCGCATGGGGCGCTGGAAGAGGAGATCGGGGACCTGCTCTTTGCGGTGGTCAACCTGTCGCGGAAGGCGGGAGTGTCTCCCTCCTCCGCCCTGGAGAAGGCGAACACCAAGTTTCGGGAACGATTCCGGGCGCTGGAACTGCTGGCAGCGGCGCGGGGGATTGATATTCATGCCTCGGACCTGGCGGCGCTCGACCGGCTGTGGGATGAGGTGAAACTACGAGGGAGTAGGGAATAGGGTGTAGGGTGTAGGGGGATAGGGGGATAGGGGGCGTTTCTCTGGACGTCATCCCGAGCGAAGCGAGGGATCTGTGAACTCCGCAGGTGTACTTCCCGTCATCCGGATTCCGACGCTGGTCGGCGAGACCCGCCGACGGGAAGACGACTCTCGGGCCCGTCCACTGTCGCCGTTGTGGCCGAGTTGCGCGCGGGGGATTACCATTCGGCCTACTCCCTACTCCCTACTCCCTACTCCCTACTCCCTACTCCCTGCCTCCCCCGGTACCAGACGCCCAGTTCCGCGAACCCCTCCTCCAGCGACACCCTCGGTGCGTAGCCGATGAGCCGTTCCGCCTGGGTGTGGGGGTACCGCACCGGCTGGGTCAGCGACATTGACATCCTGCTCCCCTTGACCACACGGTAGAGGCGCTCCACGGCGTGCCGTGCGGCCCAGTCCAGGGCATCGGGGAGCTTCCAGACTTGCAGCCCGATGGCCGATCCGACCAGGGTTCCGAACTCCTGCAACGTGACCGTGTGGTGGCCGATGTGCAGTACCTCGTTGGTTGCCTCCGGCGTGTCGGCCGCCTGGATGAGGGCACGGGCCACGTCATCCACATGGACCACGTCGACGGGGACATTCCCGCCAATGACCACCGGAATCTTCTGCAGTCGGCCCACCCAGTCGAGAAACCAGGAACGGGACCAGGGGCCGTAGACACTCGTGGGACGAAGGATGGTGAAGGGAGGGCCGTCCCCCCGTTCGGCGAGGGCGCGAACAGCGAGCTCCCCGCCGTACTTGGTCCTGCTGTAGGGGTTGAGGGTGTCGGTGTTGAGCGGCACCGTGTCTTCGGTGATGATGCCGCCCGGGGGGGGAGTCGCCGCATAAACCGAGATGGAACTCACGTAGACCAGCCGGCGTACCCCGGCCATCCGGGCGAGCCGAGCGAGGCGGGCCGTGCCGTCGACGTTGACATGGTGGCTCAGGGCCGGGTCGTCCTTCCCCATGCGGGCGGCACAGTGGTAGACCACGTCCGCACCCGACACCAGTCCGGCCAGCGCCGCCTCGTCATCGAGGTCTCCGAAGACCACCTCGTGCCCCCGGGCTTGCCAGGCATCGCTCATCGCTCCGGGGGACCGAAAGAGTCCTCGGACCCGGTTCCGACGACCCATCTGGGGCTCCAGGGCTCGGCAAAGGAAGCTGCTGGCCCCGGTGACCGCCGCGAGGGGCATGCGCTCCGTGGGGTGGCCTGTCATGATGCTCTCGATGCGGGGCCGGTCAACCCAAGCCGGTCGGTGAAGGGGTTGGCAAAGATCTCCTCGGAGTCGAATCGAGCCCGGGCCTCCCGGAAGGCGTCCCAGGCCGGGTAGCGTTCCCACAGGATGTCCGGGGGAAGTGCCAGAGTCTTGCCCCAATGGCACCGGGCTCCGACCGCGACGGCCAACTCGGTGAGTGCTGCGGTGAACGCCGGTCGGTCGTCGTAGAAGATGTCGATCCAGAACGTGGCCTGCGATCCGGTGGCCGGGCTCAAGGAGAAGGTGTCACCGGCGGTCATGCGGAGGCCGAGAGGATTGTTCAAGGCCCGGGGAAATCGTCGGACGAGAGCCTCCAGGCGATCCAGGGTTTCCCCGGCACGGGAGGCGGGCACGGCGAGTTCGGCGGCCAGCCGTCCCCGGGCCTCGTTGACGAGCACGCGGGTCCAGGCAGTGCGGGGAGAGACGGCGAGGGGCGAGAGGAAGTCGCTCCCGTCTCCCACCACCCGACGCCGGAACACCGCGTTGGAAACTCCAGCATGGAGGTGGAGCCGCCGGGAGATCAGCGTGGCCATCGCGTTACGCACTCCGAAGCGCTGCTCCCGGCTTCCTGGCCGGGCCGGATCGGGGGCGCGGTCGGCGGCGTAGCGGATCACCCGTCCCGCCTCGGGCGCCCAGACCGAGGCGTGGAACTCACTCCGGGACTCCTGGGCCACCGGATCCTGGCGATAGGTACGGAAGGGGATGACGTCGGTGTCGAGCTGCAGGGAAAACCGAGGGACACCCTCCAAGGTCACCGTGCTGATGATTCCCATCGCCCCCAGGGATACCCCTGCATGGGCAAAGTCAGGGTCCTCCGGGGTGAGGGACACAACGTCCCCCGTTCCGGTCACCATCCTGATGTTGCGGACCGAGGTGGCGAGATTGCCATGGTGGGCCGAGCCGCCATGCGTCGCCGTCCCCAGGGTGCCCCCGAGCGTCGCGAACTGCCATTCCCCCATGGTCGGGATGATCAGAGAGTGCTCTCGGAGATAGGACTGGAGTCTCCCGATGTGGATCCCCGACTCGACCGTGACCCGGGAACCCTCCAGCGACCGCACCTGGCAATGAGGCTCCAGGTGCAGGGAGGTGCCCGGATTGGTGTTGATCCCGCTCTTCGATCCCTCGGATCCTACGGGCCGGAGCCGGGTTCCTCGGTCCCGGGCGGAGAGCACCGCGGCAATGATGTCCTCCTCGGTGCGGGCTTCGGTCATGCGGGAACGAGTCATGATCCTCACGATGTCGGGAATGGCGGCCTGGGACTGGAGCGGGCCTCCGCGCAACCCAGCCACCAAGATAAGCGACGGGGCACGACATGGTGCCGTGCCCCGCGTGGCCGTCGTGGCGGGTCAGGTCCCGAACCCGATCAGGCGCCCGCCCCTGTGACGATTTCCCCGAGCCAATCGGACCGGAGCCAAGCCAGAATCACGCCACACCCTCCTCGTCCCTCGCTGGGGTCGATGAGGAGGGGAACCCGTCCCGGACGGAACACCTCGACCGCCTCCAGCGCGTGCGGGTCGATGTTGTTGATCGGGATCGCCATGAGCTGGCCGTTGAGGTAAAACTGGGGGACACACCGGCGCGAGGCACCCACCGAGTTGAAACCCAGGGTGTGGGAGTCTCCTGCGCGCTGGAAACCCGCTCGGCTGAGCCTCGACCGTGACTCGGCGAAGGGGTCACGGCCCCCGACGATGCTGGCGAAGGTCGGCAGGATCGTGAAAGGGGATTCCCCGGGTACGATGCTCCTCCCCACGTAATCGGGAAACACGGTGTAGGGGGAACCCGGCATGTCGTTGGCGAAACCGATGCCGCCGTAGTTGTACGAGTTGGGACCGAGGAAGGGAAGGGCCCTTCGTGTGAGCTCCTGCATGTCCTTCGGGTTCATCTTGGCGATGGCTTCCCGGGAGTAGAACCAGCGGGAATATCCGTTCCGGACCTCGGCCGAGAAGGCGAGCAACCGATTGGTGATCCCCTGTTCCACCACGGCCAACTCCGGAAGAACGAAGGCGGCACTGGGGAGCGTGATGGCCAGCGTTTCGGTTTCGCCGGTGACCAGATCGAAGGTGATCCGCTGCGGGACGTGACCCACCCGCCGCACGAGGGCCCACCAGGATCCGGTGGGAACGTTGGTGAGTGTGAACCGGCCGTCGTCCCGGGTGCCGGCCTGGTGGTTGCCCGATGGATTGTCGCGGGCCTCGAGGAGGATGATTTGCGCGTTGGCCACGGGACGCCCCGATTCGTCCACGACGGTTCCCTGGACCCTCCCCCGGTCCTGGCCCTGCACTGTCGTGACCCCTCCGGACACCACGGCACAGAGTACCGTTGCTGACATTGCCTTCCACCACATGGGATCCTCCTCGTGTCGTCCCGCGGGGGTACCCGCAGGGCTGTCTCCACCGGGGCGTGGGGCCCCGAGGTCCGTCTACCAGAGAAACGCCGGTATCTCCGGTTTTGGATCCACCAAGGGAAGGGCTACCGCCTGGTGAGCCTGCTCGCCCTGGGGAACTCGATGTTGGGGAGACGACCCAACCCGGCGGGACCTGCACATTGTCATTGGTCAGCCGGGGCGGTCGAGGGACCACACGGCCGGCATTCGGTGTTCCGACACCCTTCACACTTCACACTTCAGATCGCTCCCCCTCGGCGGAGCCGCCCCGTCGGGTCGTGCCGTTCGTCATGCATCGCGAGCACCTCCGCCGGGGACACCGTGGCCACCCCCGATTTGCCGACCTCGACCCCGGCGGCGTACGTGGCCAGGACCGCGGCCTCGCGC
>JBGSKF010000114.1:0-9790 GCA_041741375.1 Gemmatimonadales bacterium | reverse complement strand
TACTGCGCGCCGCGCTCCGCCGCGATGTTGGGCCGGAAGGTGCGGTCGGAGCCGAACAGATCCGCCAAACTCGCGTCGGTCTCCACCGTGGCGGCCCGCTCCCGCTGGGCAAAGAGCCGTCCCTCCCACCATCCCGACGTGGTGTTCTGGAACCGGAGCTCTCCCCCGGTCACGCGGTAGTATTCGCCGTCATCCCGGTGGGCCAGGGCGGCGAACGCGGTGTTGAAGGGGCCAAACGGGAGCACATCGGGGTTGGCGGCGGCCAGGCGACGATAGGCCGACCCGGACACCCGGGTGCTGCGACCAGTGCGGGCCAGCGTGACCTCCCCGTTCGGGACCAGATCGGCCACGCCGAGCCGGGCGAGACCCGACACCTCCAGGGGCCCGAAGGTGACGCCGCCGGCCACGCCAAGCGAGAGCGCCTCGATCCGGTTATACCGTGCGTGACGCAGGATCAGGGAAGCGGGGCCTCCCGAGGGCAGGTTCACCCGGGGGGTCCAAGGTGCGCCGGGGATGCCGCGGATTGCTCCCTCCAGGCCACGGATCTCCTCTTCGGTGATGAGGTCCCCCATGTCGAGGATGGGGGGACCGAGCTCGGGGTGGGTGAGGAGACCCGCCGTGTCCGCGGGGACCTCCACCACAAGGTTCTGCGGTCGGCCGATCCGACGGCATTCGGCGCGCACCTCCTGGGTCGAGGCGGTGTCCAGACAGGCGCGACGCATGGCACGGAAAGCGACGGTCGTGGAGTCGGTGCGCCGGCGAATCGTGCCCGCGGGCCGGAAAACAGCGTCCGGTGGTGGAGGGTCACCGCCCTGAAGCTCGTAGTCTTCGTAGACTCGTTCGACCCGGACCGGCATGCCGAGCCACTTCCCCATCGATCCGGTCATGTCGATCGCCATGTAGCGGGGCATCCACCAGCGATCCTCATACAGGGCGTACTCGAGGGTGACGAACTTCACCTCGCCGGTCGGATTGATGAAGCCGGGAACGCCATCCCGATCGTCGTCGCCCACATCGCGTTGAAACTCGAAAGGGCGGGCGGGCCGGAACACCGTCTGGACCAAGCCCCACGTCTCCATGTCGAACCAGAAGGTCCCGGAGACAAGACGCCAGTCGGATCGGCGAGGGGTAACCTGCAGTGAGGCCAGGCGGACCTGCCGGCCGGAGGGGAGGGTGATGACCGTGGTGTCCCCGGCGGCGTAGCGGTAGTCGGCCTCTCCGCCGGCCCGGAGCGGATACACGAACCCGTCCTCGTCGTCTCCGCCGATGAGCCGCAGGTACTCCTCGGCGGGGTTGATCACCAGATCGGACGCGTCGCTTCGCAGGTCGTCGGGTACCTGATCTCCCCGGGTCGCGATGGGAACACCTTCCCGGGCGCCGACATAGGTCAGGGTGCTCGCGCTGTCCCGACGCCATGCGATCCGAGCCACGACCTCTCGGCGGTAGAGCATCCGGTCGCGCGACAACGCCCGGAGGCCCACCCCGATACGCTGTTTGACGGTGGCGGTGTAGGAGGTGACCAGGCGATTCCGCGCCTGGGCCGTTCGCACGTTGGCGACGATGCGGGCGGCGGTGGAATCGAGGTATGCGTCGGGAGGAAGGGGCCGGGTGGAGTCTGGGTCCTGCATCACCAGGGCGAGACCCAGGAGTACGGTGAGCATGATATCGTCGTGTACGAGTGGCGCCTTCCATTGGTTTCAAGTTGAAGCGTAGGTTGGCGACCCTGTGCCATGGCACGGCGCCGCCGGGCCGTCATCGCGAGGACCCCGAAGGGGTCTGTGGCGATCTCGTGAGCGACTGTTCGCTGGGCTCCGGGATGGCTGGCCTTCCGACCGGAGTCCTGTCCCGGCGGGCATCGACATGAAGGCCCGGGTCGCCTCCGGAGCGTCACCCCGGCGCACGCCGGGGTCCATGTTATCACGCGAAGACGCGAAGGCGCGAAGGCCATGAGCGCCGTGCCGTCATCGCGGGGACCCCGCGGGGGTCCGTGGCGAATCTCGTGGGCGACTGCTCCCCATCTGGTTTGGCCGCATGGGAAGAAATGGTTGACTTCATCCGTTCATGCGGATAGATTGATGATATGGCCACCGTCCTTCTCGACCAGATGACCGCCCTCGCCGACCCGGTCCGCTGCCGGATCACGGCGATCCTGGCCGGTCACGAGCTGAGCGTGTCGGAACTCCAGGCCGTGGTGCAGCTTCCCCAATCGACGGTGAGCCGTCACCTCCGGGTCCTCGCCGAGGAGGGGCTGGTGGAGGTCCGGAGTGAGGGGACGAGCCACCTCTACCATGCGCCGGTCGATCGCTTCCCCCCCGACACGGCGAGCCTCTGGCAGGTGGTGCAGACGGCGGTTGGAGAGAGTTCCCTCCGCCGAAGCGATTCCGATCGCGTGAGCATGGTTCTGGCCGAACGGCACCGGCGCTCGCGGGAGTTCTTCGAGACCCGGGCGGGCCAGTGGGATCGACTCCGCGAGGAGCTCTTCGGAACTCGGCTCGAGTTGCTGGCCTTGGCGGGTCTCCTCGATTCCGAGTGGGTGGTGGGAGACCTCGGGTGTGGCACCGGTCAGCTCGCGGCGTTGGTGGCTCCCCATGTGGCGCGAGTCATTGCGGTGGACGAAGCGGAGGCGATGCTCTCCGCCGCCCGAACCCGGACAGCCGGTCTCCCCAATGTGGAGCTGCGGGCCGGACAACTGGAATCACTTCCGATTCCGGATGGCACCCTCGACCTGGGAGTCCTGAGCCTGGTGCTTCCCTATGCCGTGGAACCCAGGACGGTGATTGCGGAGGCGGCGCGGGCCCTCGCTCCGGGCGGGCGGCTGGTCGTGCTCGACCTCGCGCCCCACGATCGCGCGGAGTATCGCCAGACGATGGGGCATCTCTGGCAAGGATTCTCTGAAACCGACGTGCGTGGCTGGATGGCCACCGCGGGACTCCACCGCATCGGGTGGAGCGCGCTGCCACCGGTGCCGAGTGCCCTGGGACCGGGGCTGATGCTGGCGACGGGAACCAGGATCACACAAACGATTTGTGGGATGTCCGATCAGTGACTTGGGGAAACGCTGATCAATTGACGTGACCACCACGGTCCGTCATTCCCGCGAACGCGGGAATCCATTTTCCTCCTCAGGACCTTGTTTACATGGATCCCCGCTCCCCCCTTTCGCGGGGACAAGCTTCGCGGGGATGACGACCGACCAGAGGCCCCTTGACGTGACACACCATTTCTAAAGGACAGACCTGTGCGTACCGACACCATGACCCACCCCTTCGACCGCTCCCGCGAGGCGGGCCTTCCGCCCTTCAAGGTCGCCGATCTCTCTCAGGCGGCACTCGGCCGGGAGGAGATCCGCCTCGCCGAGCACGAGATGCCCGGCCTGATGGCACTCCGCGCTGAATACGCGGGGCAGAACCCGCTCGCCGGGGCGAAGATCATGGGCTCGCTCCACATGACGGTGCAGACGGCGGTCCTCATCGAGACGCTGGTCGACCTCGGCGCGGACGTGCGGTGGGTCTCCTGCAACATCTACTCGACCCAGGATTCCGCCGCGGCCGCGGTGGTGGTGGGTCGGGATGGTACGGTGGACGCGCCACGCGGCACCCCGGTATTCGCCTGGAAGGGGGAGAGCCTGGAGGAGTATTGGTGGTGCACCGATCAGGCGCTCCGCTGGCCCGATGGCAGTGGCCCCAACCTCCTCCTCGATGACGGGGGCGACGCCACCCTGCTGGTACACAAGGGGGCGGAGTTCGAGCGGGTCGGTGCCATTCCCGCCTTCAACTCCGCCGAGGATCCGGAAGAGTGGGGGGTGATTCTCGACCTGATCCGCTCCACGCTGGAGGAGGATCCGACCCGGTGGAGCCGAGTGGCTGCGGGGCTGCGGGGCGTCTCCGAGGAGACCACGACGGGAGTGCACCGGCTCTATGAGATGATGCGGGATGGCACCCTGCTCTTTCCGGCCATCAACGTCAACGACTCGGTGACCAAGAGCAAGTTCGACAACATCTACGGCTGCCGCCATTCGGTGGTGGACGGACTGAACCGTGCCACCGATGTGATGCTGGCCGGCAAGCTCGCGGTGATCTGCGGCTTCGGTGAGGTCGGGAAGGGGTGCGCCCAGGCGCTTCGGGGCCAGGGGGCCCGCGTGGTGGTGACCGAGATCGACCCGATCTGCGCGCTGCAGGCGTCGATGGAAGGGTACCAGGTGGTCACGGTGGACGATGTCGTCGCCTCGGCGGACATCTTCATCACGGCAACCGGCAACCGGGACATCATCACGGCCGACCACATGGCCCGGATGAAGGACAAGGCGATCGTCGGGAACATCGGCCACTTCGACAACGAGATCGACATGGCGGGGCTCAAGAAGGTCCCCGGGATCAAGAAGGTGAACATCCGGCCGCAGTACGATGAATGGGTCTTTCCCGATGGCCACGGGGTGCTCATCCTCGCCGACGGGCGCCTGCTCAATCTCGGTTGTGCCACCGGTCACCCGAGCTTCGTGATGTCGGCGAGCTTCACCAATCAGGTGATGGCCCAGATCGAGCTGCACCGGAACAACGATCAGTACGAGAAAAAGGTCTATGTTCTCCCGAAGCACCTGGACGAGAAGGTGGCGCGGTTGCACCTCGAGAAGCTCAACGTGCGGTTGACCGAGCTGACGCCGGGGCAGGCGAGCTACATCGGCGTGCCGGTGGAGGGACCGTACAAGCCGGAGCAGTACCGCTATTAGGGAGTAGGGAGTAGGGAATAGGGAATGACAGGGAAGAGGGTGTCAGGGAAAGACAGGGGATAAGGTGTCAGACGTAGGGAGGACGAGAATGTCTTGTGATCGTCATCCCGAGGGCGCAGCCCGAGGGATCTGTGAAGGCGGGTTGATGCACTTCCTGCTGGCTGCGTCCACCGCATCAATGGTCGCAGCGACCGGCATCGATGCCCGGACGGCAGGAAGTACACCCGCGGAGTCCATGGATCCTTCGCTTCGCTCGGGATGACGCCCTGTGCTCCCCTACTCCCTAACTCCCTACTCCCTACTCCCTACTCCCTACTCCCTACTCCCTATTCCCTATTCCCTATTCCCTATTCCCTACTCCCTATTCCCTACTCCCTATTTCCTACTCCCTGCTCTTACGGTCTCCACGCGTAACCCAGCTTCACAAAGAACGTTCGGTCGGTGCGCTCGAGGGGGGAGGAGCGGCGATCCACGGTGGTCTCCCCCGACCAGTTGTCACCGTAGCCGAGAAAAATCACGGTGAGGGGGTTCACCTTGTAGCTCAGGAGAAGCGAGGTGAGGAGTGATTGATCGGTCCGGTTCACGGGGTTGATGAACCGATCGGGGTTCCGGTCCACCTGTTGGTACTGCACGATGATCCGGGCCAGGGCGCGGGTGCTCGCGCTGTACACGATGCGGGCCTGGGAGAGGTTGGCGGTGAAGATCGGGTCGCCGTCGCGGCGGAGGCGCTGGTGGACATGGGAGAGCCGGGTTTCGAGGTGGCGTCCGAGGCGGACGTCGAGCCACGGCTCCAGTTGCAGGGTCTGGGCGGGCTGGTTGTTGGTGAAATCAATGGCGCCTCCGGCGTTGCCATCGACCCCGAGTCCGAAGGTGCCGGTGGGACGGATGGAGCCTCCGAACCAGGTACGGGTGATGTCGTACTCAACCCCCTGGAACCGTTCGTGCCACACATTCGGGTTGATGTAGACATTGGATTGCCCGGGGCCGTTGTAACTCGCCGAGGCCCACACTCCCTCGACGAGCAGATCGCCGTTCCACTCCTCGTTGTGCCAGGCACCGGCGCGGGCGCTGATCACGGTGAACCACGATTGATCGTTGGCCCAGAAGGTCGGTCCTCCCCAGACACTCACGTCTCGCTTCCCGACATCGGGGACGAACCCCGCGTCGGCGCGGAAGCCGGGGGACTGCTGGCCGAAGGTGCTCCGGATCTGCCAGGTCCGGGCCACGGCATCGATCCGTCCCCGCAGGGCCGTTCCCGCGAAGGCATCTGCGGTGTTCTGACCGGCGCCGACCCCGTCGGGATAGGCCGTCGAGGAGCGGAGGACCTGCAGCTGCGCCGTGAGCCATCCCCGGGGCCGGGCCAGCAGGTCCGCCCCGACCACGCGGTTGTGGTACCCGTCTCCCTCCCGGCCGGTGTAGAGCACGCCCGCGGTGGAGGAGGTCCCGATGTCCCGGCGGTACCGCCCGATCATCGTCGTGGCCGCCTGATCGAGGGTCGTGCCCGAGGATCCCTGGGGTCCGGGAAAGATGAGGTTGGTTTCGCGATCCTTCGCCACGAGCAGCCCGTAGGCACTCGACCCGCTCTTGCCCGAGACCTTGGTGCCGAACTCGGGGCTCGCGATCGTGCGGGTGAACACCGCCTGAATGGGGGTCTGGAAGAGATCGGCCCCCTCGAGGAAGAACGGACGCCGTTCCGGGAAGAAGAGGGCGAACCGTTGGTTCACGTTGAGCTGCGCCACATCGGCCTCGACCTGGGAGAAGTCGGGGTTCACGGTGGCATTGAGCGTGAGGGCCGGGGTGATGCCGATCCGGGCGTCGAGGCCGAACTCACGGTCGAGGGATCCCGCGTCCAGGGATCCTCCCTCGCCGGCGCGGACATCGGTCCGGGTTCCCGTGAACGTGGGAGCGATTTCCAGATTGCGTCCCGGTGCGATTCCCTGGAACCCATGCAACAGGGCCGACTGACAGATCAGGCAGGCGTTGTCCCTGTCCCAGGGCATCGACATGTAGCGTTCGTTGTTGCTCCGGGGCCGCCGGCGCTCGAACCAGACTCCCCAGGACTGGGTCCCGGCCCCCGCGGGAAACCGCAGCGACTTGAAGGGCACGGCCCCCTCCACGATGTACCCGTCGTCCACGATCCGCCCCGCCGAATTCCAGATCGCGTCCCAGGTTACGTCCGCCGACTCCTGCTGCCACACCGCGTCGAGCTGCACCCCGAGTGCGGAGATGGCAAAGAGAAACCCTCGGCGCGAATCGTTGAACGGGTCAATCCCGAGAAGAATCCGGTCGTGATTGCCGATCTGGTCGCGGTCGGTGAACCACGCCCGAATCCCGTCGGGGGATCCGTCCCGGGCGTGACAGGCGAAATAGAGGTGGCGGGCGTCGTACGTTGTGTAGCAGGTGGTGGGAACGGTGGCGGGGGTATTGTTGCCGGGATCCACCTCCCAGGGAAGCTCGAACCGGGTGGCCTGCTGCCAGGCCGGTTCGTCCAGCACCCCGTCGATCCGGATCGTGCCGGGAGGGATGATGGAGATGGTGTGTTCCGACCGGCCGGGGGCGGAGACGCTGGAGATGGTGGCCGCGGCCGGGATCGCCTCCTGGCCCTCCACGGGGTGGAGAGGGGCGAGGGCAGCCGTGCCGGCGAGGAGCAGGGCCACCGAACGCAAAGATTTTTTCAGTGAAGGGCACAGAACAGGACGCCAGGATGCAAACGAGGTCATGGGACCGCGACTCCGTGGAAGGTCAGGCGACAGGCGCACTCTGGGAGTGCTTCGTCAGGGCGACGGCGCGGAGCAACCGCGTGTCGAAGTGCTGTGAACGGCGGGCCGCTTCCCGGGCCTCCGCCCGCACGTCCGGATCCCCATCCTCCAGGCCGCTCAGGATCGCGTTGCGGGCCGAGAGATCGCAGAGACCGGCGAGGGACCGGAGGGCGAGGCCGCGAACCGCCGGATGGGGGTCGAGTGCCGCCCGGGTGGCGAGAACCTCGACCAGCGCGTGCGTGCGACTCGGTGTGAGGTTGCCATGCATCATCGTCCGGACCACGCGCAGGGCTCCCGCCCGGACCTCCGCATCAGAATGTCCCAGGGAGGCAACGATTCCCTGGAAGATCCGACCTCCGCGCACCCGTGCCAGCGCCTCCGCGGCGCCGACCCGCACGCCCGGATCGTCATCCGTGACGGCCTGGACGAGAACGGGAAGACCGAGCCCGAACCCGGCGGCCCCGATGCCTCGGATCGCGGCAAGCCTCGCGGTTCTTTCCCCCTGCACCGCCTGGTCCACCAGGGACAATTCGAAGGCGGCGAACCTGCCCCACCCGGGGGCCTGAAACGAGGCCACGGGAAGGCCGATGGCCGCGGTCGTGGCCAGCAGGATCACGGCGGGACGCAGCCGGAGTCCGTCGCGGGGGAGCACCGGAGAGAGGATCGCGGCAATTCGACGGCGAAGCGAGGAGGGTTCTGCGAAGGGGAGGCCCCCGCCCGGAAGAAGAGACCCCGACCCCGCCACGGCGGCCCGTGCGATGTCGACGAGATCGGTCGCATACGTCGATCCACGGTACCCGTGGCGCAGGACCATGTTGTCGCACGCCTCCTCCTGGGCCAGGCCTGCCCGGTGGGCGAGGTGCCACACGGCGGGGTTGGGCCAGTACAACGCGCGCGTCACTTCCGCCAGCAGGTGAGCGACCCAGTCCCACCGGACCACATGCGCAATCTCATGGAGCAGCACTCCCCGCAGGCGGGACTCGGACCACCGGTCCGACTCGGCGGGCAGCAGAATCACCGGTCGCATCACCCCCCAGGTGATGGGGACCGAGAGCCCGGGCGTCAGGTGCAACTGGAGAGTGCGCCTGAGCCCCGATTCGGAGGCGACCCGGAGAGCCATGGCGCGCAACCGGCCATCGGCCGGCTGCGAGTGACGCGTCAACGCGGCCAGGCGCGCGAGCCCGAGCCCGAGATGGAACAGGAGGAAAAGAGCGCCTCCTCCCCACGCCACCGTGACGCCGAATCGGACCTCGGCTCGCAGGTGCCAGGGGCGATCCCCCACGCTGGTGCCCGGCTCGGGGGTGAGGGGCTGGGCTCGGGGAGTCATTGCGCCGAGAGGAGAGAGGGCCCGGATCGTCTCGAGTATTGCGGGGTCAAGCGATGGAGACGCGACAACGGCGACACCGGCGGCGCTCGCAGAAGAGGAGGGAGCCCGGGAGCCCGGAGCTGATACGGTCCATTCGGGGAGCGACCAGGTGACGAAGGGAATGACGAGGAGGGCCCCGATCGCGGCGGCCAGCACCGCGTAGCGAACCGAGGCCGAGTGCCTCCGGAAGAGCCACGCGCCGAGTGAGGCCAGGGCCACGATGAGGGTGGCCTTCACGAACAGAAGCACCAGAAGCATCAGCTACCTTCCTTCCTTGCGGGCGTCCTCGATGGCATCGGCAATGCGGCGGAGCTCGGCCGGAGTCAACTGGTCCCCGGAGGCGTCCAGCAGGGCCACGAAGGCCTGGGACGGGGATCCCGAGAAGAAGGTCCCCAGAAGGTGGCGCACCGCCTTCCGGCTGGCGGAATCCCTCGAAACCACCGGGTAGTAGATGTTCCGGTTCCCGTCCATCCGGTGCTTCAGAAACCCCTTCCGCTCCAGAATGCCGAGGGTGACCCGGATGGAGTGGTACCCCGCCTCGTCGTCGAGGTGGTGGGCCACGTCCAGGGCCCCCGCCTCGCCCAGGTGGTAAATGGCATCCATGATCTGGCGCTCACGGCGGCTCTGGCGGCTGGGATCGGGCGCTTTCGGTGGCATCGGGTCGGTCCGAAAAGGGGATCCGGTTAATGTAATTCCTTTTTCCCCTACGGGAGGGTCCGGCGGCGGGTTTCAGGTAGGGAATGGGGAGTGGGGAGTGGGGAATAGGGGGTACCCGCGGAGCGCCCGACGAGCACCAGGGTCTGAGCAACCGGGAACATAGGTGACAGAATTGTCCGGCAACATAGGTAACACTGTGGGGTGTTACCCATGAATGATATAGTCCCGTTCATCGAGCTTGGCGAGGAGCACGGTGTTGAAGTAGATCGACCAGATCCCGTC
>JBGSKF010000113.1:0-19494 GCA_041741375.1 Gemmatimonadales bacterium | reverse complement strand
GCCCGGGATCCCGCCGCCTCGCGGGCCAGGTGCGCCGCGGCACGGTTCAGCGCCTCGGTCTCGGCGGCGAGTCCATACTGGGCCAGCTTGAAGGGGTTGGCGCCGAAGGTGTTGGTCTCCAGAATCTCGGCGCCGGCGATGACGTACTCCCGGTGAATGTCCCGCACGAGATCGGGTTGGCGCACGGCGAGTTCATCGAAGCAGACGTTGAGGAACACGCCGCGATTGTAGAGCTCGGTCCCCATGCCGCCGTCGAAGATGTGGACCCGGCCATCGTCGAGGAGTTCGCGGAGCGTGGGCATCAGGCCGGGGCCTCCGCCGGAGTCCGGCCGGGGGTGTACCCGAGGTGGGGGGCGAGCCATCGCTCCACCGTGGCGATGTCCGCTCCGCGGCGCCGGGCGTAGTCCTCCACCTGGTCCCGCCCGATCCGTCCCAGGCCGAAATAGGCGGCCTGGGGATGCCAGAAATACCAGCCGCTGACGGCGGCGGTGGGCACCATGGCAAACGATTCGGTGAGGGTGATGCCGGTGGCCTCGGGTCCGCCGAGGAGATCCATGAGCATCGGCTTTTCGGAGTGGTCGGGGCAGGAGGGATACCCCGGAGCGGGGCGAATTCCCTGATAGGCCTCCCGGATCAGGTCCTCGTTGCCGAGGGCCTCGTGCGGGGCATATCCCCAGTGCTCGCGCCGGACCTGCTCGTGGAGCCGTTCGGCAAAGGCCTCGGCGAGGCGGTCGGCCAGGGCCCGGGCGAGGATCGCGCTGTAGTCGTCGTGGGCGGCCTCGAACCGGGCCACCAGCGTGTCGAGCCCGATTCCGGTGGTGACGGCAAAGCAGCCGACCCAATCGGGGGTGCCGGTGTCCCGGGGGGCCACGTAGTCGGCCAGGGCCAGGTCGGGCCGGTCACCACTCTTGGCCATCTGCTGCCGGAGAGTGTGGATCACGGCCCGCGGGGTGGTCCGGGTGTCGTCGGTGTAGATCTCGATGTCATCGCCCCGGCTGTTGGCGGGGAAGAGTCCGATCACGCCGCGCGCGGTGAGGAGGCCCTCGGCGACGATCCGGTCCAGGAGAGCGCGGCCGTCGCGATGGAGATCCCGCGCCGCCTGCCCCACCGTGGGGTCCTCGAGAAGGGCGGGCCAGTGACCGGGGAGTTCCCAGGCCTGGAAGAACGGGGTCCAGTCGATCCGGTCCACCAGATCGGCGAGAGGCCAGGCGTCAAAGATCCGGGTGCCGGTCCAGGCCGGTTTCGGGGGCGGGTGCGTGTCCCAGTCGAGGCGGAGCCGGTGCTCCCGCGCGTCGGCCAGGGGACGGAGACGGATACGATCCTCCCGTCCCTCCCGGTCCCGGCGGATGGCGTCGTATTCGTCGCGCACCTCGGCCATGGCGGCCTCCCGCTGGTCCGCGCTCAGGAGCCGGCTCACCACGCCCACCGCGCGCGAGGCATCGGGCACGTGGATCGTGGCTCCCGAGTAGGCGGGCGCGATCTTGACCGCGGTGTGGACCCGCGAGGTGGTGGCCCCGCCGATGAGGAGGGGGACCGTGAATCCCTCGCGCTCCAACTCCCCCGCCACATGCGTCATCTCGCCGAGTGAGGGGGTGATGAGGCCGCTCAATCCGATCACGTCGACCGCATGGTCCCGGGCCGCCTCGAGGATCCGTGCCGCCGGGACCATCACCCCGAGATCGAATACCTCGTAGTTGTTGCACTGGAGAATGACGCCCACGATGTTCTTCCCGATGTCGTGGACGTCGCCCTTGACCGTGGCCATGAGGATGCGGCCGTTGGTCTGGCGGTCGGTGGCCACCTTGGCCGCTTCGAGAAAGGGCGTCAGGTACGCCACGGCTCGTTTCATCACGCGGGCGCTCTTCACCACCTGGGGGAGAAACATCTTCCCCGCGCCGAACAGGTCTCCCACCCGGTTCATCCCCGCCATGAGCGGCCCCTCGATCACCTCGAGGGGATGCCCCACCTGCAGACGCGCCTCCTCGGTGTCCGCCTCGATCCAGTCGGTGATGCCGTCCACCAGGGCGTGGGTGAGGCGCTCGGCGACCGGGGCCTCGCGCCAGGTGAGGTCGGCGGCTCCCCCCGCCGCCTGCCCGCGCACCGTGTCCGCCACGGCCAGGAGGCGCTCGGTGGCGTCGGGACGGCGGGCCAGAATCACGTCCTCGATCCGATCACGAAGGTCGAGGGGAATCTCCTCGTAGATCGGGAGCTGGCCGGCGTTGACGATGCCCATGTCGAGGCCGGCCGTAATCGCGTGATAGAGAAAGACGGCGTGCATCGCCTCGCGAAGCGGCTCATTGCCCCGGAAGGAAAAGGACATGTTGCTCACTCCGCCGCTGATGTGCACGCCGGGGCAGGCCTCCTTGACCCGGGGAATGGCCCGGAGATACTCGAGCGCGTAGGTGTTGTGCTCCTCGATCCCCGTGGCGATGGCGAAGATGTTGGGATCGATGATGATGTCCTCGGGAGGGAACCCCGCCTCGGTGGTCAGGAGCCGGAAGGCGCGCTCGGCGATCGCCACCTTGCGATCCGCCGTGTCGGCCTGGCCCTGTTCGTCGAAGGCCATCACGATCACCGCGGCGCCGTAGCGCCGAGCCAGGCGAGCCTGGGTGAGGAAGACCTCCTCGCCCTCCTTGAGGGACACTGAGTTGACCACCGGCTTGCCCTGGACCTCGCGGAGGCCGGCTTCGATCACCGGCCAGGACGAGGAGTCGATCACCATCGGCACCTTGGCGATCGACGGCTCGGTGGCGATGAGGCGGAGGAAGGTGGTCATCGCGGCGGGGGAATCGAGGAGACCCTCGTCCATGTTGATGTCGAGGAGCTGCGCTCCGGCGTCCACCTGTTGCCGGGCCACCTCCAGCGCCTCCTCGTACCGCTCCTCGCGGATCAGGCGGGCAAAGCGCCGGGACCCGGTCACGTTGGTGCGCTCGCCGATGTTCACGAAGAGGGTGTCGGGGCCGATGGTCATCGGTTCGAGGCCCGACAGGCGGAGTCGGACCGGGGGGTCGGCCAGGGGACGAGGCGGATGGACCGTCACTGCCGCGGCGATGGCCCGGATGTGATCGGGCGTGGTCCCGCAACATCCGCCCACCACGTTCACGAGCCCCGACTGGGCAAATTCGCCGAGGACGCGCGCCATCGCGTCCGGTGTTTCGAGATACCCCCCGAACTCGTCGGGAAGGCCGGCATTGGGATGGGTCGAGATCCGGACCGGCGCGAGCCGGGCCAGATCCTGCAGGTGGGGCCGAAGCGCCGCCGGACCGAGGGCGCAGTTGAGTCCGACACTGAACGGTTCGGCGTGGGCCACGGAGATCCAGAAGGCCTCCGCCGTCTGGCCGCTCAGGGTCCGGCCGCTCGCGTCGGTGATGGTGCCCGAGATCATCACCGGAACCTCGAGGCCGGTCTCGTCCCGCACCTGGGCAATGGCGAAGAGAGCCGCCTTGGCGTTCAGCGTGTCGAAGATGGTTTCGACGAGGAGCAGGTCGGCTCCCCCGGCGAGGAGGGCGCGGGCGGCATCGAGGTAGGAAGCGACCAGGGCTTCGAAGGTCACGTTCCGGGCCGCGGGGTTGTTCACCTCGGGCGAGATCGAGGCGGTCCGGTTGGTGGGTCCCAGCACGCCGGCCACGTACCGGGGCCGGGAGGGATCGGTGGCTTCCACGCGATCGGCAGCGGCGCGGGCCAGGGCGGCGGCGGTGCGGTTGATTTCCGGGACCAGGGATTCCAGGCCGTAATCCGACTGGGAGATCGCGGTGGAGTTGAAGGTGTTGGTCTCGACGATGTCGGCACCGGCCTCGAGGTAGGCGGTGTGGATCGCCTCGATGATGTCAGGCCGGGTGAGGGAAAGCAGGTCGTTGTTGCCGCGCAGATCCCGGGAATGATCGGCAAAGCGCGTCCCGCGATAATCCGGCTCGCCGAGCTCGTAGCCCTGGATCATGGTGCCCATGGCCCCGTCGAGCACCAGGATCCGGTGGTTGGCGAGGGGGGCGAGAGCCGCGAGGCGCACGCGGCGGCGCTCCCCGGCGGCCAGATGGGGGTCGGGAGCGGTCAGTTGAGTCACGTCGGTGGGCCTCCAAACACGAGCCCCCAGCCAAGGACAGCCAGGGGCTGCGTTTTAGCGGATTGTTTTACGTGGCCGCAATCGCGCAAATCGCCACGGTCAGATTGTGGGAGAAAGGTCTCCGTTTCCGGCCCTGCGGGCAAGTCCCCCTCGGCGGCGGCCTCGAAACGGGTCTCAGTCGATGGTGCCAAGACCGAGAGCTCCCCGTACCCGGTCCACCGTCACCCCCTCGACCGCCACGACCTTCCGCCGGCTGCCCGTGCCTCGGGCCACGCGAATGTTGCTCCGGGGGACGCCGATCTTCTCGGCGAGGAAGCGGATCAGGGCGTCATTGGCGGCCCCGTCCACCGGGGGGGCCGCGAGCCGGACCCGGATGGCCCCATCGTGGATGCCGGTGCACTCGGTCCGGGAGGCCCGGGGCTGCACGTACACCGCGAGTTGAACGGAGGCGCCGCCGGGTCCGGGGGAGATGGGTCCGGTCACAGAACGGAGAGCACCAGGCTGCGCACCACTATCAGAGCGAACCACGCGACCAGCGGGCTCAGGTCAAGCATCCCCATGGGGGGAAGGATCCGCCGGATCGGCCCGAGGAGCCACTCGGTGAGTCGCCAGGCGACGCGGCCCACGCGGCTGTAGGGACCGAGTCCGAACCAGGAACCGATCACCCGGACGATCAGGGCCAGGATGAGCAGATCAAAGGTCCAGCCCACCACCAGAGCAACCCAGACCATCGGGCCACTCCGTGCCGCGACCGCGAGCCGCGCCACGAACGCGATGATCCACCGGGTGACGGTGATGAGGAGCAACCCGACCCCGAGAGCACCCCCGAGAAGCCAGAGGGTCGCCTCCTGGGGGTTCCGGCCCCATCGCACCAGGCGGCCCTCGATGGGTCGGAGGGCCGGGTCGCTGAGGCGCCGGATCCCCATGGCCCACCCGCCAAACGGCGGGAGATGACCGCGCCGCACGGCCCAATGGGTCGCGGCCACCACTGCGGCGGTGCCGACGAGGAGCCCGGACACAATGCGGGCCACGAGGTCGGCGATGGTGGCGGTGGTCCACAGGTCCACGAAGGGCTCCGGGGAAGAGTCGCCGGGAATGATAGCAGGGGAGGAGGGAGGGGCCGGGCCGGAGTGCCGGGGAGTCGGCTGAGATTGTGAAATAATTCACAAGCGCGTCCGAGCTACCTTCCCTCTTCCCACGGGCATGGGAATGGTGCCCATCCACCCCGTCCTGGAGTCTCCCTGAGAATCTGGATCGATGCCGATGCCACCCCGCGCGAGGTGAAGGAACTGGTGTTCCGTGCCGCGACGCGGCTCCACATTGCGACCGTGCTGGTGGCCAACACGCGTCTCCACCCCCCGGTGGGTCACCCTCTGGTCAGCGCCGTCTGGGTGGACGGCGGCCCTGACGTCGCGGATCAACACATCGTGGCCGAATCGGAGGAAGGGGACCTGGTGGTGACACAGGACATCCCCCTGGCGGCACTGCTGGTTCCCCGGGGGATCGTGGTACTGGACCCCCGGGGAGAGGAGCATACGGAGGAGACCATCGGCGAGCGACTCTCCGTCAGGAACTTCATGGACCAGCTTCGCGGCTCCGGGACAGCAACCGGCGGACCTCGACCCTATGATGCTCGTGCGAAACAGGCGTTTGCCGCGGCCCTGGACCGGACGGTGACCCGCCTGCTCCGGGCGGAAGGGGAGAGGAAGACGAATCGGTGAATGCGTTCCGAGTGGCAGTCAAGGAAACCATGATCGGACTCGGCGGCTCCGGGCCCGGGAGGAGAGATCTGTGATGGCCATCGCGAGCTTCATCGGCGCCACGCTGGGTGGTGCGGCTGGCTGGTGGCTCGGAAGCCGCGTCGGGGTGATGACCGGTTTCATCCTGAGCACTGTGGGGACGGCGGCGGGTGTCTATTTCGTTCGTCGGTGGCTCCGGGAGTATTTGCCGTAGCGGGTGCAGCCGGGAAGAAAAGGTCATGGCGTTTGGAGGACGAAGCGCTTACCCTCCGAGGGAAGGCGGAGGTCGCCTCCGCTGTTGTCTGACCTTGCACCCGAGTTCCCCCATGCCGACGATTCCCGTCCGATTGACCCTCGCCCTCGCCGCCCTCGTGGGCGCGGCCTCCGCGGCGCATGCCCAGGGACGACCCGTGGCCGATCCCCGCGTCGGCGTGGGCGACACGTCCATCTTTGCCCCCCTCGACCTGCCCTCGGCCTTCGCCACCCGCGCGGCCTCCGGTGCGCCGGGCCACGCCTACTGGCAAAACCGGGCGGACTATCACATCACGGCCCGGCTTGATACCGCGGCGACGGTACTCACTGGTGATCTCACGTTACGATACACTAATAACTCTCCCGATACCCTGACCTTTCTCTGGCTTCAACTGGAGCAGAACGCCTTCCAGGCCACGTCCCTCAATGCCTACATCTTCCCGCAGAACTCGCGCTTCGGCGCCCGGGGCTTTGAGGGGGGAGACGTGATCGACGCGCTGGACGAACGGCCCGCGCGCGCGACCGCGGGGGCGAAAGGTGTCCCGCTCGCCTCCCGCGTGATGGGCACGATGCTCAAGGTGGACCTGTCTCGGCCCCTCCCGCCGGGCGGTGCCACCACCGTGCATGTGGCGTGGCACTTCCTGATCCCCGAGCATGGGGCGGACCGCATGGGTCGCGAGGGGAGTCTGTACGAGTTGGCCCAGTGGTATCCTCGCGTGGCAGTGTACGACGACGTCCGGGGATGGAACATCGAGCCGTATCTCGGGCAGGGCGAGTTCTACCTCGAATACGGGAACTTCACCCTTGAAATCACGGTTCCCGCCGGCTACATCGTCGCCGCGACGGGCACGCTGCAGAATCCGGGCGACGTACTGACCCCGGAGCAGGTGGCCCGGCTGGCGCACGCGGCCACCTCCGACACGACGATCGCGATCGTGAGCCGGGCCGACCTGACCAGCGGTGCCGCCCGGGCCGGGCGGACCGGTATGGTCACTTGGAAGTTCGCCGCCCGGAACGTGCGGGACGTGGCGTGGGCGGCCTCGCCGGAGTATCAGTGGGACGCCTCCAGCTGGCATGGCATCCTGGCGCAAGCCTACTATAGGCCGAGCGCGGCGGTCAACTGGGAGGATGCCGCCGATCAGTCCCGCATGTCGATCCAGGAGTACTCCGAGCGGTGGTTCCTCTACCCCTATCCCCAGATCTCCGCCGTGGAGGGGCCGATCAGTGGGATGGAGTATCCGATGCTGGCGATGGAGAACCGGAGCGACGACAAGCCGGACCTCTACAACGTCGTGACCCACGAGATCGGGCACAACTGGTTTCCCATGATCGTGGGATCGAACGAACGCCTCCACTTCTGGCAGGACGAAGGTTTCAACACCTTCATCAACACGTTCGCCGAGGCGCGACGTTACCCCGACGCCGGCGACCAGATGGCGCGGGCGCTGGCGGAGCGCCGACAGGTGGAGCGACTGTTGCAGGCCGGTGTCGACGTCCCCATCGAGATGCCCGCCGACCGGGTGCCCCCGCAGCTCCTCGGGATATCCCAATACGTCAAGACCTCCGTCGGCCTGCAGCTCCTGCGCCAGGAAATCCTGGGGCCCGAGGCGTTCGATGATGCCTTCCGAACCTACATTCGCCGCTGGGCATTCCGGCACCCCACCCCGGCGGATTTCTTCCGCACGATGGAGAATGTGGGGGGACGTCGCCTGGACTGGTTCTGGCGGTCGTGGTTCCTCCGGAGCGAGTCCTTCGATCAGGCCGTCGATACGGTCGTGACGCGGATGCAGGGAGACACGCCGCAGGTGGTGGTCCGCTATGCCAACCTCGCCCGGGGGGTCCTGCCGATCCGGACGCGGTTCACCTTCACCGATGGCACCACAGAGGACTTGACGTACCCCGCCGAGGTGTGGAGCACCAATAGTGGATTTTACGTCAGGATCTATGAATTCCCGGGCCAGACGGTGGATCGCATCGAACTCGATCCCGATCACCGGCTGGTGGATGTGGACCGGGGGAACAATGTGTGGACCCGAGCCGCCTCCGGTGGCGGCTCGTGAAGAACCGTACCGGGCCTTTCCTTGGCTCGGGTGAAGCGGTAAGGCAATGTGGGTGCTGAGGGCGCTCTGGCCGGGAGAGAGTGATGATGACGCGTCGACTGGTCCACCTGTGTGCCGCTTGCCTCATGGCGGGCGGATTGGGTGTTATGTCCTATGCCCCATGTCCTATGTCCTATGTCCTATGTCCTATGTCCTATGTCCTTGGGTTCCGGGTGCTGGGTGCCTCAGGGGAGGGCGACATTACCGATTCAGTTCCAGGCGCCAGCAACCATGGAGCAGCGCTACCTAGTAGCCAATACCCAATACCCAGTACCCAACACCCAACACCCAGTACCTAACACCCAACACCCAACACCCAACACCCAACACCCCTAATGCCTATCCTTCCAGGACCAGTTCCCGCTCCATCAGGTACCAGGTGCCTCCGTTCCAGTATCCGTCGCGCCGGAGGCGTCGCTCCCAGCCCAATGCCGCCAGAAGCGGCTCGGTGCGGAGATCGTCGATCCAGAACTCGGCGAGGTGGGCACCTTCCTCCCGGGCGTGCGCTTCGAACGCTGTCAGCAGACGGAAGGCATGGCCGCGGCCCCGCTCGGGTTCCACGATCGCGATGTCGGCCAGGTGGGCCACCCCCCCGCGGAGGGTGTACCGAACCCCGCCGACCCAGTCCCCGATCTCATTGGTCAGCGCCAGGTGCCGGGCTTCCTGCAGAAGGTCGCCCTCGGGGGTGGACGGCGACTGCTCGATCACCTCGCGCAACCAGGCGGCGAATTCCTCGCCGTCGCTGATTTCGCGGATCGTCAGGTTCCGTTCCGATCCAATCATGGCTCTCCCCCAGCGGCCGGTCAGTGTCCCCGCCGGCTCGGGGGCCAGCGGTCCGTCACCGCGTCCGGCACTGCCGGGTGACGGGTACCAGATTGCCACATGCAATTGCATCGTTCATGCCACCGGTCAACGGTCCGCAGGCCGTGGTCTGCGCGGTGGTCGTGGCCTCTTCCTCTGATACGCCGCTGGCGGTCGCGCAGTTCTCCAATCCGTTGTATCGCACACATACATCACAGGTTACCGGCTGGGAGCTGAGGGTGCCCCACGCCAGAAACGCGATGAAACCGAGGATGACGGCGATGGTGATGAGCCGGGATGAAGTCATCGGTGGTGTCCTCAAAAGTGGTCATTTGCCGCCATGGGATCCTCACCCTGCGGCACTGAATGCCCCCCACACGGCAGGAAGTGCCCCCAGCAGCCACACCACGAGGGTGGCTCCCAGCGCCTGGGACCGGGGGAGCTTGCCCATCTGCTCGAAACCGAGCAGAATGAGGAAAGATACCCAGAGAGTGATGAGATCCACCCGGCCCAGGAGGCCCAGGACGGCCGGGGCGGTGGTGGAGGGGTCGAGGAAGCGGCCCACCCCCAGCGACACACTGTAACGGGAGGTGAGGGATTCCTCCGGCAGAACCAGTGCCTGGGCCGCATTCAACACGAATTCCACCAACCGCGGGAAAAGGGCGAAGGTGGCGATGGTGATCGCCCGGGCGAAATCGAGACCGGCCCCGAAGATCTTTCCCGTGACCCAGATGGCGAGACCCAGAAGCACGGCGCCGACGCCTATCGCCCCCGCCACCAGGAGGCCCCCGATCTTCTCGCTCATGCCCCGAAATCCTTCCATCTGCTCCAGGGTGATCTGGGGATTGTTCCGCATCGCGGCCGCGGCTCCCCGGCGAAACTCCGCGTCGAAGATCGGGGCCATCGCCGTGGCCGTGAGGTAGTAAAGTGCGATGATCCCGATCACCAGGACGAGGAGGGCAACACCGAACCTCGGGGTGATGGCCCGGCGGGCAAAGAGGGCGCCGGGTGACACGTAGATGTCGATGAGGTCATCCCACCAGGGGGAGTCGGGAGTTTCGGCGGGCGCAGTCATGTGCCTCCACAAGGGTGAGAGGTTGCGGGACGCCACGTCGGACGGGGGAAGATGCCGCCCGGTTTCACATGTTGCAGAGAGAGACGTTCTACTCGGTTTCCCGGGCGATCCACTCCAGGTAGGGGGCGTGCCCGCCGGTCACGGGGAGAATGAGAATCTCGGGCACCTGGTAGGGGTGCAGCTCCCGGAGGCGGGTGACGAGCGCGGTCCGGGAGCCATCGCGCGTCTTCGCTTCGATCACCCACTCCTCCCCGGTTCGGACCTCTCCCTCCCACCGGTACACGCTGGTGATCGGTCCCCCCACCTGAACACAGGCGGCGAGGCGTTCCTCCACCAGGATGGTGCTGATCCGGACGGCGTCATCTCGGCTCGGAACGGTGGAGCGAATGACCACGGTGCCGGACATTGCGTCAACGGCGGGGAGGAAGACCCGCCGTGAGATCAGGGCCGACCCCATCCTCGATCGGGAGGGCCGCCGTCCGCCAGCCACTGGCAAAGGTGATGGTGAGGCGCACTCCCAGGGTATCCGGCACCACGGTCCGCACGTCGGGGAGGCCGAGGGCATACTCGACTGCCGCAGTGACCTGCCGTGCGCGATCGTCCGGTCTCGGGCCGGCATACGCCGCTCCGAGGGCACGGCCGATCGCGATCACCTGGGCCTGTTCCGCGCCGTACTGCGCGGCCTGATCCGCCGGCACCAGTCCGCTCTGGCTGGCGACCGGGGTGTAGGCGTCGTATGTGCGACATCCGGCGAGGGAGGCCACGAGGGCGGCGACGGCGAGCAAACGAAACATGGGAGGCCTGGGGTGGACAATGAACATTGACCAATGAACAGCGAACAATAATCAATAGTCTCCCTCCTCCCTACTCCCAATTCGCTACTCCCTATTCCCCATTCCCCCTATTCCCCGTTCCCCACTCCCGACTCCCTTATCTTGCCTGTCGACCACCCGTCTCCCATTCCCCTGACTCCCAATTCTGGACGACCCATGAACGGATCCCCGAACATCCCGCTCCCGGTGAACGAGCCGGTGCTGAGTTACGCCCCCGGCACTCCCGAACGCGACTCTCTCAAGGCCGAATTGGCGCGTCAACTCGGCACCGTGGTGGAGATCCCCGCGATCGTCGGGGGCCGGGAGGTGCGTTCGGGACGGACCCATGATGTCGTGGCCCCGCACCGGTATCGGCACCGGCTTGCGGTGGTCCACGAGGCCGACCCCGCCACGGTGACCTCGGCGATCGCGGCGGCCCGGGAAGCCCAGGCTGAGTGGGCGTCGTGGCGGCTCGAGGATCGGGCGGCGGTGTTCCTGCGCGCGGCCGACATGCTGGCGGGTCGCTGGCGCCAGGTGATCAACGCCGCGACCATGCTGGGCCAGAGCAAGACCGCCTTCCAGGCTGAGATTGATGCGGCGTGCGAGCTGGCGGATTTCCTGCGCTTCAACGCGCACTACGCCGAGCGGATCATGGCCGAGCAACCGGCGTCCTCACCGGGGGTATGGAACCGGCTCGATCACCGGCCCCTGGAGGGATTCGTCTACGCCATCACGCCGTTCAACTTCACGGCGATCGGGGGAAACCTCTGTGCCGCTCCCGCCCTGATGGGAAACACGGTGGTCTGGAAACCGGCCGGCACCGCCGCCCTCAGCAACTATCTGGTGTACCGGCTCTTCGAGGAGGCGGGACTCCCCCCGGGAGTGATCAATTTCGTCCCCGGCGACGCCCCCGCCATCAGCGCCCAGGTGCTGGCCGACCGGAGCTTGGCCGGGATCCACTTCACCGGCTCCACCGCCGTTTTCCAGCTGCTCTGGAAGGGCGTGGCCGAGCGGTTGGAGCAGTATGCCGGCTATCCCCGACTGGTCGGTGAAACCGGGGGCAAGGACTTCATCGTGGCCCATCCGAGCGCCGACCCCGAGGCGTTGGCGGTGGCGATGGTGCGGGGGGCCTATGAGTACCAGGGCCAGAAGTGCAGCGCCGCGTCCCGGGCCTATGTCCCCCGCAGTCTCTGGCCCGAGGTGCGCGACCGGGTGCTGGCCATGCAGGCGGACATGCGCATGGGTGACGTGACCGACTTCCGGAACTTTCTGGGCGCTGTGATCGATGCCCGCGCCTTCGGCAAGATTCGCGGCTACATCGAGGGAGCCCGGACCGATGCCGGGGTGACGATCCTCGCCGGGGGCGGATGCGACGACCGCGAGGGCTGGTTCATCGAGCCGACGCTCCTCGAGGTGTCCGATCCCGGGTACCGCACGATGTGCGAGGAGATCTTCGGACCGGTGCTCACCGTCCATCCGTACGCCGATGACACCTGGGAGGAGATGCTGCGACTGGTGGACTTGACGAGCCCGTACGCCCTCACCGGAGCCGTCTTTGCGCGGGATCGCGACGCGCTCCGTACCGCCGACCGGATCCTCCGCCACGCTGCGGGCAACTACTACATCAACGACAAGCCGACCGGTGCGGTCGTGGGCCAGCAACCGTTCGGGGGGGGACGGGCAAGCGGGACCAACGACAAGGCGGGATCGATCCTGAATCTGCTGCGCTGGGTGTCGCCCCGGACCATCAAGGAGACCTCCGACGCGCCGCGAGCCTGGCAGTACCCGTTCATGGGCAGCGAGTGACCTTTCGGGGCGCGCTGCTCCTGGTGCTCCTGACCGGCGCGTCGGGAGGGGGGGACCAGGAACGGATCTCCTGGACTTCTCCTCCTCCCGCGGCTGCGTGCGGCACGTGGCGTGAAACGGTGACGACCACCCTCCGCTCCCAGATCGGAGTGCGCGACCGTGTGGAGGAGGTGCGCCGGGAGGGAGTGCTCCAGGTCCGGACCAGCCCCGACACGGGGGGTGTGCTCCTCGAGGCCTGGTATGACTCGCTGGCGCTCCGGCGTTCCAGCCCCGAAGGGACCCTGGTCCCGGAAACGGATGGATTCCTCGGCGGGCGCTACGGCGGCGTCCTCACCGCCGAAGGGCGATACCACCGGTCGGAGGTGCCGTTTGTCCCCGGCACCGTCAGCGAAGTGACCGATCTCCAGGGGACGCTGGACGACTTTTTCCCTCGTCTCCCCTCAGGTTTTCTCACGGAGGGAGAGCTGGATCGGCAGGAGGACCTGGCCATCGAGCGCCTCAGCGACTCGGCGGGGCTGATCCGGTTCCGGTGGAGCCGAACCGGAGAGCCCGACACCGTGGTGGCCGATTCAGGCCAGGTCCGCGCCGTTCAGGAGGTGCGCGAAATCGGGGCGCTCATCTGGCACCGCACCCGGGGGCCGATCGGCTGGACCCGGTCGCTCACGGTCGATGCGGATGTGCGAGGAAGTGCGGCCATCGGTAGAATCCGGACCAGGGCGGAGCAGGAGATCGCGGTGAGCCGGATCGGGGGATGCGGAGGGAGGGTGTAGGGTGTAGGGTGTAGGGTGTAGGGAGTAGGGTGTTGGGTGTTGGGTATTGGGTGTTGGGTATTGGGTGTTGGGTGTTGGGTATTGGGAACTGCGGGGGTGGGCCCATTACCCGGTACCCGATACCCGGAACCCGGTGAGGGGTGGGAGGAGGTGCTGAGTACTGGGGCCGAAATTCGGTCTTCCCAAAACGGGGCCGGTTCCTTAGCTTGAGACAACCTGCCCAGGAGGCCCAGCCGATGTCGGGTGTGTTCCGTACCTCCGACGAATTCGACGAACAGGCCCATCGACTCTACAACGAAGGACGTTACGACGAGGCACTCGCGCTGTTGCGCGATGGTCTCGCCCTCTATCCCGAGGCGGTCGACCTGCACGTCGGGACGGCGTACGCGTGGCTCGCCCGTGAGGACGTGGCCTGGGCCCGCCAGGCCTTCGACCGGGCCCTCCAGCTCGACCCGGACCATGAGGACGCGCTCGCGGGGTCCGGAGAGTCGCTGCTCAAGATCGGCGAGTTTCCCCGCGCCCTCGCGGCGTTCGAGCGGATTCTCACCCTCGGCTTCCAGGAAGACGGCGACCTGATGCTCCAGATCGGGCGCGCGCTCTTCCGGGAAGGTCACTTCGTCCAGGCCCACCGGTTCTTCGATCTCGCCGTCACCGCGCAACCCGGCTCCTCGGATGCCGCAGCCTGTCTCGGCTACACCTGTCACCGGTTGGGCCGGGACGACGACGGGCTGTACTGGGTGCGCCGTGCCCTGGAGATCGAGCCGCGTCACGGTGAGGCGCGAGTCTACCTGGCCAACGCGCTGTACGATCGGGGAGAGAACGAAGCGGCGCTGTACCAGTTGGAACGCACCCTGCCCGAGGACCACGTCGAAGAGCTGGCCATCTGGCGGATCATCGAACTCAAGAAGTGCATCTACCGGCTCCCGGACGACGACCCCGAACTGGTGCCCTGGTTCACCCGGATCTCCGAGTTGGCGGGGGATCCCGATCCCGTGGATGATCTCCTGGCCGAGATCGAGGCCACCCAGCAGGACGGAACCCTGCGGGATCCCCACCAGTTGGAGTTGTTCGGCGCGCTCCTGTCCGGGTTGCAGGCGATGCAGCGACGACCGGGAACCGAGGATACCCACGTGGTGACCACCCTGGGGGGTCTGACCCTTCGCGGCACCTGGGACCAGATCCTCCGCCAGTTCAAGGCGGTGGAAGGTGGCTGGGACCATGCCTCGCTCAGCGAGTTCATGCAGGGGCTCGCCGCCCGCGGCCGCGCGGAAACCGGGGTGGTGATTCCTCTCAGCAACGCCGAGGCGTTCATCCGCGGCAGCATTGCCGCGGGCGTGCTGCGCCTCGTCCAATGACCGGAGCAGTCGCACCCGTCTCCGGATCCTCCTCCCGCTGGACCGCCGGACTCCACCGGCTGGTGTTGCCCAACGGGGCCACGGTCCTCGCGCGGGCGGCGGACCGGCCCGCGGCCGCCGTGATGATCCGCGTCAATGCGGGCTACTTCGACGAACCGGATTCCCGGGTGGGGATATCCCATGTGCTCGAGCACATGGTGTTCAAGGGAACGGCACGGCAGCGACCCGGGGATCTGGCCCGAACCATCCGGGCCGCGGGAGGATCCGTCAATGCCGCCACCGGCTACGACGGCACGACCTATCACGCGGTGGTGCCGCCCGACCGGTGGGGCGAGGCCTGGGATGAGCTCCTCGATGCGGTGACTTCTCCCGCCCTCGATCCCGGAGAACTGGCACGGGAGCTCCGCGTGATCGTGGAGGAGGCGAAGCGGAAGCGGGACACCCCGGGTGCCGTGGCGCTGGAGACCCTCTACGCCCTCCTCCATGACCGGCATCGCATCCGCCGCTGGCGCATCGGCGAGGAAGAGGCCCTGGGGAACCTGACCTCCGGTCACCTGCGTGAGTTTCACGCGGCACACTATGTCCCCTCCCGGATGGTGGTCACGGTGGTGGCCCCGGGAGATCCGGAACGGATGCTGGCCCGGGTGGCCGAGTCCCTGTCGTCGCTGTCGGCACGCCCGTCACCCCTGGATCGGGGACCCGAAGAGACGGTGAGGATGATCGGACCGCGCCACCACGTTCTGCGGGGAGACGTGCGCAGCACCGAGGTGCTCCTCGGGTGGCGCACCGTTCCCCACGACCATCCCGACCACATCCCCCTCACCATGGCCGCGACACTGCTCGGCGCCGGCCGCGGAAGCATCCTGTCTCGGGCCCTCCGGGAGCCGGGATGGGCCAGTGGTGCCCGCGCCTTCCAGTACACGCCGGCCGGCATCGGCGCGTTTCTTCTCGCGGCCAACTGTCGGCCGGCGCGTGCTCCCGAGGTTCTGGCACACCTGGAGTCCGTGGTGGACACGGTGGCCGGGACTCCCGATCTCGATCCGGAACTGGCGCGGGCTCGGCGGGTGCTGTCGGCCCGGTGGATTACCCATCTGGACCGGGTCGAGGGGCTGGCATCCGCGCTCACCGGGGCCGAGGCCCGGGGGGACGTTCATGGTCTCGACACAGAGTACGAGGCGCTCCAGTCAGTCTCGGCGACCCGGGTGCGGGAGGCGATGGAGCAGTGGTTGACGCCGGAGACCTCGGGACTCGTGATCTATCAAACGGTCGGAGCCGCGGATGTCATGCCCGCGGGGAATGGAACGCGTCCGCTCCCTCCTCTTCCCGTGCTTCCGACCGTCTCCCTTCCACCTCCCGTGCGTGTGTCGCGCCGGACGGTCCGTGGTCTCCTCCATGCCGCCTGCACTGGTGTCGATCTGATCGCGTGCCGGCTTCCGGGTACCCGGCTCGCCTCCGTGTCGGTGACCCGCCGTCTGCTCCGCGGGGATCCTCCCCCCCTGGCCGGCCGTGGCATGCTGGCCGTGCGGTCCGCCGCGCGCGGCGCGGGCCCGTACGATGCCATCGGTCTCCCCCTGGCATTCGAGCAGATCGGTGGCACCCTCCACGCGTCGTACTCCACCGAAACCTTCGGGTGGCACACCACGGTGCCGCTGGAGTCCCTGGGTGAGGCGGTGGCCCTGCTTCGATGGGTGTCCGAGAGCCCCCGGTACGACGCCGACCAGGTCCACCATGAACGGGATCTCCAGGTGGACGATGCCCGCCGCCTGACCGACGACATGTCCCGATACCCCTTGCGCCTGGCGCTCAGCGCACGGTTTCCCGGCCATCGCTACGGGATCCCGCCGGGAGGCACTCCCGAGACGGTGGAGGGTCTCGATGAGGCACTCGTGCGGGAATGGTCTGCGGGGAGGCCCGGGGGGCGCCCGGTGGTCGTGGTGGTGGCCGATCAGGATCCGGAGGAGATTCTCGACCAGCGCGCCGCGGAATGGGGTGATCTCGCTGAGTGTTGCTCCGCGCCGGGGGGCCTCCACCCCGAGCCCGAACCAAGACCCGGACAGGTGGTGGAGGAGCGTGACCGGGAGCAGTCGGCGATCGCGATGATCTTTCCCGGCCCCGATCGCGGGTCGGTGGCCCGCTTTGCGGCGGAATGCTGGGGCGCCTTGGCGGGGGGACTGGGAGGACGGCTCTTTGAGGCGCTCCGTGATCGCCGCTCATTGGCCTACTCCGTGACCGCCGGTCCCTGGTGCCGCCGCGAGGCGGGAGGAATCGTGGTGGGCCTCGCCACCTCCCCCCAGCGCGAGGACGAGGCCCGGGAGGCGATCCTGGGCGAACTGGCCCGGTTTCGCGACGAGCCTCCCGGCGAGGAGGCACTCTCCCGCGCACGGCACTACCTCATCGGGCAGGATCAGGTGGCCCGGCAGTCGCCCGGGGTGGTGGCGGGGGACATCGTGGATGCCTGGCTCTCCGGGTCGGGGCTGGAGGAGGTGGGCACCAGGGCGGCTTCGCTGGCCGCGGTCACGGTGGATGACATCCAAGCGCTGGTCGCCGAGTCGTTCGATCCCGCCCGGCGCACGGAAGGGGTGGTTCGGGCCCGGCGGATGTGTTGATCCGGGGTGGGGCGTGTAAGTTTCCGCCCCCATGAAGGCATCCGGCAACGAGAGCGACCCGCGCGACACCCCGGCCTGGACGCCGGCGGATCTGATGACGGCGATCCGGTTCCCGCTGGCCCTGGCCTTTGTGCTCGTGCCCGGCACCGCCCTGCGGATCGTGATTCTGGCTGTCGCGGCCGTCTCGGACCTTGCGGATGGTTGGCTGGCGCGGCGTTACGGGGCTTCCCGCGCGGGGACCTTCCTCGATCCGGTGGCCGACAAGGTCTTCATGGCGGCGGCCTTCGGGGTCGTGCTGGTGGAGGGGCCACTGACCTGGCTCGAGATCGTCGCCGTGCTGCTGCGTGATCTCGCCGCCACCGGTGCCTTCCTCGCCACGGTGGTGTTCGGCCGGCCCGCGGCCATTCCCGCCCGGCTGGGCGGAAAGATGGTGACGGTGGGACAGCTGCTGACGCTGCTGGCCTTCCTGACCGAGTCGTCCTACCTCCGTCCGATGGCCTGGGCCACGGGAGGCATCGCCGTGTACGCGGTGTGGGACTACACCCGGGTGGCCCGGGTGGCACACCGCACGTTGGGGCGTTAGTGCGGTCCCACCACAGGAGAACCATGAGCGACGCGACACGCACCATCATCCTCGACTGGACGGGGGGTCTCACCTTTCGCGGAGGACCCTCCGGAGTGCCCCCGGTCGATCTCGACGGCGACGTGGTCCGGGCCCCGGGCCCGATGCATGGGCTGCTGGCGGCGCTGGCCGGCTGCGCCGGAGCCGACGTGGTGAGCATGCTCCCCAGGATGAAGGTTGATCTGACGACCTGCCGTATCGAGGCCTCCGGCAGGCGGCATCCGGAACCGCCCCGGCGGTTCGTGTCGCTGCATCTGCACTTTCACCTGGCCGGCACCGGACTCGACGAGGTCAAGGCCCGCCGGGCGATCACGCTGTCCCTGGAGACGTACTGTTCGGTGCGCCACTCCCTCGATCCCTCGATCCCCCTGACCTGGGACCTCACGCTCGAATGACTCACCCTTCCTCCAGCTTCCAGGATCTGATCCTCCGGCTGCAATCCTGGTGGGGGCGCCACGGCTGCGTGCTGCTCCAGCCGTACGACCTCGAAGTCGGAGCCGGAACCTTCCACCCGGCGACGACGCTGAGAGCTCTCGGTCCCTCGCCGTGGAATGCGGCCTACGTGCAGCCCTCCCGCCGGCCCACCGATGGACGGTACGGCGCCAACCCCAATCGTCTTCAGCATTACTATCAGTTTCAGGTGATTCTCAAGCCCTCCCCCGACGACATCCAGGACCTGTATCTCGGAAGTCTGCGGGACCTGGGCATTGACCCGCGGCTCCACGACATCCGTTTCGTCGAGGACGATTGGGAAAGCCCGACGCTGGGCGCCTGGGGTCTCGGGTGGGAGGTCTGGTGCGACGGGATGGAGGTGTCGCAGTTCACGTATTTTCAGCAGGTCGGCGGGTTCGATTGCCGCCCGGTGGCGGGGGAGCTGACCTACGGACTCGAGCGTCTGGCCATGTACGTGCAGGGGATCGAGAACGTGTACGACCTCGACTGGAACGGCCAGGGGGTCACCTACGGCCAGGTGTTCCACCGGGCCGAACGGGAGTTTTCCACCTGGAACTTCGAGGTCGCGGACACCGACACGCTGGCGCGTCACTTTGCCGACGCCGAGGCGGAATGCGGCCGGACTCTGCTGCGGGGTCTCGCGCTTCCCGCCTACGACCAGTGTCTCAAGGCGAGTCACCTCTTCAACCTGCTCGATGCGCGCGGGGCGATCAGCGTGACCGAGCGTCAGGCCTTCATCGGCCGGGTCCGGGCGCTGGCCAAGGCCTGCTGTGAAGCCTGGTTGGCGGAGGAGCGCCATGACTGATCTGCTGCTGGAACTCGTCTCCGAGGAGATCCCCGCCCGGATGCAGGGGCCGGCCCGGGAAGCCCTGGTACGCGGGGTGACCGGCGTGCTCGCCGAGGTGGGTCTGGTCTGGACGGCCGAGGCCGTGCGGTCCTTCTCCACTCCGCGGAGGATCGCCGTCCTGGTCCCGGGCGTCCCCGGCCGGCAGGAGGATCGGGTGGTGGAGCGCCGGGGTCCCCAGGAGGACGCCCCCGCCGCGG
>JBGSKF010000112.1:0-3653 GCA_041741375.1 Gemmatimonadales bacterium | reverse complement strand
GGCCGCCCGCACGGCCCCGCCGGCCGCCTCGGGGGGCATCGCCCGCCTCCTCGCCCTCGACCTGGCCCTGACCCCCGCGGAACGCACCCAGGTGGTCTACGACCTCGGGGAGGTCCGCGGCCTCGACTACTACACCGGTATGCACTTCGAGGTGTTCGTGGAGGGGGCCGGGCGGGCGGTCGGAGCCGGAGGGCGATACGACGACCTGATGGGACGTTTCGGAACTCCCATGCCCGCGGTGGGTTTCGCGCTCGACCTGGGCGCCCTCGCGGGAGTCATCGCATGAGCCGGCTCCGGATCGCCCTTCCGAAAGGGCGCCTTCATGAGCCGACCCTGGCCCGATTTGCGGCGGCGGGCATGGCCCTGGAAGGTGACCCGGGCCGCCGTCTCCTGATCCCCTCCACCGACTCCGGCATCGAGTTCCTGGTCGTGAAGCCGGGCGACGTCCCCGTCTACGTCGAATCCGGCGCGGCCGACCTCGGCGTCACGGGAACGGACGTGCTCCGCGAGGCCGACGCCGACGTCCTGGAGCCCCTCACCCTCGGTTTCGGCCAATGCCGGCTCGCGGTCGCCTCTCCTGTCTCGACCCCCTGGCCGCACCTGGCCGGTGGAGTCACGGCCCGGGTGGCCACCAAGTACCCGCGGCTCACCCGGGAGTACTTTGCGGCCATGGGACGCGCCGTCGAGGTGATCCCGATCGCGGGGTCCGTCGAGGTGGCCCCGCTGCTCGGACTGGCCCACTGGATCGTGGACCTGGTCGACACCGGTCGCACCCTGCGCGAGAACGGGCTCGTGGAGCGGGAGTCGATCCTGGCGTGCGAGGCGACCCTGGTGATGAACCGTGCCACCCAGACGTTGCGGCTGGAGGACTGTCTGGACATCGTGGAACGGATAAAGCGAGGGGGTAGGGAGTAGGGTGTAGGGAGTAGTCCCTTACGGACAGGATTGAACGCAAAACGGCAACGATATTTCGGGCGACGCCCGACCCCCCCTCAGACCCGTCGATCGCCCCGGCGGCGCCGTGCGAGGGGGGGATGGCCACAAAAAGCACAGAAGTCACAAGAGGCACACCTCGGCGCGCATGGGGGCCCCCAGGGGTGCCCCCAGGGGCGAGAGAGGTTTCTGTGCCTTTTGTGCTTCTTGTGGTCGCGCGACCCCGAGGCGCCTCTGTGGTTCCGGCTCGGCCGGCTTGGGGAGCAGGGAGTGGGGAATAGGGGCGAATGATCTTTCGCCCGTCGTGTGGGCGTCCTACGTCCTACGTCCTACGTCCTATCGTCCCACGTCCTTTCCAGCGTCCCCTCCCCTCCCTCCCCTGTTCCGCGCACCGAGGGTGGCCGCGAGGGTGACCGCGCGCCGCATGCTGTCGGCGTGGGCGGTGCCGGTGCCGGCGATGTCCATCGCGGTGCCGTGATCGGGGGAGGTCCGCGGAAAGGGAAGTCCGAGGGTAACGTTCACACCCTGGCCGAATCCGGCCACCTTGATCGCGGTCATTCCCACGTCGTGATAGGGCGCCAGGACGGCGTCGAACTCCCCCGCCATGGCCCGCACAAACACCGTGTCGGCGGGGAGTGGGCCGATCGCCTGCAGCGCCGCGGCCGCCGGGGCGAGGATCCTCGCCTCCTCGTCCCCGAACAGTCCTCCCTCCCCGGCGTGCGGGTTGAGGGCGCAGAGCGCGAGGCGGGGATCGGCGATGCCGAACCATTCCCGCAGGGCCTTGCGGGTGACCAGACCGGTGCGCACGATCCGGTCGGTGGTGAGCAGAACCGGCACATCGCGCAGGGCCACATGGGTGGTCACCAGCACGACGCGCAGGGTATCGGTGGCGAGCATCATCGCCACGTCCACTCCCCCGGCCAGGGCGGCGAGCCATTCGGTATGACCCGGGAACGGATAGCCCGCCAGGTGGGTGGCGTATTTTTCGATGGGAGCGGTCACGAGGGCGTCCACCTCCCCGGCCTGCGCCAGGGCGACCGCCTGCTCGATGGATCGTCCGGCCAGGGTTCCCGCGCGGAGGGCCCGGCGGCGCGTCTCGGGATCGGCGGGGTCGCCGCGACCCACTCCCCCCCGCCACATGCCGACCCCGATCCTCCGGCCGACAGGGAGGCTTTCGATCAGATCATCGGGTCCCACAGCGACGATGTCGGCATCGAGCGGGGGAACCTCGGCGAGCACCGCCGCGGTTATTTCGGGACCGACACCGCGGGGATCGCCAAGGGTCACCGCGAGCCGACACCGGCGGGTCACGGGTCCCGGATCTCCACGTAGTTGGCGGACCGGATCCGATCGACGTAGCGTTGCATGGTGAGGATTTCGGTGAGACGGGATCGGACCTCGTCCCGGGAGTCCTCAAAGCGGAGGTCACCCGCCGGCGCGCGTTCGAGGAGGCGCACGAACCCGAACTTGCTCGGCAACCCTCCGGTCCCCGCCAGCTCGAAGACCTCGCTCACCTCCGCCGGTCCCACACCCTGGATGGCCTGCTGGTACACCGGAGGAAGCCGGTCCTCGGGCACCACCATCAACTCCTTCGCCTCGGCCGTGTCGTGATGGCGGCCCTGGAGCGAGTCGAACGAGGCCCCCGCGACGACAGCGCTGTGCAGGTTCTCGGCGAGGCGACGGGCGCTGTCCACCTCCGCGGGTCCGATCTCCGGCATGATCAGAATGTGGCGGGCCTGCACCTCGGCGGCCTGCACCCGCTGCACCTGAATGATGTGGAACCCGAAGGCGGTTTCCACGGGGTCGCTCACCACCCCCGGTTTGATGATGAATGCGAGGCGTTCGAAAGCGGGGTCCATGACTCCGCGGCGGAACCAGTTCAGATCCCCCCCGGCATCCTTCGATCCCGGATCCTGGGAGAAGCGCTTGGCCGCGACGGCGAAGTCCGCCCCGGCCCGGATCTCCCGGGCGATCGAATCGGCCTTGGCCCGGGCCCGCTCCCTCTCCTCCGGCCGGGGCTTGGGGGCCACGATGATCTGCCGGAGGGAGACGGTGGCGGGGCGCCGGGCGGCTCCCTTTCGCGCCTCGAAGAATTTCCGCATCTCCTCCTCGGTGGGCACCACCGTCTTGAGTTTCTGACGGCCTCGGAGGCTGGAGGTGAAGGCCTGGGTCAGGAGCTGGTCCCGTTGCTGATCCCGCATCCAGGCGCGCCATTCCTCCTGGGTTTGAAAGCCCGCGACCTGCAGGTCCCGGCGGAAGGCGTCGTCGCTGGCATACCGGGAGCGCGTGCTCTTCACCAGCTCATCGACCGCGGCGTCCACCTCCTCTTCGGTGACCCGGATCGTGGTGTCGCGCCGGGCCTCCAGCAGGAGGAGTTCGTTGGTGATGAGGTCGTCGAGCAGTTCGCGGCGCACGGCTCCGAGCGCCGCAGAATCGGTGGGGAGGCCCTTTCCCTGGGGAAACCGGATGAAAAGCTGTTCGTCGATCTCCGATGCGAGGATGGCCCGGGTTCCGACCACGGCCACGATCCGGTCCACCACGGTCGAATCCCCCTGGGCCGACAGGGGTTCCCCGTGCCAGAGGAGAACCGCGGCCACCAGGGCCATCGTCCGCCGAACGACCGATCCCCGGACCCGCACCATCGTCTACTGACCCTGCGGCACCGGCGGGCCACCCGGTGCAGGCTGAATCGGTCCGGCGGGCGGCGCGGCGGGCTGGCC
>JBGSKF010000111.1:0-24584 GCA_041741375.1 Gemmatimonadales bacterium | reverse complement strand
TCACCCTGATCATGATTGCCGGGGCCTACTGGCTTTTTCAACGCGAGATGTCGCGTCCCGGCGAGACCGTGGCCGAGGCCAGGACCGCAGTGGTCAATATCATCGTCATGGTTGAGACTGCCTACCTTTTTAGTTGTCGTTCCCTCAACCGGTCACTGTTCTCGATCGGCTTGTTCACCAACCGGTTCGCCATTCTGGGAGCGGCGGCAATGGTCTCCCTGCAACTTCTCTTCACCTACGCGCCGCCGATGAACCGCCTGTTTCATTCCACGCCCCTCGATCCTTCCACCTGGGTGATGATCCTCTCCGTGGCCCTGTTCTCCTTTCTCGCCGTGGAGTTCGAAAAGTGGATCCGGTTCGGCGGCGAGCGCGGGCGAAATCTGCCCCCCGAATGAATTTTTTCCGGCCGATCTCCGCCTCAGGAATGCCGCAGCCCCGAAACCCGCGGTCCCCAGAACCATGAAAACCTTCCGCAATGTCTTGTTCGTCCACTCCGATGCGCCGGGCAACGATGCCGCCCTGCGTCAGGCGTTTGCCCTGGCATCCGCCCATGGCGGCACACTCGCCGTGATTAGCGTCACCAAGGCGCTGCCCGGTATTCCCGACCTGCGGGACGCCTATCTGAACTACCGGAGAGCCCAGGTCGACCAGGTCCTGACGGCGGCCATTGCCCAAACCGAATCACCGAAAATCGATCTCTCCGCCATCTCCGTGTCGCACCTCGAGGGCGAGCCCTTTCTGGAGATCATCCGGGACGTGTTGAAGGAAGACCGCGACATCGTCATCAAGGCGGCGGAGGCCGACAGCCGCCATCCGAAGCGCGGCTTTTCCTCCCAGGATCTGCAATTGCTCAGACAGTGCCCCTGTCCCGTCTGGCTTTTCAAACCGACTGAGAACGCCCCCGCCGCTCCGCGGATCGCGTTCCACGACGCGCGGATGGCGACGGTATCACCATCCAGAGCCGTCCAGTCGTGGTCCGCAGTTGCCGCCAGGAGCTCCAGGTAACGCGGCTCATGCACCGTCGCCAGCTCGTCGGGCGTGGCGGGCTCCGCCTCCGACACCGCGATCCCCTCACTTTCGAGGCGTTCCAGGAGGGTGAGAAGCCGCAAGCGGGATTCGGGATGCCCGGGACCGGGGTCGTGGCACAGGCAGGCCGAGTGAGACCAGACCTGGAGTTCGGTGGTCATCTCCGGCGCAACAGTTCGCGCATCTCACGCGCCTCGTCGGCCAGGGCCTGTCGCTCCCGCTCCACCTCCTCCCGGAGGCGCCGGTGGCGCTTCCAGGCCCCGCGCATCACGCCGGCCAGCAGGAGGGACACGACCCCGCCTCCCATCAGAACCCCCCGGCCCTGGTCCCACCCCGCGATCAGCAGGAGCACCCCGTCGAGAACGAGGATCCCGATCGCGAATGTTGTCAGGAGGCGGGACACACCGGCTCGCGGGCCGGGGGGAGCCGTCACCGCACGGGGATCCGGCGCCGGGGGAGGACGATCAGATTGGCATCGGGAACCAGATCCAGCGAGGCCAGGGTGGCGTCATCGGAGCAGAGTGCTCCCCGGAACTTGAGTTCGCAGCGCTCGGCGGGGAGCCCGGCCCGAGTCGCCGCCAAGGCCTCGCGCTTCAGGTCGGCCACGGTGGCGGTGAGCGGGAGCGTGAGGGGGACCTCGTCCCAGGTTTCCAGCACCATCACCCGGACCGTCACGGTGTCGGCCGTCATGCCGCACCCGCCGCCGGAGGAAGCGTGGACAGGAAGCGCGCCACGGCCTGATCGAAGAGCAGGGTGCTGGCCCGTACCCGCACGGCGCCCTCCTCCGCGGGCAGGATCGCCAGGGCGACCTCCTCCCCCCCCTGACCGCGCAGCAGGAGATGGGTCGGGCCCTCGGCCTCGGGGAACGCGGCCTGATGGGGAACCCGCTCGGCGAAGAAGCGCCGGGCCCGGTCCAGAATGTCGGCTGCGGCCAGGGTGGTGGTCGTTTCGTGCACCATCAGGGAGTCTCCTCGGGGGAGCGGAGGATGGCGATGCCGGTCGGTTGAAAGGGCACGGACACCGTGCCCACCACCGTGCCGGTGCTCAGGTCGATCGTGTCGATGGATCCGGGATCGGCACCCACCGATTCGGCGGAAATATAGGCGTATCGGCCATCGGGCGAGAAGGCGACACCGTGGACCACGCCCTTGGTGGTGGTGATCCGCGCCGTTTCCCGCGCCGAGGCCAGATCGACCAGGCTGACGCTCCGCCCCTTCTTGTTGGTCACCACCAGATGGAGTCCATCCCGGGTCGGTTCGACGTTGTATGCCCCCTCTCCGACCGCGATCCGGGCCGTCACCCGACTCGTCTCCACGTCGACAACTCTCACGTCACTCGCGGCGTTGCAGGCCACGTAGAGGGTGCGATCATCCGCCGACACCGATACGAAGGTCGGGGAGCAGGATCCGGCGTGCACGGCACCGGTCGCGGTGTGCGACCCGGTATCCAGGGCGAGGTGCCCGGTGACGCGAAAGGTTCCGGGATCGATGACCAGAATCGTGTCGTCATGCATGCACGACACGTAGACGCGGGTGCCGGCGTGGTTCACCCGCACGCCGTGCGGCATGTCGCAGGCCGGAATGGAGGTCAGCGTTCGCATCGTGGGGGTGTATACCACCGTCACCGGATTCGTGGCGGGATGGATTCCGAAAAAATCGGAGTTGGCGACGAAGGCGAAGTCGCCATCGGGAGTCAGACCGATGGTCGTGGGATACATGTCAGCCGGGGCGCGACCCAGCACCGAGTCCGTCACGGCATCGAAGCGCCAGAGCGAACCGGTGGGCACGCCATGGGCGATGGTGATGTAATAGGAACGCTGGTCGGGCGCCACGGCGAGATTGTGGGGCCCGTCGGGATCGCCCGGCATCATTCCCACCGGCACCACGCGCTCCCGGATCAGCGCCGGGCCGTCCGGCCGGAACCAGGTCACGATGTCGCCGGATTCACTCACCACCCCGACGCGGAACCCCGGATCAGCGGTCTGCGCCAGGGTGGAGGATGTCGCCGCCACCTGGAGCGCCAACACGAGGGCCGTCAATCGGTGGAACATTCAGGTCTCCTCCTCTGTCATCCGTCTGGAAGATAGGCCCTCGGGGATCGCTTCGGCCACCTCCTGGGTGACCGGTCGCGGCCGGAACAGGGCGCCGAGGAGTGATCGGCGATGGAGGGCCAGGACAACCTCCCCGGAAGGGTCGGGTTCGAGGCCTTCCAGGGAGAGGAAGAGCGGGAGGGAGAGATCCCGGGGGATCCGCACCCGATGATGCCGTCCATGCCAGGCGACCGTGATCTCCGGCGGTACCCGTGCGAGGCGCCGCTCGAAGAAGACGTCGTCCTCCACCTTGAACACGCCCTCGGCCAGCCGTTCTCCTCCCTGGTAGAACATCGGATCGAAGGGTTCCCCTTCCTGCCGGGCGAAGTTCTGTTCGCACGCGTCATCGTACGCTTCGAGGTCGGGGACCCGGGCCTTCCACTCCAGGTGGTGCCGGATTTCGTGGGTGAGGGTTTCCCAGGCTTCGCCCTTCCAGTCGAAGTCATCCCGCATCGCGGCGATGGCCCGGAAGGAGCCGTGGTAGAGCACGATGCGGCTCTGGATTCCCTCGGGGGAGTCGTCGGTGGCGGGCAGGGGGATGCACTCGCCGAGAGTGAAGATCCCCGCGTGGACCGGGTGGGGAACAGTCCGGAAGGATACCACGATTTCCCCGATCCCGTCCAGGAAAGTGGAAGGAATGCTCGTGGTCATCTCGTGGACCAGCGCATCAAAGTCCTCGGGTGTCATGACCCGCTCCCGGATGCAAATTATTGCAGCCACTTCACTTCGCGACCTCATTCTGCGGATTCGAATATTGCATCGTCGTGCAGAATACCTGAAGCCCCCCCTCGGGGAGTTGTGAGGCGCTCCAGATGGAAGGGGGCTCATCCTCTTACGGAACAGGCGATTAGCCGTAGATTCCGGGAGATTGGAACACAAGTTGCTAGGTGTCCGTTGGAAGGTTCACGTGTTTGCGAGAGAGGGTCAGTTGATGGCAAAGCGCAACGGTTGGAACCGGGGGGGGTTCACCTTGGCCGAAATGCTGGTGACCATCGTCATCGCGGGCATGCTCGGAGCCATTGCCCTGCCGCGGATCAACATTGGCCGGACCGAGGCCGAGAGCGTCATGGTCGGCCTTGGCACGGCACTCCAGGCCGCCCAGCGGGAAGGGATCGCCCGACAACATGATGTTCTGGTCTCCTTCGACCAGGCCGCCGGGACCATGCGGGTGATTTTCGACGCCGACAACAACGGCGCGCTCGACGCGGGGGAGAGAAGCCGCACCATTCCGATCGGACCCCAGGTCGTCTTCGGACGGGCCTCGGCACCGGCCCGCGCCTTCGGAGCGGCTCCCGTCAATTTCCCCGTGGGCGGCAACGGCTTGCCCACCTTGGTGTTTCACCGCAACGGCAGCGCCAATTTCGCGGGCGGGTTCTACGTGACCTCGGTCAAGGCCCAGGGGGGGAACCCGGCCAACCAGTCCGATACCCGGGCCGTGGAGATCGTCCGGGCCACGGGGCGGGTCGAGTGGCTCCGGTACATCGGCGGCAACTGGGTCCAGGGATTCTGATCATGAGGGCGACGACTCCGCGTTCCGGTTTCACCCTCATCGAAGTGATGATGGCCGTGACCATGCTGGGCCTGGTCATGCTCGGTCTCATGTCCACGACGGGGCGCATGATCCGCACCGTGGCGGACGACCGGTCCCGAATCCGGGCGGCCGCGGCAGCCGACGAGCAGCTGGCGCTGGTCCGCCAATGGCCAACCTACAACTCTCTGGACTCGGCCTATGCCGGGGTCCAGACCGACACGCCGCTCCCGGGTTGGACCCGGACCACCTCCATCACCCGCGTGGGTGGGGTGACCCAGGCCAACGATTACAAGCGGATCACCGTCACGGTCGTCTCGCCGCTTCTTCCTGCACCCGTCTCCCGAACCATCACCGTGGCGGCCCCATGAGCGTCCGACCCTCCCTTCGCGACCGCCGGGGGTTGACCCTGGTGGAGATGCTGGTGTCGATGACCGTGTTCCTGGTCGTCCTGGCCGGCACTCTGAAGGCATTGAGTTCCCAATCCAGCGGGTTTGCCCGCGGAACCGACGAGATGGGGATCGTCCAGAACCTGCGGTTTGGCGTGGACCTCCTGACGGAGGAGTTCCGCACCGCCGGCGCCAACACACCGGCCCGCCAGCCGTCGATCGTGTATGCGGGCCGGACCTCGTTTTCCTTCAACGCGGACCTGGTGTCGAATCTCCCCGGGGATATTTCCGCGATCTATGTGGACCCCAATGCCCCGGCCGGTCAGGTCACCGCCCTCTCGTCGCTCAATACACTGACCGTTCCCAACTCCTCCCCCGTGTTCACCTACCCCAAGGCTCTCTATCCGGGGAGCATGGCCGAGACCATTTCCTACTGGTTCCGCCTCGATTCCACGACCACGCGGCCCGATGATTACCTTCTGTTTCGCGGGGTGAACACGGCGCGGGAAGAGGTCGTCCTCCGCAACGTGCTCCCTCCCACCGCGGGGAACTTTCTGCGGTATTATCGCGTTGTCGCTCCCGCGGTGGGCGCCCCCTTCCTCGACACGATTCCGGCGGCCTGGTATCCCCTGACCCATTCGGCCCCCAATCATGGCCAGCTTCCCGATACCGGGGTGGTGTCGCGGATCGACGACCTGCGCGCCGTGGAGCTCCGGTATCGCATCACCAACGGGGCCAGCGGGGCCGCTGAACGCATCCGGGAGATTCAGACGATCATTCCCCTGCACAATGTGGGGATCAAGAAGTTGCAGAGTTGTGGGGATACTCCACAGTTCGGACAGGCCGTGGTGGCCACGTTCAATCCGGTTCCGAACCCCTCGATCAACGTCAGCTGGAACGCCGCGATCGATGAAATGACCGGTGCGGAGGAGGACATCATCCGGTATGTGATCTACCGCCGGGTGGCGCCGACCATCGCCTGGGGAGACCCGTACGCCTCCATCCCCTCGGGAACCGCTCCGCCCTATCTGTTCACCGATACCGATGTGCTCCCCGGCCAATCGATTGAGTACGCCGTCGAGGCCCAGGATTGCACCCCTGCCCTCTCCACGCGCAGCTTCTCGGCTGCCGTGATCGTTCCCTGATCCTCGGAGTCCTGCCATGTCCGCACCCCCACGCCTCACCGATCAGCGCGGCATCGCGCTCTTCACCGTGCTGCTGCTCTCCCTGGCGCTCAGCGCCCTGGTGATCGGCGGGTCCCTGGTGACCACCAACTCCACCATGATCCGGCGCTACGGCGATCGGATGTCCATGATCGAGAACGCGGCCCTGGCCGGGCTCGAGGAGGCCCGCAGCCAGCTGAACGGAACCCCGGGACTTTACCCCGACACCGGGTTCGTGACCCTGGAAAGCGGGGTGGCGGTGGTCGACGCGGCGGGGAACGTGATTCCGGGACTCTCCCGCTCGACTTACGCCGGCCCGAGTGGCGCCTCGTCCGGCCAGTTCGGCGTGTTCGGCAGCATCATCAGCGTCGTGGCGGACAATGTGAACATCCTCATGGTCCGCCGCCAGGAGATCACCCAGGAGAGCTTCGCCAAGTTCGCCTACTTCACGGACGATGAGGGTTCCAGCATCTGCTTCGGCGGCACGGACCAGATCTTCGGACCGGTCCACTCGAACGACGACATCTGCATCTGGAACGGCAGCAACGTCCGCTTCCGGGATCTCGTAACCACGGGAGGAACCATTTCTGGCAAGTCGAATGCCGTCTTCGATCTCGGCTTCACGGAGAACGCGGGCAACATCCCCATGCCAACCCCCGCCGATCTGAACAAGCTCCAGATCCAGGCCACCATCGGCAGTATGGCCTTTCCCGGATTCACCACCGGCGGGACGGGGCAGGCACGCACCCGGATCGAGTTCGTGGCTCTCGACCTGAATGGCGATGGCGACACCACCGACGAGGATGAGGGATTCATCCGGGTGTTCCAGGGGAACTCGGGACAGGAGGCCTATGTCGTGGCCTCCCCAGTCGGGGTGGCTTCGAACAGCAATTGCGGCGACACCATGACCAGCGGGCACAGCATTCACACTTCCGGTACTCCATTCGTTTCGATTCGAGACCATAGCGGATCGACCGAGAATGCGGCCATGAACCATTCCAGTACGCGCTGTTACCTTGGTGGCGATCCGGCGCTCTCGAACGGGGTCTTCCAAGTCACCGCCCCGGGCGGCTTCGGCTCGTGGGTTCCGTGGACCGGCCCCGTTGACCCCCGGGTGGTGACGGTGGCCGGGACGCAGGCGGGGTACCTGCACCCCATCACCCGCGCCCTCAACCCGACCTTCAAGGGGGTCATCCACGTGAGTGGGAAGGTGGCCGTCAGTGGAACCGTGCGCTCCCGTGTGACCGTGGCGGCCACGAGTGACATCATCATCGCGGACAATGTGCGGCAGGCCACGGACCCCTCGGTGGGGGTGTGCGATGACATTCTCGGCATCGTGGCCGGCGGCAGCATCATCGTGGCCAACAATATGATGAACGCCCCCGTCCAGAGACCGAACACCACATGGGCGACCATGCGTCCGGTCGGGAATTCGGACGAGTGGATCCATGCCGTGCTGTTGACGCTCAACGTCTTCACTGTCCAGAATTACAACCTTCCCCCAAGCGACGTCGAGGACTGCGGGACCACCAACTGGGGGCGCGGGTGCCTGCAACTCACGGGAGGAATCATCCAGCGGACCCGCGGAGCGGTGGGAACCACCGGCGGAACCGGCAACCTCAAGCGCTATTCGTACAACACCTGTGCCCTGACCGATCCTCCCCCGTACTTCCCCACCACGGGGCATTTTGCCCGAAACCGCTTCTACACCATGGATCCGGTCGGATTCGACGTGGCGGCCTGGTTCGCGCTCTACCAGCAGTAGCCCGAGTTCACCCTGGTCGGGATCACACCGCGATGATCTGGTCGCGGTGGGTCCCGACACTCACATAGCGGATCGGGGCCCCGGACAGGGCCTCGATCCGGTCCAGATAGGCCCGCGCCGCCCGGGGCAGATCGGCGATCCGCCTCGCCCCCGTGGTCGGCTGTTCCCACCCCGGGAGTGTCTCCCAGACCGGCTCCACTCCCTCCAACGCCTCGACCTCCGACGGGAACACCTCGACCGGCGACCCGTGACGGGTATACCCCACGCACACCGGAATCTCCGGGAAGGTGTCGAGCACGTCGAGCTTGGTGACCGCCAGGCCCGTCAATCCATTCACCCGGGTCGCATAGGCCACCACCATCGCGTCGAACCACCCGCACCGCCGAGGGCGTCCGGTCGTGGCGCCGAATTCCCCCCCGAGGGTGCGCAGGCGCTCCTCCGCCCCCGCGTCGGCGGCGCTCGGCAAGGGCCCATTCCCGACCCGGGTCGTGTACGCCTTGACCACGCCCAGAACGCCGTCCATGGCCGTCGGACCGATCCCGGCCCCCACGGCGGCCCCCCCCGCTGTCGTGTTCGAGGAGGTCACGTAGGGATAGGTTCCATGATCGATGTCGAGGAGAGCCCCTTGGGCCCCTTCGAGAAGCACCCGCTTTCCCGCGGCCAGGGCGGCATGCAGCCGGTGACCGGTGTCACAGGCCAGTGGCAGGAGGCGCGGAGCGAGACGGGTGAGCAGGGCCACGTGCTCCGCCGCGGACACCCGGTCCCTGCCCCCGAGCATGGCGAGGATCGCGTTGGCCCGATCCACGCGATCCTCCACGGCACGAGCCACCACCTCCAGGTTGCGGAGGTCCCCCACCCGGATGCCCCGCCGGCCGGTCTTGTCCTCGTAGGCCGGCCCGATTCCCCGCCCCGTGGTCCCGATGTTCTGACTCCGTTCCCGGGCGGCATCCATCACCTTGTGCAGCGGAAGAACGAGATGGGCCCGGTCCGACACGTACAGGCGCCCCTCCGTCTCGATCCCCTTGGTATGGAGCGCGTCGAGCTCGGCGAAGAAGGTCTCGGGATCGAGCACCACCCCATTCCCGACCAGGCATTCTGACCCGCGGTGCAGGATCCCGGAGGGTATCTGGTGCAGCACGAAGGTGCCCGCCTCCGTGACCACCGTATGGCCCGCATTGGCCCCGCCCTGGTAGCGCACCACCACATCGGCCCGCTCGGCCAGGACATCGACGAGCTTCCCCTTCCCCTCGTCGCCCCACTGGGCTCCGACCACGACGACACAACGCAGATCTTGATCAAACATGGATACCCCGCGGTCCCTTTCCGAGAAAACGGCTCCGCTTCCGGAGCCGCGAGCCTGCATACCCGGCAAGGATATCCCGGCCGGGGGAATTCGCCAATCTCACCCGCGGCCCCGGCGTCGGCGGCGCGGCTCACGGGTTTCGCCGGAGGCATCCTCCTCGTCGGTTCCGGCGACGGCATCGGCGGTTTCCTGGTCCACGAGGCCATCGGCCACCAGTTGGTCCACCGATTGCTGGAAGGTCCACATCCCCTGCTCCCCGCCATTCTCCATGATCCCCCGAAGGTCGACGATCCGCGCCGGGTCCCGCAGGGCCTGCCGCACGGTCCCGCCCCCGATCAACACCTCCGTGGCCACGATGCGCCCCTCGCCATCGGCCCGGGGCAGCAGCTGTTGCGAGACAATGGCCCGCAACGCCTCCGCAAACCGCACACGCCCGATCTCCCGCTCCTCCACGGGCAGGGTCGCGAGGATCTGCCCGATGGTCGTCAGCACATCCGGTGTGGGCATGGCCGCCAGAACGAGGTGCCCCGTTTCCGCCGCCTTGATGGCGATGTCCACCGTGGCCGGATCCCGGAGGTCCCCGATCACCACCACATCGGGATCCTGACGCAGGGCCGCCCGCAAGGCCACCCCGGTCGACTCGGTGTCCACTCCCACCTCACGCTGGGTCACGGAGCTTCGCAGATCCCGGTGCAGAAACTCGATCGGGTTTTCGATGGTCACGATGTGGCGCTGCGAAGTCTGGTTGACGTGCTGCACCATCGCGGCGATGGTCGAGCTCTTCCCGCTACCGCTCACCCCCGTCACCAGCACCAGGCCTCGCTCTCCCTCGGCCAGGCGTCCCAGCGAGGGGGGGAGATGGAGCGACTCGAAGGTGGGGACCGAAAAGGGAATCACCCGCATCACGATCATGAAGGAGGAGCGCTGGCGGAGGATGTTGACCCGGAAACGACCCACCCCGGGCATTCCCCAACTGCAGTCGAAATCATGCAGGTGGTCCAGGCGGTTGCGCGCCTCGTCGGACCCGAGGAGCCGGATGGTGATGGCCCGGGTCTGATCGGGCGTCAGTCGCTGTTTCGTCAGCGGGACCAACTGCCCGTTGATCCGGGCGCGAAACACGTCCCCCGCCTTGATGTGCAGGTCCGAGGCCCCCCGCTCCACCGCCGCCTTGATGATCTTTTCCATCGATGCGCCAGCCATCTCAAACCTCCGGGTGCCAGAAACCCATGCGATCGCGTACCTCGGCCATCGTCTCGTGCGCCAGGGTCCGGGCCCGCTCCGCGCCCGTCTCCAGTATCGAGTCCACGGACCCCGGATCACCCTTCAGAGCGTCGGCCGTGGCCCGGATCGGTCCCAGCACTGTTTCCATTCCGTCGGCCAGCACACGCTTGCAATCGAGGCACCCCCATCCCGCGGACCGGCATTGCGCATCCACCGTCGCCACCGTGTCCGGCGAGGAGAACGACCGGTGCAGAGTGAACATGTTGCACACCTCCGGATTCCCCGGATCCCGCCGGGTGACCCGGGCCGGATCGGTCATGGCGGGACGGAGCTTGTTCCACACGACGTCCGGCGGGTCGAGCAATCCGATCGTATTGCCCAGACTCTTCGACATCTTGGACTGGCCGTCGAGTCCCAGGATCCGCCGCGCGGGCGTCAGAAGTGCCTGCGGCTCGGGGAAGAAGGGATCGGTTTCCGCAAACGCCGAGTTCCACTTCCGGGCGATTTCGCGAGTCAGCTCGAGGTGCTGGAGCTGATCCTCCCCCACGGGCACCCGATCGGCCCGGTAGAGGAGGATGTCCGCCGCCTGAAGAATCGGGTAGGCGAGGAGACCGGCCGGCACACTTTCCAGACGTTCCGACTTATCTTTGAACTGCGTCATGCGCTCCAGTTCGCCGAGCGGCGTCAACGTCGTGAAGAGCCACTGCAGTTCGGAATGCTCAGCCACGCGGGACTGGACGAAGAGAATGGAGCGTTCCGGATCGATCCCGGCCGCGAGAAGACCGATGGCCATGTCCCGGGTCCGCGAGGCCATGGTGGGCACATCGTAGCCCCCCGTGAGGGAGTGCAGGTCCACGATGCAGTAGATGCACTCCATCTGATCCTGGAGGTGGACCCAGTTCTGAACGGCGCCGAGCCAGTTTCCGATGTGCAGGTCGCCGGTCGGCTGAATTCCCGAGAATATCCGAGGCATTTCATCAAACTAACAACCTGGGACAATAGCCGCAAGATGAACTCTCCCTTGAACTTACTGGCCTTGGCCACCCGGGCTGCCGCCCGCGCCGCCGCCTTCCTGCGCACGGTTCCGGTTCCCGGCGATCCCGCCCGCTGGACTCTCAAGGGCCGAAGCGATTTCGTGACCGAGGTGGACCGGGAGGCCGAAGCCGTGATCCGGGAGGAGCTGGCCACCGGATCCTCGGCCCCGGTCCTCGGGGAGGAGCTTTCCCCGGACCAGAGCCCGGCGGGCCTGCATTGGATCGTGGATCCGCTGGATGGCACCACCAACTTCCTGCACCGGTATCCCGCCTGGGCCGTGTCGATCGCCGCCGTGGACGGAGACGAGGTCCTCGCCGGGGTTGTTCATCGCCCGGGGGATGACCGGGTATGCACTGCGGCCCTGGGCCATGGGGCGTGGGAAAACGGCCATCCCCTGCTGGTGTCCCGGGTCGGGGATCCCCGGTTTGCCCTCATCGGGACGGGATTCCCCTTCAAGAACCCCGAGGCTCTCGAAGCCTACCAACGCCAGTTCGCATCAGTCCTCCTGGCTACGAGCGGGATCCGCCGGGCCGGTTCCGCCGCACTCGACCTGGCCGACGTGGCGGCGGGACGCTTCGATGGATTCTGGGAGCTGCACCTCGCGCCCTGGGACATGGCGGCCGGCCTTCTGCTGATCCGGGAGGCGGGGGGCGTCGTCACCGATGGGCGGGGAGAGAGGAGGACGCCACGGCACGGCACCGCGGTGGCCGGCAACCCGATCATCCACCGCTGGTTGCTGGACACGATCCGGACCGGTCCGGCGGCTACTCCGGGAGGCGGGTCAGGATCCGCGGCCCCTCGGCGGTGATGGCCACCGTATGCTCGAAGTGCGCTGACAGGGACCCATCGCTGGTGCAGACCGTCCAGCGATCCTTGAGGGTGCGCGTGGTGAAGCTCCCCATCGTGATCATCGGTTCGATCGCGATCGTCATGCCCACCTGAAGTCGGGGACCACGCCCCGGCCGACCATGGTTCGGCACCTGGGGCTCCTCGTGGAACCGGGCGCCGATTCCATGTCCCACCAGTTCCCGCACCACGCCGAATCCCTCCGCCTCGGCCCGCTGCTGCACGGCGTGGCCGATGTCCCCCACATGGTGGCCCGCCTGGGCCGCTTCAATCCCGCAGTAGAGGGAGGCCTCGGTCGCCGCGAGAAGCCGCTGGGCCTCCGGACTGATCGTGCCCACGGGGATCGTGGTGGCACTGTCGGCATGCAGTCCGTCGAGGTGGACACCGACGTCCACACTGACGATGTCCCCCTCCCGGAGCACTCGCTTGCGGGAAGGGATCCCGTGGACGATCTCGTCGTTGATGGAGGTACAGAGTGTCTTGGGAAACCCGTAGAGGCCCTTGAAGCTTGGCGTGGCCCCCGGATGACTCCTGATGAACGTTTCGGCCGCCCGGTCGAGGTCCTCGGTCGACAGCCCCGAGGCGCAGATGGCCCGCATGTGGGCCAGGGTCCCGGCCACGATGGCCCCGGCCCGGGCCATGATTTCGATTTCCCTCCCCGACTTGAGGGTGATCATCCGGTCAGTGGCCGAGGGCATGGAGCATCCGTTCCTGGATCCGTTCGATGGTGTCGCCACCGGCGATTCGGTGAACCGGGCCGCGGTCCTCGTACCACGCCAGCACCGGGGCGGTCTGTTCCCGGTAGGCGGCCAGTCGGCGGGCCACGGCCGCGGGATCATCATCGGCGCGCTGCTCCACCGACCTCCGGTGCTCCAGTCGGGCCAGGATGTCCTCATCGGACACGTCGAGGAAGAGAACCGCGTCCATCGCGCGGCCCCGCTCGGCGAGAATGTCGCGCACCCCTTCCGCCTGGGGGATGGTGCGTACCACGCCGTCGAAGATCACCCCTCCCCGCGCCTCGGGCTTGGCCATCTCCTCGCGCACGACGCCGAGAATGATCTCGTCGCTGACCAGGTGTCCGGCCTCCATGATTGACTTCGCCTGGCGTCCGAGCGCGGTCCCCCGCTGCACCGCGTCCCGAAGCAGGTCGCCGGTGGCGAACTTCGGGAGACCGAGTGTCCGGGACAGGAGGGCGCCCTGGGTACCCTTTCCAGCCCCGGGAGGGCCCAGCAGCAGAATGTCCACGATGTCCCTCCTCTCAAACACAGGGGCGGTGGAGGGGGCGTCGCCGAGCGACCATCCCATCCACCGCCCGTTCATTCCCCTGGATCCGTCAGATGAAGCGCTGGCGACCCCGAAACTTGACACGCCCCGTCTTCATGAAACTGTCGTACTTCCGCAGGGTCCGGTGTTGCTCGATCTGGGCGATGGTGTCGAGCAGCACGCCCACCACGATCAGGATCGAGGTCCCGCCAAACTGGGTCTGAATGTTCACCTGCTGCGACACCAGGATCGGGAACACCGCAATCACGGCCAGGAACAGGGATCCCGGGAGAGTGACACGGGCCAGCACACCGTCGATGTAGTCCGCCGTGGCCGCGCCCGGCTTCACCCCGGGGATGAATCCGCCCTGCTTCTTCAGATTTTCCGACAGATCCACCGAGTTGAAGATGATGGAGGTGTAGAAGTAGCTGAAGAGCACGATCATCACCATGAAGACGAGATTGTACCACAGTCCGCCCGGCACGAAGAATCCCGCGATGTCGGTCAGGATCTGGTTCCGGGTGAAGGTGGCCAAGGTGCTCGGGACGATGATGATCGTCTGGGCGAAGATGATCGGCATCACGCCGGCGGTGATCAGCCGGATCGGGATGAAGGTCTTCTGGCCCTCCCGGATGCGTCCCCGCCCCATCACCTTTCGGGGTATTTGAATCGGGATGCGTCGCGAGGCGATCGTCATGCCGGTCACAGCCGCCATGGAGGCCACCAGGACCGCCACGAACAGGATTCCCCCCGGCACGGAGACGACGCCGTCACGCAGGTATCCGAGAAGCTGCAGGGTACCCGGCCACATCCGTTCCAGGATCGACACGGTGATGAGGAGACTCATCCCGTTTCCGATCCCGCGTTCGGTGATCTGTTCGCCGAGCCACATCACGAACACGGCACCCGCGGTCAGCGTGACCACCATGATCAGCCGCGACGCGAACCCGGGATTCGGGATCGCCCCGGGAATCCCCTCGGTGAAGAGAGTGAAGGTGTATGCCTGGGACAGCGAGATGACGATCGCGACGTAGCGGGTCCACTGGGTGAGCTTCTTCCGCCCCTCCTCGTCCTTCTGCATCTTGCTGACCGTCGGCACCATTCCCCCGGCCAGCTGGAAGATGATGGACGCCGAGATGTACGGCATGATGCCCAGCGCGAACACCGTGGCGCGCGAGAGTCCGCCGCCCAGGGTGTCATAGAGCGCGAAGAAGCCGGACGCGGCGGAGTTCTGGATGAACGCCGCCAGGGCGGGCACGTTGACGCCCGGGGCGGCGATGTGCGCGCCGACCCGGTAGATCAGAATGCAGAGCAGCGTGAAGAGGATCTTGTTCTTCAGTTCCTCATCAATCCCGAGGCCGGGAACCCGTGGCGCTGTCACCTACGCCTCGATGCGGCCGCCTGCGGCCTCGATCTTGGCCCGGGCCGTGGCGGAGCACACCACACCCGACACGGTGTACGCCCGGGTGACCTCACCCGTTCCCAGAATCTTGACGGGGTCGGCCGGACGGGCCACGAGATGTGCCCCCGCCAGGGTGGCCGGCGTGATCTCGGTCCCCTCGACTCGGGGGAGCTGGTGCAGGTTGACCGTCTGGAAGGTCACCTTGAACGGATTGGTGAACCCGCGCTTGGGCAGGCGACGGTACATCGGCATCTGGCCCCCTTCGAACCCCGGATTGGTCTGTCCGCCGGTTCGTGCCTTGTGGCCCTTGTGCCCCTTGCCGGCCGTCTTGCCCATCCCGCTGCCGGGACCGCGTCCGACGCGGCGGCGCGACCGGGTGGACCCCGGCGCCGGCCGCAGATTGGACAGGGTGATCTTGTCGGGCGACTTCGTCTGATCAGCCACTAGGCCTCCTGCACTGGGGTCACCTCAACGAGGTGCCGCACCTTGTACAACATTCCCCGAATGGCGGGCGTGTCCGCCACCACGATCGCGTGCTGGTGATGGCGGAGCCCGATCGACTGCAGGGTCCGGCGGAACGTGTCCGCGTGTCCGATCCCCGATCGCACCTGCTTCACGGTGAGCCGACCCGTGGTCGGCGCCTTGGTCTTGGTCCTGGTCATGTCACCCTCCCTGCCGGGCGCGATATCCGAGGGCCGCCACATCGACCCCGCGTTCGCGCGCCACCTGTTCCACGGAGACGAGATCGCGAAGGCCGGCCACGGTGGCCCGCACCATGTTGTGCGGATTCGTCGACCCGAGAGACTTGGTCAAGATGTCGGTGATCCCGACGCATTCGAGCACGGCGCGCACCGGTCCGCCGGCGATGACGCCGGTTCCCGCGGCGGCCGGCTTCAGAAGCACCCGCCCTGCGCCGTGATGCCCCACAATCTCGTGCGGGATCGTGCTTCCGGTTCGGGGCACTTCGGCCATCGTGCGCTTGGCGGCCTCGACGGCCTTGCGCACCGCTTCGGACACCTCGTTGGCCTTGCCGGTGGCGATGCCGACCCGTCCCCGCCCGTCTCCCACCGCGACCAGCGCATTGAAGGAGAATCGGCGGCCGCCCTTGACCACCTTGGCCACGCGGTTGATGTCGATCACCTTTTCGATCAGGTCGCTCTGCGCCTCGGTGCGGTCCCGGCGGGGGCCCCGATCCCGGGAGGGACGTTCACCGCCCCGGCCGCGACCGCGACCACGAGGACCGCCCGCTCCGGTTCCGGGCTGCTGGGTGTCCGTTGTCGATTCGCTCATCAGAACTCCAATCCCCCTTCACGGGCGCCGTCGGCGACAGCCTGCACCCGGCCATGGTAGCGATAACCCGCACGATCGAAAACCACCCGCGTCACGCCGGCCGCGAGAGCCCGCTCCGCGAGCAACTTGCCCGCCGCGCGACTCCGGGCGGTCTTTCCGGCGCCGTCGGCCTGCAAGCCCTCGCTCAGGTCGCTGACGCCGAGGAGGGTCACTCCGCGATCGTCGTCGACGAGCTGGGCATAGACGTGCTTGAGCGAACGGAACACCACGAGCCGGGGCCGATCCGCCGTGCCCGACAGCCTTTTCCGGACCCGAAGGTGGCGCCAGTACCGGCGTTCTTCGCGAGTCTTCGGCGCATGAATGGGACGCATTTACTTCGCTCCTGTCTTGCCGGCCTTGCGGCGCACCTGTTCACCCCGATACCGGACGCCCTTGCCCTTGTAGGGCTCGGGAGGCCGGACCCCCCGAAGTTCGGCGGCCACCTGGCCCACCATTTCCTTGTTCGCTCCCGACACCTTCACGACCGTGTTGCTCTCGACGGTCAGGGTGATCCCCGCGGGGGCGGCGTACTCCACCGGGTGAGAGTACCCGACCACCATCTTCACTCCCGTGGCCGTGGGTTCGGCCTTGTACCCGACACCCTGGATCTCCAGGACCTTCTCAAACCCCTTCGACACCCCCTCGACCATGTTGGCCACCAGGGTGCGGGTCAGACCGTGCAGGGCCTTGTGCCGGGGTTCATCCCCCGGACGGGTCACGACGATGGTCTCACCCTCGTGGGCCACCCGCATGTCGGCCGGGAGGCTCCGGGCGAGTTCGCCCTTGGGCCCCTTGACCGCGATGTGGTTCCCCTGGAGTGTGATCGTCACTCCCCCCGGAATGGGGACGGGCTTCTTGCCGATACGGGACATGGACGGCCTCCTACCAGATCACGGCGACAAGTTCGCCGCCAAGGTTGGCGCTCCGGGCGTCCCGATCGGACATCAACCCCTTGGGGGTCGACACGATCGCCATCCCGAGGCCGTTCCGCACCCGCGGAATGTCCCGGCACCGGACGAACCGCCGAAGGCCGGGAGACGAGACGCGTTGGACCTCCCGGATCACGGGAAGCTCGTTGTGGTACCGGAGATACAGCCGGAGCACACCGCGTCCATCGCCGTCCAGCATCTTGTAGTCGGCGATATAGTGATTGTCGCGCAGCAGGCGCGCCACCTCCGCCTTGAACTTCGAGGCGGGAATGTCGACGCGCCGGTGCCCGGCACTGCAAGCGTTGCGGATGCGGGTCAGCATATCCGCGATGGGGTCAGTCATGCTCATCCTGGGCCCTTCCTCCTACCAACTGGCCTTGCGCACGCCCGGGATTTCCCCCCGGAGCGCGAGCTCACGAAAACAGATGCGGCAGAGGCCAAACCGGCGCAGCACCGCGCGGACGCGTCCACACCGCTGGCAGCGGCGCACGACTCGGCTCTTGAACTTCGGCGGCCGCTTGGCACGCTCGATCCAGCAGGTCTTGGCCATGGGTCTTTCTCCTCGCCCTTATGCGACTTGCAGCGGGGTTTCCCCCCGGAACGGCCACCCGAATTCCCGCAGGAGCGCCATGGCAAGGTCGTCTCGCTGGGCGGTGGTCACGATGGTAATGTCCATCCCGTGGATCTTCTCGACCTTGTCGTAGTCGATCTCGGGAAAAATCAGTTGTTCCTTGATCCCGAAGGTGTAGTTCCCCCGGCCATCAAAGCTTCGTTCCGGCAGGCCCCGGAAGTCCCTCACCCGCGGCAGGGCCAGGGTGATGAAACGGTCCAGGAACTCGTACATCCGCGGACCCCGAAGCGTCACCGACGCCCCCACCGGCATTCCGGCCCGCAGGTTGAAGTTGGCAATCGACTTCTTGGCGCGCGTCACGACGGGCCGTTGCCCGGTGACCTGGGCCAGCTCCCGCACGACCGCCTCGAGCTGCTTCGGGTTCTTGTTCGCGTCGCCCACCCCGACGTTCAGCACGATCTTGCTGATCCGGGGGATCTGGTTCGGATTGGCAAACCCGAACTCCATGGCCAGGCGCGGCCGGATCGATTCCAGATACCGGGTCTGGAGCCGCGGGATACCGTCGCTCACCTTGGGCGCCGGATCGGTGTCCCCCACGGAGAGCTTCTCCTTCTTGCTCGCCGCCGGAGGGGCGCCCTTGGCGGGCGGCTTGGCCTGCTTCTGCTGAGCCATGATTACCGCGTCCTCGGAATCGGTTGTCCACTCTTGACGGCGATCCGTTCGATGGTCCCGTCCTGGTCCTGCCGGCGGCGCACCCGCGTCGGGGCACCGGACGCCGGATCCAGCAGCATCACCTTGGAGTGGTGAATCGGGGCCGGGAACTCCACGATGCCGGCCTCGGTGGTCTCGGTGGCCCGGCGGTGGCGCTTCACCACGTTCACCCCTTCCAGGGTGACCCGTCCGGTCTTCAGGTGCACCAGCAGCACCCGGGCCTGCTTGCCCTTGTCATCCCCGGAGATCACCTGCACGGTGTCCCCCTTGGTGATCGGCATCCGGGCCCGAACCGGCCGCGCCGACCGGATGCGCTTCGACTTCTTGTAGACCAATGGTTTCATGATCAGAGTACCTCGGGCGCCAGGGACACTATCTTCATGTACCGCTTGTCGCGCAGTTCGCGCGCCACGGGACCGAAGATGCGGGTGGCCCGAGGCTCGCCATTGTCGGTGATCAGGACCGCGGCGTTCTCGTCGAACCGGATGTAGGAGCCGTCCTTGCGGCGGGTTTCCTTCACGGTGCGCACGATGACCGCCTTGGCCACCTCCCCCTTCTTGACCTGTCCGGTCGGGATCGCGTCCTTGATGGCCACGACAACCCGGTCGCCCAGACCGGCATACCGGCGCTTGCTGCCCCCCAGCACCCGGATCACCAGCGCCTTGCGAGCGCCTGAGTTGTCCGCGATGCGGAGAATCGTTTCCTGTTGTACCATGTCCCGCTCCTGTCGGTGCCGGTCCGGCCTACTTGGCCCGCTTGACGATCTCGAGGACCCGCCAGCAGACGGTCTTCGCGATCGGCCGGGTCTCCATGATCGTCACGGTGTCCCCCACCTTGGCGCCCACGTCGTCCCGCGCCTTGAGCCGGGTCGTGCGCAGCACCTGCTTCCCGTAGACGGGATGCGCAAACTGTCGTTCCAGTTCCACCGTCACGGTGCGCGTCATCTTGTCGCTCGTGACGACTCCGGTCCGGACCTTGCGCGCACGGCGCGGCTCGGCGGAGGGCTGTGTCTCGCTCATCGGTCTCACTCCTGCCCTGACGCGCTTCGGGCGCGCAGAATGGTCTTGATCCGGGCGATGTCCCGGCGCATCAGCCGGAACCGGATCGGGTTCTCGATCGCCTCCGTGGCGGAGCGGAACCGGAGCCGGAAACGCTCCTCGGTCAGCTCGGCCAGCTTGCCCTCCAGCTCCTCGACCGACAGATCGGCCAGTTCACTCGCACGCATGCTACACCTCCTCGCGCCGAACAACGCGCGTCTTGACGGGCAACTTGGCGGCGGCCAGGGCGAAGGCCTTGCGAGCCAGCACTTCGTCGACCCCCTCCATCTCGAAGAGCATGCGGGCGGGCTTCACCACCGCCACCCAGCCCTCGGGATTTCCCTTCCCCTTCCCCATCCGGGTTTCGGCCGGCTTCTTGGTGATCGGCTTGTCGGGGAAGATCCGGATCCACACCTTGCCCCCCCGCTTCATGGCCCGGGTCATGGCGATACGCGCCGCCTCGATCTGCCGGTTCGTGATCCACCCCGGATCCAGGCTCATGAGCCCGAACTCCCCGAAGGACACCGTGTTGCCGCGTGTGGCGATGCCCCGGGTCCGACCCTTGAACGTCTTCCGGAACTTGATCCGCTTTGGTGCCAGCATGATCTCAGGCTCCTGTACTGTAGGTGCGGCCGGTCACATCCTCGACCACCTCACCCTTGAAGATCCAGACCTTGATCCCGATCGCCCCGTAGGTCGTCCGAGCCGTGGCCGTCGCATAATCGATGTCAGCCCGCAGCGTGTGCAGCGGCACCCGGCCCTCGTGATACCCCTCGGTCCGGGCGATCTCCGCTCCCCCCAGGCGTCCCGACACCCGCACCTTGATCCCCTGGGCTCCCATCCGCATGGCGGCCTGCAGCGCCCGCTTCATCGCCCGGCGGAAGGAGATCCGCTGCTTGAGCTGATGAGCGATGTTGTCCGCGACCAGCTGGGCCGACGTCTCGGGACGCTTGATCTCCTCGACGTTGATCGCCGCATCCTTGCCGGTGAGCTGAGCCAGCTCGTCCCGCAGCTTATCCACCTCGGCGCCCTTCTTCCCGATCACCACCCCGGGGCGGCCCGTGTGCACCGTCACGGTGACCTTGCCGGGCCGCCGTTCGATGTGGATCTCGGCGATCGCCGCGTGGCCGAGCCGGGTCATCAGATACCGCCGGATCAGCTCGTCTTCCTTCAGCATGGCTGGCATGTCCCGCCCGCCGAACCAACGCGACGTCCACGGCTTCACGATCCCGAGGCGGAATCCGATTGGATGTGTCTTCTGGCCCATCAGGCAGTCTCCTTGCTCGCCACGTGAATCTCCACATGGCTCGTCCGCTTCCGGATCGGCGTGGCGCGCCCCTGCGCGGCGGCGTGAAAGCGGCCGAGCGTCTGCCCCGCGTTCACGATCGCCTTGGACACCAGAAGCCGGTCGGCGTCAAACGGCTCATTGTCCCGCAGGGCATGCTGCTCGGCGTTCGCCACCGCGGACCGCAGCGTCTTGGCGATCTGCTTGGCCGCGTGCTTCTTGTTGAACTTCAAGATCGCGTAGGCCTCATTCACATCCCGGCCCCGGATCAGGTCGATCACGAGCCGCATCTTCCGCGGCGACTGCCGCACCGTGCGTTGAATCGCATGTCCGTGCATGATCACTCCGGCTTCGCCTTCTTGTCCACCAGCTTGCCGCTATGTCCGCGGAACAGGCGGGTCGGGGCAAACTCTCCAAGCTTGTGCCCCACCATGTTCTCCGTGCAGTACACGGGAATGAACTTGTTGCCGTTGTGCACGGCAAAGGTGTGCCCGACGAACTCCGGGAGAATGGTGCTCGCCCGGCTCCACGTCTTGATGGGCTTCTTCTCGTTCCTGGCAGTCATGGCGCTTACCTTGAGCAGCAACGCCTCCTGCACGAACGGGCCCTTCTTGATGCTGCGTCCCATTACTTGGTCGCCTTCCCGCGCTTGCGGCCGCGCACGATGAGTCTGTTCGAGCCCTTCTTCCGCTTCCGGGTCTTCTTGCCTTCCACCAGGCCCCACGGCGACACCGGCGGCCGCCCCCCGGAGGTCTTGCCTTCGCCTCCACCCAGCGGATGGTCCACCGGGTTCATCGCCACACCACGCACCTTGGGGCGCCGACCCAGCCACCGGGTCTTTCCGGCCTTGCCCACGGAGAGCAACTCGTGGTCCGCATTGCCCACCTCACCCATGGTGGCCATGCACCGCTGATGCACGAGGCGCATCTCGCTCGACCGCAGCCGGAGCGTCACGTAATCGCCCTCTCGAGCCACGACCTGCGCGTGGGATCCGGCGCTCCGGGCCATCTGGCCGCCCTTGCCGATCTTGAGCTCGATGTTGTGCACCGACATGCCGAGGGGCACTTCGCCGAGCGGGAGCGCATTGCCGGTGCGGGGTTCGCTGCCGGGGCCCGCGATCACCGTGTCCCCCTGCTTCAGCCCCGCCGGGTGGAGGATGTAGCGCTTCTCCCCGTCGGCGTAGACCAGCAGGGCGATCCGCGCGCTGCGGTTCGGGTCGTACTCGATTTCCGCCACCCGGGCCGGTACGCCGATCTTGTTGCGCTTGAAGTCGATCACCCGGTACTGGCGCTTGTGCCCGCCGCCCCGGTGGCGCAGGGTGAGGTGGCCGAGGTTGTTGCGTCCCCCCGACTTCGTGAGGGGCTCCACCAGCGACTTCTCGGGCGTACCCCGGGTGATCTCGTCGAATCCGGAGACCGACTTGAACCGGGTTGCCGCGGTCATGGGGCGAAACTGTCGAATGCTCATGATCAGCCCTCGAACACGGCGATGGAGTCGCCGTCCTTGAGCGTGACAACGGCTTTCTTCCAGGCAGCCGTAGTCCCGCGGGTCCGTCCGCGCGTGACTTCATTCCGGCGCATCTGCATGGTGCGGACATCGGTGACCGTGACCCCGAAGAGCGTCTGCAACGCCTCCCGGATCTGTCCCTTGCTCGCCGCCGGATGCACCTCGAAGGTGTACTCCTTGCGGTTCTGGTAGGCGGCGGAGCTCTTCTCGGTCACGAGAGGCCGCACCACGGTCTCGTACAGGGTGGGCATCACTTCCCTCCCTTCGGGGTGTCAGATGACTTCCGGGAGGCCGACTTGGTGGCCGCCTTCTTCGCCGGAGCCTTTGTGGCGGCCGTCCTGCGGGCCGGGGTCTTCGCGGCGGCCTTGGTCTTCTTCGCCGAAGCCACCTTGCCGACATTGGCCTTCCTCGCGCGCGCCGGCGCCTTCCGCGTGGCGGGGGCCGCGCCGGTCGTTTCCTCTGTCGTCTCCGCTCCCTCGATCACCTCACCGCCGGCGAGGGCGCCTGCTTCCACGAGAACCGACGAGGACCAGATGATGTCGTACGGGGCGGCGTCGCTCCAGGGCATGATTCGGATCCCCGGGATGTTCCGGGCGCTGAGCCAGGCCTGGGGATTCTGCCCGTGGGTCAGGACCAGAACCTTCTGGCCCGTCAGCCCCAGCTGCTCCAGAATGGCGGCGAATGCGCTCGTCTTCGGGCTCTCGAAGGCCAGGCGATCAATCACGATCAGCGCGCCCTCTCGGGCCCGCGCATTGAGCGCCGACTTCCGCGCCAGCTGCCGCACCTTCTTCGGCAACCCCGTCCGGTAGTCCCGCGGGTGGGGACCGAACACCACGCCACCGCCCCGCCAATGGGGCGCCCGCGTGGTCCCTTGCCGGGCCCGCCCGGTTCCCTTCTGCTTCCACGGCTTCTGGTTGCCACCGGAGATGTGGCTCCGCGTCTTCGTGGACGCGGTGCCCTGTCGCTGGTTGCCCAGGAAAGTCTTGATCGCCTGGTGCAGAACGGCGGTGTTCACCGTGCCATCGAAATAATCGGACGGAAGCGCGAACCCCGTGTCGCGGGTGCCTCCCGTTGCGCTGCAATGCCTCGCCTCAAGCATGACGGCTCTTTCCTCCCTGTTTGGCCACGGTCACGATGCCGTTCCGGGCCCCGGGAATCGCGCCCCGGATGAAGAGCAGATTGCGCTCGGCGTCCACCCGCACGACCACGAGGCCGAGCTCGGTGTGCCGGGCCGCACCCTGATGCCCCGGCATCTTCTTTCCCTTGATGACCCGGGACGGGTTGGTGCCCGGTCCGATGGACCCGGGCTTCCGGTGCCGCGTGTTGCCATGGCTTCCGGGGCCGCCGCCGAATCCGTGCCGGTGCACCACACCCTGGAACCCGCGGCCCTTGCTCGTACCGGTAACCTTCACCCGTTCGCCCGGCTCGAAGATCGAGACCGTCACGGTGTCGCCGGCGGTGAGGCCATCGGCGGGCGAGGGGAAGCTCCGGAGCACCTGGGGGGCGGCGTCGAGGCCGGCCTTCCGGGCATGGCCCAGTTCCGCCTTGGTCTGGCGCGTGGCGCGCTTGGCGCCGAAGCCGAGCTGGAGGCGTGATTCCTGGACCTGCACCACCCGGCACGGTCCGGCCTCGATGACGGTGACCGGGACGGCATTGCCGTCCTCGCTGAACACCCGAGTCATCCCGAGCTTGCGGCCGATCAGTCCTGTGCTCATTGCTATTGGACCTTGATCTCCACGTCCACCCCTGCCGGCAGGTCAAGCTTGGTCAGGGCGTCCATGGTCTGGGGACGGGACTCATTGATTTCGAGCAGGCGCTTGTGGGTCCGCAGCTCGAACTGTTCCCGGCTCTTCTTGTCAACATGCGGGCTCCGCAACACCGTCCACCGTTCGGTCTTGACCGGAAGGGGGATCGGCCCGGACACCTGGGCTCCCGTCTTCTCGACGGTGCGGACGATGTCCGCCGCCGCCTGGTCCAGGACCACGTGGTCGAAAGCCTTGAGCCGGATTCGAATGCGTTCGCTCATACCTGCCTCATCGTCAAAACGGACCGGACTACTCGAGAATCCTGGTGACCACCCCTGCGCCCACCGTCCGGCCACCCTCCCGGATCGCGAACCGCAGGCCCTCATCCATCGCGATCGGCGTGATCAGCTCGATCGTCATCTGCACGTTGTCCCCCGGCAT